>VBIC01000198.1:1739-2128 GCA_005881425.1 Chloroflexota bacterium | reverse complement strand
GTGGGCCGCAGCCAGGGCGACCGCTGAGGTCGGCTCCATCAGCAGCCCATCCGCGGCCGCCCGCCGCCAGGCGCGCTCGATGGCGTCCTCCGAGACGGCGATCCAGCGGCCGCCGCTGTACCGGACCGCGGCGTAGCTCCGCTCCGCCCGCGTCGGCTCCGCGATGCGGACCCCGTCGGCAATGGAGGGTAGAGGGACGACCGGGGCGGGCCGTCCCAGGTTGGAGCCGCGCACCAGGGGCGCGCACGCCTCCGATTGTGCGCCGTGGAGGCGCGGGGGCGTGGCCAGGAGTCCGGCGGTGACCAGGTCGGCGAAGCCCGCCGCCAGCCCGATCAAGACCGTACCCTGCCCGACCGGTGTGACCACGTCGGTGAGCCGGTCTCCCAGCT
>VBIC01000198.1:0-1726 GCA_005881425.1 Chloroflexota bacterium | reverse complement strand
TAGAGCTCGAAGGCTATCGTCTTCACGCCTTCCAGGAACGTGTCGTCGCGAGCGTGGCCGACATCGTAGGCCTGGCGGGCCGCGTCGAGCGCGGCCGCGGTGACGGCTGACCGTGGCCCGGAGATCCGGACCAGATCCGCACCCAGCGCCTGGATCGCACGCGCCTTGGCCGGCACGATGTCATCGGGGGTGAAGATGCGCGCCTTGAGTCCGGCCGCCGCGGCGTAGGCGGCGATGGCCGAGCCGGCATTCCCCGAAGAGTCCTCGACCACCATGCGCGCGCCGCGGGCTCGCGCGGCCGTGATAGCGGTGGCGGCGCCCCGGTCCTTGAACGACCCTGTGGGCGAAAGTCCCTCGAGCTTCAGCAGGAATCGGTCGTAGGCCATGAGTGGAGTGGACCCTTCGCCGAGGCTGACCGGATCGCCCTGAACGGCCAGATCCACGCGGTAGCGCCAGACCCCGCGGCCACTCCACGCTGAGGGGTCAGCTTTTACGGTTGGCGCCATGCCCCTGCGGCGTTGCCGTCGTCACCTCCTGCCCCGTCGATCTTCTCTTCAGAGCACTTTCTTCAAGGCCGGATCGAGCACGTCCTGGGTCAGGGGATAGGGCACGTAGCCGCTGACGGTTCCATCCCTGGCGATGAAGACGCTCACCGGCAGCCCCGTGACCTGCAGGCCCACCCCATAGGCTTCGGCCACCTTCCCGTCGGGGTCGAGCACGGGGGCCGGCTCCAGACCCATCTCGGCCCAGAAAGCGCGCACGGTGCCGGCAGACTCGTCCCCGTAATCGACCGCGACCACCGCCAGGCCCTGCGCCCGGTGCGCGCGGTAGGCCTGGGCGATCAGCGGCAGCTCCTGGCGGCAGGGCTGACACCAGGTGGCCCAGAAGGTGAGCAGCACCGGGCGGCCGCGCAGCTGCGCCAGCGCGATCGTCCTCCCATCGATGTCGCGAGCGGTGAAGGCTGGCGCCGCCTGCCCCTCCTTCAGGGGAGTGATCGGCGTGGCGACCGCGGACACGCCCGAGGCGTCGAAATGGTTGTCGAAGGGCGTAGTGCCGCCGATCACCGGGAAGTAGCTGTTGAAGATCGTGAGCCGGTTGGTGAAGATCAGGACTCCCATTGCGATCAGAAAGACCGCCGCGACGCCGTTGAGCACCCGTGCGGCGCTGCCCAGGTTCGCGACCATCCTGGTGAGCGCCCCCGAGAGGCCTGCCGCGATCAGGAACGGAACTCCCAGCCCGAGGGAGTAGGCGGTGAGGAGGATGGCTCCCTGGGCGGCGGTACCCGAGGCTCCGGCGCGGATCAGGATGGCGGCCAGGATGGGTCCGACGCAGGGCGTCCAGCCGACCGCGAAGGCAAGACCGATCAGGTAGGAAGCCCAGGGCGCGCGGGGCAACCGGTGGGCGACGTCCCACCTCCGCTCGCGCATCAGGCCCGGGATGCGTCCGAGGAACAGCATCGAGATCCCGATCAGCACCAGCGCGATGCCGGCCAGCTGCAGCAGCGCGGGGCGGAAGGCGAGCAGGTCCAGCCTCCCGCCGAGCAGCCCCGCGGACGCCCCCAGGGCGACGAAGGCGCTGCTGAAGCCGAGCACGAAGAGGAGCGCGTTCCCCATCAGGCGAGCCTGCTGCCGTCGCGTCGGCTCCGTCCCCGCCGCCGCTGCCTGCCCGCCCATGTAGGCCACGAAGGCCGGGACGAGGGGCAGGACGCAGGTAGAGGCGAAGGACA
>VBIC01000121.1:43205-50312 GCA_005881425.1 Chloroflexota bacterium | reverse complement strand
GCCTGTGGATTCATCGGCCGGCGGGAATATCGGCCCGGGGCGATGAGTTCTGCTGGGGGTGGCGGTCTCAAGGGGCATGAAAGACACGCGCTGGCTATCGCTCACCGTCCTCTGCACCGGATTTCTCCTGATCGTGGTCGACATGACGATCGTCAACGTCGCCATGCCCTCGATCCAGCGCGATCTGGGCTTCTCGCAGTCCGCCCTGGCGTGGGTGATCAACGCCTACCTGGTCGCCTTCGGAGGGCTGCTGCTACTGGCCGGCCGCCTCGGCGACCTGGCCGGCAGAAAGCGGGTCTACCTCTACGGGCTCGGCATCTTCATCGGCGCCTCGGTGCTCTGCGGCCTCTCCTTCAACCAGCCGATGCTGATCGCGGCCCGCTTCATCCAGGGGATCGGCGGCGCCGCCAGCTCCGCGGTCATCCTGGCCATGATCGTCACCCTGTTTCCCAGGCCGGACGAGCAGGCTCGAGCCTTCGGCCTCTTCAGCTTCGTGGCCTCCGCCGGCGCCGCCATCGGGCTCCTGGCGGGCGGGTTGATCACCCAGGCGGTCAGCTGGCACTGGATCTTCTTCGTCAACGTGCCGATCGGCCTGGCCACCGCCGCGGCCTCGGCTCGCCTGCTGGCTGAGGAACGGGGCACCGGCCTGGGACATGGCGCTGACCTGATCGGCTCGCTCCTGGTCACGGCCGGCCTGATGCTCACCGTTTACACCATCGTCGAATCCTCCGCCTACGGCCTCGTCTCCGCCCACACCCTCGGCTTCGGCTCCGTTTCCCTGGCCCTGCTGGCGGCGTTCCTGGTGCGCCAGTCGATGGCGCGCAATCCAATCCTTCCCCTGCGCCTGTTCACCTCGCGCAGGCTGTCGGTCGCCAACCTGGTCCAGGGGCTGATGTCGTCCGCCTTCATCGGCTTCTTCTTCCTCGGCTCGCTGGACCTGGAGCGCGTGCTCGGCTACGGTCCGATGGCGATCGGGCTTGCCTTCCTCCCCGTCGCGGTGGTGATGGGACTCTTCTCGATCCGACTCTCCGCCCAGCTGATCGCCCGCTTCGGCCCGGTGCGCGTGCTCGGCGCCGGCCAGGCGGTGGTGGCGGCCGCGCTGGCGATGCTCGCCCTGGGGCCGGTGAACGCCAGCTACCTGCTTCACCTCCTGGTTCCACTCGCCCTGCTCGGTCTCGGCGGCGGCCTCTCCTTCCCTTCCCTGGCACTGATCGCGATGGCCGACGCCCCGCCCCGCGACGCCGGGCTCGCCTCGGGGATCCTGAACACCACCGGGCAGGTCGGCGGTGCGCTCGGACTCGCGGTGCTCGCGACCCTGGCTTCCTGGCGCACCCTCGGCCTGGTCCGCCAGGGTGCGGTCGGGACGCAGGCCCTGGCCGCCGGCTATCACCTGGCCTTCCTGTTCGGCGCCGCCACCGTGGTCGTCACCCTCGTGCTCGCCATGTCCATGCTGCGGCTTAAGCCCCTGATCCCTGTGGACCTGCCGGAGGCGGAGCCGGAAGCCGTCGCCTGAACGGGTGAAGGCCTCCGACATGGCCACAAGGATCTTGCGCGGAGCCGTGAGGGGAGGCGGGTCGCATCAATGGGCGCACTGTGGACGACGGGTAGCTTGGGCATCACTCTCCTCCTGCGAACGAAACCGTCGGCGTCGGATCGGTGGGGGGCGCGGCCGGCAGGGGCCGCCGGAGCTCCGGCGCGGGCACGCGGTTGGTGTTGCGAGGCACCATCCGGCCGAACCACAGGGTGAGGCCGGCCGTCAGGATGCTGGCGCCGCTGAGGCCGCCCATCAGCGGGACACCCAGGCCATGGCCCAGGGCCCAGCCGGCGAGGGCCGGCGCGGCGAGGGGCGCAACCTGCGCCGACAGGTGATAGACGGCGTTGTAGCGGCCGCGCAGGTACGCCGGCGCGACGTCGTTGATGACCGCCACCAGGGTCGGAGAGAGCAGGGCAGCCCCCACCCCCAGGACGGCGAGGGCGAGCACCAGTGCGGCGCTCCGCTCCAGGCGTCCGGGCAGGAAGAAGGCGGCGAGCGTCAGGCCCCAGGTGAGGGCGAGCAGCACGCCGGCGAGCGCCGCGGCGCCGGTCCGGGTGTGCCCGCGCATCAGGCGGATGATGAACAGCTGGCTCAGGACCAGGGCCAGCATGTTGGCCGCAAAGGCCAGCCCGACCACCGCCGGGGTGCCCGGCACCAGCTGTACCGCCCAGACCGGAAAGGCTGATTCGCTCTGGAACAGCACGAAGACGAAGACCGTCTGCAGCAGGACGGCGACGACCAGGATCCGGTCCCGGAGCACGACCCCGTAACCGCCGCGGGGCGCCGTCTCGGCGGGCTGCCTCGCGGGCGCGCTGAAGCGGCGCTGCAAGGCCAGCAGGGCCAGCGCGAACAGGAGATACGACGCGCAATCGCCGAGGAAGACGGCGACGAACGTGAGCGGCACGTGGAAGTCGAGCACCAGCCCGCTGACCAGGGCGCCGGCGCCGAAGCCCAGGTTGGCGGTGGTGAAGCGGAGCCCGAAGACCGCCCCCCACTCCGCCGCCGGCACCAGCTCCGCGAGCAGGGTGGAGAGCCCGCTGTAGGTGAAGCCGCCTGCCACACCGTAGGCGAGGGCGCAGATCATGGCGGTCGAGGGCGTGGTGACGAAGGCGAAACCGCCCATCGCCAGCCCCGCCAGGACCAGCCCGATGACGAAGCCGCGCACAGGCCCGATGCGGTCGATCACCGAGCCGCCGAAGGGCGTGGAGGCGATGCCGGCGAAACCGCTCAGGGCCAGGATCAGGCCGGCCGCCGTCAGGGACAGGCCCCGGATGTGGTTCAGGTAGACGAGCAGGAAGGGCACCGTCAGGCCGCTGCCCACGCAGGAGAGCGCGTTCATGCCCAGCACCAGCCAGGCGGTGCTCCCGATCGCCGGCAGCAGCGGCGGCCGCGCTCTCACCGGATCACTTTGAGACCGCGCATTCCTCTCTCTCATCCTGCCTCGACGGCGATGGCCGGCGCAGCCGCCCCCGATCTCGATCAAACGCGAGGGCCCGCCCCTTGCCCGGGGTGGCTAGCTTCGGGTGAACCAGACGGAGCCCGGTCCGGCGTAGTCCGGTCCCTCGCCCCACACGGCGTACGTGTGACCCCCGGCGTCGAGGGCCATCGACATGTAGTCGCCGTAGGGATGCATGAACCCGGCGCTCGACTGGTAGGCGTGTGGCGCGAGCGCGCTGAAGGCTGGCCCGTCCAGACGCACCTGCGGCGTCCAGCCGGTGGCGCCGTCGGCGCTGGTCGTGTACCAGACGTTCCAGGTGCCGCAGCTGCCGAAGGCGTCCGTCTGGCAGGTGGGGAAGGCGCCGCTGTTGCGGTTGTCCATCCAGGTCACGTGCACCCCGCCCGCGTCGGCGACCGCCGCGGGGAATCCGTGCCAGACTAAGTCCGCTGAAGGGGCGAGGTCCTGCCGTGCGCTCCAGCTGGCGCCCAGGTCGTCGGAGTAGCGCTCGAAGATCTTCTCCGGCGCACCCGGGCTCAGGCCGGCGTTGTACACGGCGACCAGCCGGTCGGTCGCCTGCCCGGGACGCGGCACGATCGCCAGCGCGGTCGACGCGCCCCAGTAATCCCAACCCGACCCGCTGGGCGAAGGCGCGGTCGCCGAGACGTCGATCGTGCTCGTGGTCCAGGTCGCTCCGTTATCCGGCGAGCGGCCGATCCACAGAGTCGTGGGACCGTTGGCGCCGCCCTGCTGCGCCACACCCCCCCATGTGAAGTAGAGGTTGCCGTGCGAATCGAGACCGCCCCCGCTGGCCAGCGAGACCTGGCCACTCGGGTTGGGCACGCTCACCGGCGCGAAGCCGGTCGTCTCGATGTTCGGGGTGTGGGCGACGACGTTGCTGGCCAGGTGCTCCCAGGTCACCCAGACCTCGCGCCCGCGTGCCACCAGGATGTCTTTGTCGCCGCCGCTGCCGCCGTGGTCGAGCCTGGTCGCGTTTACCGGCGCCGACCAGCTGCCGCCGAAGTCGTCTGAGAAGGCGACGAAGATGGGGCTGTTGGCCTGGTTCGACTGCATCCAGGACGCGTAGAGGCGATGCACGTCATTGGGAAGCGTGGTCACCGCCAGCTGGGCGTCGGCGCCGAACTCGGGCTGGCAGGCGATGCTGTGCGGCGGCCCCCAGGTCTTGCCGCCGTCCGCTGAGGCCTGGAACACCATGTGCGAGCTGCCGGTCAGAGGCGGGCAATCGGGCGGCTGCCCGAAGTGCATCCAGAAGGCGTAGACGTGGCTGCCGTCGACCGCGACCGCGGGCTCCCAATCGTCGCCGGAAGGGAATCCGAGCTGCCGGGCGGCCTGGAATCCGGAGGGCGCCGCCGCGGCCGCGGGCAGGGTGGCGCCGATCCAGGCCACGAGTCCTATCGCCGCCAGCGCGCCGGGCAAGACGCGCGCCTTCTTCCCCATGCTTCTTCCCTCCCCTGGCGCGGCCAGTGTAACCCGATCTCGTAGCTGAATCAATACCGGGGCTCGGTGCGTCCCCTTTTCCGGGCCTCGGCCCTCAACCCGCGCCCTCGTACACCGCGGTGAGCCAGTCGCGATAGCGGGGCGAGTAGCCTCGGACCGCCTGGCGGTATCTCTGCTGCAGTTGTGCCGTCATTCTGCCGACGCGGCCGTCGCCGACCTGGTGACCGTCGACCTCGGTCACGGCCAGGACCTCCATTCCGGTGCCGCAAAGCAGCAGCTCGTCACAGTTATAGAGCTCGTTGGGATCGATGCTGCGCTCGGCGACCCCGACCCCCAGCTCCCCGGGGATCAGCTGCAGCAGCGAGTAGCGCGTGATGCCGTCGAGGATGCCGTCGCTCAGGGGCGGCGTCGCGAACGCGCCGTTTCGGAACATGAAGAGGTTGGCGATGCTTCCCTCACAGACCCTGCCCTCGCCGGTGAGCTGGATCGCCTCGTCGAAGCCGTGCCGGCGGGCCTCACTCTTGGCCAGCGCCGCGTTGACGTAGGTACCTGTGATCTTCGCGCTCGCGGGGATCGACGCCAGCGGGATCTTGCGTACTGAGCTGACCATGCACCTGGTGCCGACCGCGGCGTCGGCGTGGCGGCCGAAGGGAGTCACGTAGACGGCGAAGGAACGAGAAAGCCCTTCCATGGCGGGATTGAGCACCTCGCTTGCGGTGAACAGGATGGGCCGGATGTAGGCGTCGGCCCGGATCTCATTGCGCCGGAGCAGCTCCAGGGTGAGGGCAACGAGCCGGGGGACGTCCAGGGGCGGGGTGATGCCCAGGAAGGCTGAGGACCGTTCGAGCCGCTCGAAGTGACGAGCGGCATGCCGCACGAAGAGCTGGCCGAGGTCGGGATTCCAGTAGGCGCGGAGGCCTTCGAAGCAGGCTGTTCCGTAGTGAAGCGCATGGGTGAGCAATCCGATCCGGGCCTCGCTGTAACGCACCATCCGTCCGTCCAGGTACATCCAGGTGTCCGACGGAGCCGCCACTCGCGACGGTTCGACCAGCCGGGCCGCTTCGGCGGTTCCCGGACGCTGGCCCTCGTTCATGCCCCGGCCGGCACGGCATCGCGTGCAGCCTGCCTGACGCTGATATGTACCGTCTCGCCGTCGATGCTGCAGGTGGTCGCATCCTCGTCCCCGGCCAGGCGCAGCAGCTGGACGGAGCGGGTCTCATCCAGGATCAGCTCGCGGAATCCAGCCAGGGCGCTCTCCAGCCGCGATCCGCTCCGGTAGAGGACGATCGAGGCGTCCTGAATCCCCAGGCCGACGCGTTTGCGTTCTGCCTGGATCTGCCAGATCAGCTCCCTGGCCCAGCCCTCGGCAACAAGGTCTGGGGTTGAGCGCGAATCGATCATGAGCGCCGACCCGGCTACCTCCACCCGGCGCGTGTTGACCTCATGACCGACGATCTCCAGCAGGTCGGCTGGGTAACCGGGGGCGGGCAGGGTCACGGCAAAGAGCGGCTGGCGCTGCCGGACGCCCGCGGCCGACCGCATCCGGTTCGCCTCTTCACAGGTCGCCCGCAAACCGGCCATCGTCTCCTCCAGCCCAGGATCCTGCAGCGCGTCGAGGGCGTCGGGATAGTCGCACAGGTGCACCGAGCGGCCGCACAGGCTTCGGTGGATCGCATCGGTCAGGAAGGGAATGAACGGAGCCAGCAGCTGGGAGATCAGGAGCAGGCCCTCGTAGAGTGTCCAGAGGCCGGCCGGGCGGTCGCCGGGCCGCGACTGCGAGCCGGTAAAGCGCCTCCGCCACTGCCGCACGTACCAGTTGGACAGGTCGGTGATCAGCGGTTGGTACGGGAGCGAGGCGCCGTGCGCGTCGTACTCGTCCAGCAGCTTGCGCGAGCTTCGGGCAACGCCGGCGATTCGCGAAAGGATCCAGCGGTCGAGACAGGGTCGCGACTCGACCAGGCTCGGCGGCCACAGCCGCGGTTCGAAGTCGCTCCAGGAGGCCTGCGCATCGAAGAGGACGAACACGTTCCACAGCGGGCGCAGGAACTTGCGGGCGACGGCATCGATGGAGTCGAAGCTGATCTGGTAGCTCCGTCCCAGCGGTACCGAGGTATAGAACCACCAGCGCAGCGAATCGGCGCCGAAGCGATCGAAGACCAGGGCGGGGTCCAGCACGTTCCCCCTGGACTTGCTGGCCTTCCTGCCCGCCCCGTCGAGCACATGCCCCAGGGCGATCGCCCGGCGGGTGAAGTTCTTCCCGAACAGCGCCTCGCTGATCACCATGCTGGTGTAGAAACCGCCCCGGGTCTGATCGACGCCCTCGACCATCAGGTCTGGTGGAAACGATTCCTGGAACTCGTCGCTTCGCGCCGTCGGGTACCCGGTCTGGGCGAAGGGTAGACAGCCCGCGTCGAACCAGACGTCGAGCACGTCCGGGATCCGGCGCATGGTACGGTCGCAGGCCGTGCAGGCCAGGCTGACGCGGTCGACGTGAGGCCGGTGCAGGTCGCTGCCGGGCGCAAGGCCCAGCTCGACCGCCGACTCCACGCAGCGCACGGCCCCGCACCCTTCGCAGATCCAGATCGGCAGCGGCGTCCCCCAGTAACGCGACCGGGAGATCGCCCAGTCGACGTTGTGTGCCAGCCATTCCCGCATCCGGCCCTCTCTGAGGTGCGACGGG
>VBIC01000121.1:13301-43114 GCA_005881425.1 Chloroflexota bacterium | reverse complement strand
CCCGAGGCGGATGGTCGGCGTCTCGCACCGCCAGCAGATCGGCGACGCCTTCCGCTCGGCAAGCACCGAGTGCAGGCTGTGCTGGCGCTTCAGCTCGGCCACGACCAGTTCGTTGACGCCGTGGACGAATCGTCCGGCCAGGTCGCCGGAGTCGGGACCGAAGCGCCCGTTCGAATCGAGAGCGCGCCGCAGCTCGATGCCCTGCTCGCGGCAGACGTCGAAGGCCTCCTGATCGTGAGCCGGCGCCAGGTGGACGAACCCGGTCTCACCCGGTTGGCGGACCGCCACCGTAAGGAAACGGCGGTCCGCTGAGGGCTCGGGGAACGGCGGCAGGTACTCCAGGTGGACGAGGTCAGCACCACTGAGCCGAGCCACCGGCTCGACCGGCCCATCCAGCAACCGGACCGCGTCCGGCAACAGGACCACGACCTGGCCCCGCCAGCGCACCTTCAGGTACGTGGCCTGTGCGTCGACTCCGATCGCGGCCTCAGCGGGAAGCATCCAGAGCTCTCGAATCGAGGTCAGCAGCCTGACGCTCGGATCGTTTTTCAGAGAGATCAGCAGGCGGGCCCTGGCGATGGGGCGGCGCCTCTCACCACCCAGCTCCAGCTCGTGGCTGGAGAGCGTGGTGGCGCAGCGCGGGCAGTAGGGCTCGAGGCGAAAGGCGCGGTAGACGTCGCCCTGGTCGAAGAGACGGCGCACCGCCCACCAGACCGACTCCATGTACCAGGGCGAGCAGGTCAGAAAACGGTCACGGTAGTCGAGCCAGTAACCCATGCGGTCGGAGAACGACTTCCAGGCGGCGATGGACTGGTCCACCAGCTCGCGACAGCGCCGGTTGAACGCTTCGATGCCGAAGTCCTCGATCTGAGACCTGGCGGTGATGCCCATTTCCCTCTCGACCGCCAGCTCGATGGGAAGCCCGTGTGTGTCCCAGCCGGCCCGCCGCGGCGCGTACCATCCGGCCATCGTCTTGTAGCGCCAGAAGAGGTCCTTGACGGCCCGGGCGGCGACGTGGTGCGTGGCGGGCGACCCGTTGGCCGTCGGTGGCGCTTCGTAGAGATTGAATCGTGGACGTCCTCGCCGTCGCGCCAGGCTGGCATCGAAGGTACCCTCTTTGGTCCAGAGCTCTTGCAGGCGCTGCTCCAGCTCGGGCAGGCTCACAGAACCCGGTGTCTCGAAGATCACGTTCCGTGGCAATCGGCGCGGCCGCGTGCCCCCCATGGCCATACAGTCTTACAGATCTTGCCCGGACGCAAGCGCTGTCGGATAATTGCTGATGGCTGTTTGCTCGCATCGCGGAGTTGAGCGGCGGGAGCTCACCGGGTGCACCGCCCGGAGGTCGTTCGGTTCGACTCCGAACCTCCGCGATTCCTCCGTGTGATGACGAAACCTGACGCCGGCGACTGGTACGTGCTTCCCCCCGTCGTCCTGCGCAGCGCGGGATTGCCGGTATCGCTGCTGGACGGGCTGGTCGTAACCGAGCTCCGCCAGCCACTCGCGGACCTGGAATTGGTCCATCGACGTCTGGCTCAGCTGCGCCGCCGGCACCTCCCGGAGCTGGTGACCGCGATCCGGCTGGCCGGATCCGGCGGGGCCAGGCCCCTGCGCCGCTTCAAGGAACTGGTCCTCGCTGGCCGCCCCATCCCAGACGCTCTCGCCACGCCGGCGTTGAATTCCCTGATCGGCGAGTGGAACGCGTTGCTCGCTCGCTGGGATCGCCTGCTGGAGGGTTGCCTGGGGCTGGCCGCGAAGTCCGAAGCCGCCTCGACTGGCGCCCTCGCCTCCCTCGTCGATGACGAATCGGTCGCCGAGTCGATCTTCATCAACAGTCCGTCGGCACTTGGGGCCATCGAGGAGGCGGGTCTCTCGCTGGAGAGCCACCCCCGGCGAACGCTCGTCGCCTACCTGCAACGGTTCGCCAGCAAGGTCGAGACCGCGAGCTTCTTCGGACCGGTCAACTTCCTCGAGGTCGACGGTGATGCCGGCGGCGGGCTCGCGCTCGATCGCAGTGAGCCCGGCTGGAAAGCCCAGCGCCGGGTCTCCATCAGCTACTGGGCGGCGCAGGCCATCGCCCTGGCGCTGCGCTCCAACGGCTGCCCCGAGTCGCACCTGCGGCTCTATCGCCGGGCGGCGCCCGCGGATGAGGATGGCCCCCGGCAGGACGATGTCGAGGCGGCCATACTGGCCGCCGCGGACGGAACCCTGTCCATCCGCGGCCTCGCTCTTCGCCTTCGACTGACCGCGCAGGAGATCGTCGGGCGGGGGCGCGGGCTGGAGGCTCGCGGAATGCTGCGGATCGGGCTGCGGATTCCGAGCTCGGCGGCCGAGCCGCTCAGGTGCCTGATGGAGATGATGGAGGACGAAGACCTCGAGGCCGGCTCGCGCGATCTCCTCCAGCATTTCGATCGCTGGCGGGCGGCGTTCCAGCAGGCGTCGTTCGACGGGCGTAGGCGCCTGCTCGCTGAAGGCGAGGAAACCTTCGCCGGCAGGACCACAAGCGCCGCCCGGCGGGGCCAGGGCGCCTTCTACAGTGATCGCTTCATCTATATAGAGGAGGCGTTCGGCAACCTGCCCGGCCGGGTCGGCGCGGGCTTCCTGGCCAGGCTGGCGGGGCGGCTGGGCACCGCGCTCGACCTGCTCGCCAGCGAAGCGGTGGAAGCCAGGCTCGCCGACGATACCGAGGTGCTCCGCACGATCGGACCGGCGGGCGGCCCTGCCTGGAGCCTGGCCCGACAGCCGTACCGGGCGCCCGCGGTCCGCCTGGCGCAGGTCCGCGCCGAGCGCTGGCGGCGCCTGATCCCCGATCCATCGGCGCCGGTGGTGCGCCTCGATCGCGCCGGTCTTAGCGCGGCCGGCATGATTCGCGACGACCTGGATCGATGGCCGCTCTTCTGCTCCCCGGACCTCATGCTTGGCGGCACGGAGGCCGAGATCGCGGCCGGCAATCCGCGGTACATCGTCCTCTCCGAGGTCCACCACATCATCACCCTGCTGACCCTGCTCACCCGGCAGTTCCAGGATCGTTCGGGCGCCCCTTACGAGGACGGGCTGCGCTCGCTTCACCAGGCCCTGGGCAGCCCCAACCTCATGGTGCCGGCTTTCGACCGGCTTACGAAAGCCGTCGACTACACCTCGGCCGGGATGTATCTCCTCTGCCTCGACGAGGTGCGCGGCGAGCCGGATGCGACCCCGGTACCGGTCGCTGAGCTCACAGTCGAATTCGCCGGCGGCCGGTCGCCCCTTCGCCGCGGTGATCGCGTCTACGCGCTCCTTCCCGATTACGGCGACTTCCCTCCCGATGCCGGGATGCTGCGTTCGCTGGCCCTGCCCGGGATCGACAAGCAGGCCTTCAGCCTGGGACCGCACACGCCGAGGGTGGAGATCGAGGAGGTCATCTACCAGCGCGAGCGCTGGGACCTCCAGCACCAGGACCTCGACTTCGCTTCGGGTCGCCCCCGGTCCAGCGAGGTGCTCCGGCGAGTCTGGCAGTTCAAGGCCCGCCAGGGCATCCCTGACCGTGTCTTCGTCCGGGCCACCGGAGAAGACAAGCCTTTCTACGTGGACTTCGCCAGTCCGGACCTCTGTCTTCTGCTGGCCTCCCACGCTCGGGACGCCTCCGCGATCGCGCTGACCGAGGCCCTGCCCAGGCCCGAGGACTCGTGGCTGAAGACCTCCGCCGGCCGGCACTGTTCCGAGTTGCGACTTACAGTGGTCCGGCGCTCGCCGCGCTGACACCGAGCGCGCAGTTGTCGAGAACCTGGCCCTCGCAAGCTGCCTTCTCACCGATGGAGCGCTAACATGAAAGCTCGCGCGGAAGACAGGCCGTCTCTCGTCACAGCGCAAGGGGGGTACCCATGAAGACGAAGGCCGTCGAGCTCGAGCCGGCGACGGTTCAGCTCCAGGATCCGGAGCCGAAGGCGAAGTGGACCGACTACCAGGACTCCGGGCTCGAGAGGTTCATCGGTGAGCTGTACCTCTGTCACGTGCTCTTCGCCCTGGCCGAGTCCGGCGTGCTGGCCAGGCTTCGTGCGACCGAAGCGGTCCCAGAGTCGCGGCTGGTCGCCGAGGTCAACCGACATTTCGCCCTCCACCTGCTTCGCTATCTGGAGGTGGAAGGAATCGTGGAAAAAATCGAGGCTGGCTGGCGCCTGACCGCCTGGGGCAGAAGGCTCACCGGCGACGTCGCGATGGCCCAGCTCGGCTTCTACATTGAGGCCTACGGCCCGGTGATGAGCAGGATGCCGGGCCTCCTCAAGGGGACGCTTCGCTACGGGCGCGACGTGCGGCGCGACGGAAAAGCGCTCGGTCGCCACTGCACGACCCTGAACCGGACCTTCTTCACGCCCATCATCAGCCGCATCCTCACCGAAGCCGGTGCCACCGCCGTGCTCGACCTGGGCTGCGGTGCGGGCACCCTGCTGATCGACCTGGCGCGTGCCGATCCGAAGCTCGAGGCCATCGGCCTCGACAGCGCTCCGGACGCCGTCGCCTACGCCGTGGACCAGGTGGAAGCCGCCGGGCTGAGCGACAGGATCGCCATCGTCAAAGCCGACGCCTTCGAGCCGCAGACCTGGCCCGAGCGCTGCCGCGAGGTCGATGCGGTAACCGCGATCGGCGTCATGCACGAGCGCCTGCGCGAAGGTGACGGCGCCGTGGTCAGCCTGCTCGATGCCTACGCACGGCTGCTCGGCCCCCGCCTTGTGACCTTCGTCCTGGGCGAGCCCGAGCTCTACTACGACGCGCGCGACAACGACTCGGAGATGTACCTCGCGCACATCTTCACCGAACAGGGCATTCCCCGCCGCCGCGAGCTATGGCTGGAGCTGTTCGCCGCCTCGGCCCTTCGCTGCCGGCGCGTGTTCGACCGGCCCGGGGCTGGACCAAGGCTGGTCTTCTTCGACCTGGTCGCCCGCTGACCTGGTCCGGGCCTCGACCCAGGCGTTGAGACGGTCGAGGCCCTCGACCCAGCGAGAGGGCGGCATGGCGTAAGAGAGCCGGGTCCAGAAGCCCTGGCGGCGCCACTCGGTCGGGGTCAGGCCGAAGGATGGTGCGGGCAGAATCTGGAGTCCGGTCTCGAGAAAGAGTCGATGGGTGCTGGCGAGCGGATCATCGCGATCCAGCCCGGGAACGCGCACGAAGGCGTTGAATCCTCCCCTGGGCCTCACGCCGAGGCGGATGGTATCTGGGTGCCGGCTCACCAGCGACGCCCAGTTGGCCTGGAGCGTCTGCCGCAGCTCCTCGCGCCAGCGCAGGTAGCCGTCCACCCGAGCCCGAAAGAGCGCCGTCTCGTACTGGGCTCGCATCAGCGCCACGCCCGCCGGGAAGAGACAGGCCAGCTCCTCGAGCGGATCGAGGAACGCCGCCGCCGCCGCGGGCGCCACCTGCTCCAGGCGTCCGCCCGCGTCGCAGGCCTGCGCCGCGAGCCGGATGGCGAGGTCGACGTGGGCGATCGCGCTCGACGGCGACGACGAGGAGGGCGCCGGCCCGCCGTTGACCCGCTCGGTGTCGGTGACCAGGGCTGCGCCGGCGATCAGCCAGCCGATCCGCAGCCCGGGAACACAGCGTTCCTTGGAGAGGCTGCTGAAGAGGCAGCTGCGCTCCAGGTACTCCTCCTCCTCGGCTATGGCCAGGGCGTCGGGCACCTCGTCGGAGAAGTCGAGGTTGGCCGACACCCGATCGACCACCAGCGTGATCTTACGGTCCCGGCAGGCGGCGACCAGCGCCCGCAGCTCGCCCCGGCTGTAGATCTCGCCGGTGGGATTGTTGAACTGGTTGACGTACAGGATCCGCGTCTTCGGCGTGAAGGCGGCGATCACCCGTTCGACTTCGGGTAACCAGCGGGTCCCCGACCAGCCTGAGAACACCTCATGGATGCGGAAGCCGGCCTGGAAGAGGATCTCCCCGGCCAGCGGATAGGTCGGCGCGGGGACCACCACCTCGCCCGGGCCGAGGCGCCGGCGCAGAACGGCGGCCGCCGCCTGGAGCGCGGTCGACGCTCCGGTGGTGACAAGCACGTTCTTGCTGCTGATCGCCGATCGCCCGCGGCTGCGGCCGCGCTCGTAGGCCACCACTCCGCGCCGTCCCATCTCGTGTCCGGCCGGGCCGTCGTAGTCGTGGAAGAAGGCTTCGTTGTTGATGGCCGCGGCCCCCACGTCGAGCAGGTAGGCCGGTGGGGGAAGCAGGTTGATCCCCGAGGAGAGGTTGATGATCCGGGTCCCACGGCGCGCCACCCCGAGCTGCTGGGCCACGTCGTAGTTGACGGCGTCGACGGCCAGCATGAAGTCCCAGGGTGCATACCCATGGATCGGGGGGCGCACGCCGTTCCTCCCTTCCGGCCTAACGATCGCCGGAGCCGGCCAGCCGCAACCCGAGACCGGCCACGATGACCAGGGGAGCGCCGGCCAGAAACGGCGCGCGCAGGTTGACGGAGGTGGCCAGGAACCCGCCGATGGCCGCTCCCAGCGGGGCTGCGCCGAGCCCCAGGAAGCGGAAGACCGAGTTGATTCGTCCCAGTAAGGGGGCCGGTGTGAGCCGCTGCCGCGTGGACACCGCGAGCGCGTTGAAGACCGCGATCGCTCCGCTGCTGGCGGTGAGGGCCGCGAACGCCAGCGGCGCGTTGGAGGTGAGGCCCAGGATCACCTGCGTGGCTCCCATGGCCAGGACGGCGAGCAGGATCGCGCCGGGTATGCCCAGGCGGCGCGCGGCCTGGCCCGCCACTATCCCTCCGACCACGCCACCGAGCCCGCCGGCGGCCAGCAGGAGGCCATAGCCCGTCGGGCCCAGGTGCACGATCCGGATCGCGTAGAGCACGAGGATGCCGTACCAGGCGCTGTCGGTTAGCCCGATCACGGCGGTGATGGCAGCCAGGCGGCGGAGGTTGCTCTGTCCGTTGATCCAGCCAAACCCCTCGGCGATCTCGCCCAGGATCGTAGACCGCCGGCCGTGCGGCCTTTCTCCCTCCCCCGCGATGGGGGAGGGTCCGGGTGGCCTTTCTCCCTCCCCCTTCACGGAGGAGGGTCGGGGTGGGGCTGTGGACTGCGACGGCAGGAGGCCCGACGCGCCTCCCGCGGAAACGGCCAGGGCGGCGGCCGTGGCGAAGGGCAGGAAAGAGGCGACCGTGAACAGGATTGAGCCGGCGGCCGGGCCCACGAACTCGTATCCCGCCGTCAGGGTGGCGGTCATCCGGCCGTTGGCGGAATCGAGCTGGTCGTCACGAACGATCGCCGGCAGGATCGACTGGGCGGCATTGTCGTAGAGGGTTTCTCCGGTCCCCATCACGAGCGCCAGCAGGTAGACCTCCAACAGGCTCCCGTGGCCCGAGAGCAGGACCAGGGCAAAGAGTCCCAGCACTGCACCGCGGCTGAGACTGACCCAGACCATGATCCTGCGGCGGTCGAGGCGATCGACGACGGTGCCGGAGATCAGCGCGAAGAGCAGGAAGGGCAGCGTGACCGCGATCGTGGCCCCGGCGACGGCCGTCGGGTTGGTCGTCAGCGACGCCGCCACCAGCGGTACGGCGGCCACCCGGATACCGTCACCCAGCGCCGAGGTGCTGATCGACAGCCACCAGCGCCAGAAGAGGCTGACTTTGAGCCCGGCCCAAAAGGGCATGCCGGAGGGCGCTTCAGTCCTCGACATGAAGCGCCGCCATCCTCTGCCTCAGGTGCTCCAGGCGCGCGACGAGGCCCTCCGGGATGGCCTCGAGGGCGTCATCCCCGGCCGGGTAATAGGCATTGAGCCGCAGCTCAGAAGTGAATCCGCCCGCCGGCCCGCGCAGCCAGAGATCGCTCGGCCCGGGATACATCTCGGTGATCACCATGCCGGTCGCGCCCCGGCACTCGCGTACCAGCGCACGGCAGGAGAGCGGGCTGGCGAAATCGATCAGGAACGGCTTGACCTCTCCGCGTCCCTGCATCCGGCCGAACACCCGCTGGGGCAGCCCGTGGCGCCGCTGCCAGGCGACCATCGAGGCGTAGAACTCGAAGGATTCGCGGTCGCCTTTCGAGTCGGGCAGGTCCTCGAGGCCGAACCGCCAGCGCTCCCGCTGGATCACGATCCCGTCGACCACGATCCTGGGCAGGTGATCGGCCACGTCGATCTCCATGGCCAGGACCTGCGGCCTCTCGAACAGGCCCAGCACGGCCGGCATGGGATGGTCCATGAAGAACGGACGCCGAAGGTGGAGCCGGCGGTCCGTCCCCCGGATCCGCAGCGCACAGCCGTGCGCCTCTATCAGCTCGGCATCGAGGTCGGCGATGGGAACGTCTTCGGCGTCCGCGCTCTGTCCCAGCCACTCCTGGTGGATTCGCACCCGCTGCAGTCCGGCTTCGGTGATCTTGCTCGCCCTGGTCGAGGCCAGGATGGCCTCCTCCGCGTCGACGAATGTGCTCTCAAGCGCCCGCCGGGCCCTGAGGGCCACGCTCTCCAGGTCGGAACGGTATGCGGCGGAGTGCAGCTGGGCCGCCAGGATGATGGGATGGACCTCCGCCAGGACGATCCTGAAGTCGCCACGCTCGACCGCGTCGGAGCCCGTGGCCGCGAGCATGAGGTCGGGCGCCGTGATCCACCCGCCCACGGATAGATCGACCAGCCCGGTGGCTTCGATCTGGGAGCGCGACAGCTCGAGCACAGGGCCGGGGGCAAGCCGTTCCAGGATGCGGGCCCAGAAGCGCCGCCACGCGGTTCGGTCAGGTGCGCCCGGTGGTTCGTGCTGGGGGAGACGTTCCAGCAGCTCGAGCAAGGGCATGGTCCGGCCTGCCAGGCCGGCCGCCTCCACGAGCGCCCATGCCGGACGCTGATAGGCCCGGGCCACCTCGCGCGCGTTCCACGCGATCAGGTCGAGCGCCGTACCAATGCCGCTGAGCGCGCCCGCGAGGCGCTCCCCGATCGCCAGGCCCTCGACGTCGCCCCCGCACTGCTCGAAGAGGACGAAACGGTCCATGTACAGCCCTCCCGCGCCGCGGCGCGGGTTCAGCCCCAGCCGCTGCGCGCAGAGCCGCTCCAGCTCCTCGGTCAGCGAGATCCGCGCCGCCAGCTTCCCGACCTCGAAGCCGCGCAGCAGGTCGCTGATCCGGTCGACGAAGCCCAGCCAGCCGGCCCGCGCGGCACCCGGGGGTGCGGCCGCGACCGTCTCCCGGAACGCGGACAGGACTTCGAGCCGGTCGGCGGGCGGCTCCGCGCGCAGTCGGAGCAGACCAGTCGCCGTGAGCTGGCGGACGATCGCATCCAGAGCGGCCGGCTCCAGGCCAAGCCGGCGGGCGACGTCGAAACCGGATCGTCCGCGGCAGCAGGCGCGCAGCACCCGCGCACTCGAGGCGTTCAATCGGAGGCCGGGGAGGCCCAGGATCGTCACCCCGGCCCCGTTCTCCACGACCAGCGCGGAGCGCTCCAGAGGCAGCGCCAGGCGGAGCTCCTCGTCCTCCGCCATCGCTCGGTAGAGCTCGGCCACAACCCAGTGGCTCAGGTGGACGTGGCTCCGCAATGCCTCCGGCGCCAGGCGGTAACGCAGGGCGGGAACGCCGGGCTCGCGGCTCAGGCGCCCGTAATTGAGGGGTCCGAAATAGCTGGCCGTATCGTTCTTGGCGCAAAAGCGCTGCAGGTACCCGGTCAGCGTCGTCTGGGCGCTTCGACGCCGCTTCCCCGTCTGCTCCTCGTTCAGCAGCGGAAGCAGTCCGTGGCGGTAGAACGTGGGGCTGTTCATGTAGATGGCTTGCTGGACCCTCTCCTCGCGTCCGAGCTGGAGCAGGTGATCGGTCGCTGCCGACGACTCCTCGAGGAACGCCGCCCTGGCCTCCTCCGTCGAGCCCTGATGCAAGAGACGGTAGGTGGTCGGACAGGCCAGTCCTGCCAGGAGGTCGAAGGGAAAGCCCGCCCGCCGCAGCGAGAAGTCCTCGAGGAAACGCCAGCCGCCGGTTGCCGGTTGAGTCGCCTCTCGCTCGCGGTGGCTCATGACTTGCAAAGCTGGTACTCCCCGAGTATGAGGTCGTCCATGCCGCTGAGGTAGAAATCGTGGATCGCCTCCTGGGGGCTATTGGCCATCGGCTCCCCGGCCAGGTTCAACGAGGTATTGAGCACGGCCGCGATCCCGGTCAGCTCTTTGAAGCGCGTGATCAGCCGGTGGAAGCGGGCGTTCACTCGGGGGCGGACGATCTGCGGCCGCGTGGTCCCGTCTCGGTGGGAAGCCGCGACCAGCTCCCGGCGGCCAGCCTGGCTGAGACGCTGGGCGAGCAGCATGAAGGGCGAATCGAGCCGGTCCAGCAGGTAGCGGTCGCGCTCCTCTTCCAGGATCGAGGCTGCGAACGGGCGCCAGGTTTCGCGGCCCTTGACTCGAAGATTGATGCGGTCCTTCATCTCCCCGATCCCCGGATGGGCCAGGATGCTGCGGTTCCCCAGCGCCCGCGGTCCGCATTCGGCACGGCCCTGGAACCAGCCGCGGCCAGCGCTTCGGCCGCCGTCGCGGCGGGATCGGAGAGGCGGCGGGCTGGCAGCTTCAAAGTTTGGAGCAGACCGGCGATCGCGCGGTCGCCGAAGGCGGGACCCCAATAAGCGTGCTGGAGCGGCTCAGGCCTCGTCCCGGTCAGGCTCCAGTGGGCCTGGTAGGCGGCTCCCAGAGCCGTTCCGGCGTCGCCGGCCTGGGGCTGGACGAAGAGCTCATCGACGTCGCCGCGCCGGGCGATCCTGCCGTTCATCGAGCAGTTGAGAGCCACGCCCCCGCCAAGACAGAGGGGAGAATCGGGGACAGCCGATCCCAGGCCGTCGAGCAGCGTGGACACGGCGCCCTCGAGCGCCGACTGGAGGGACGCGGCCACGTCCGGATAGGGCGGGGTCAGCGCCGAACATCCAGGAGATCGTGCCGGGGCTCCGAACAGCGCCGGCAGCGGCGACTTCCGGTTGACTCCCATCCTTATCGCGGAGGTCCAGACCGAGTCCGTATCGGTGCACAGGCTGGTACCGCTCGTCCGCAACAGTGATTGAAACTCCCGCTGGTATCGATCGCTGCCGTAGGCCGCCAGGCCCATCGTCTTCTGCTCGTCGCTGAAAGGGCGGAAGCCGAGGTAGTGTGTCACCGCCGCGTAGAGGAGGCCCGCCGAATGCGGGAGCGGCGTGCGGGCCAGGTCGCGAAAGGTCACCCCGTCGAACTTCCCCATCGTCACCGACGAGAGCTCGCCCAGGCCGTCGATGATCAGGTAGCGGGCGCGATCGAATCCCGAGCCGAAGACGGTCCCCGCGGCATGGGCGCGGTGATGTGGAATGTGCACGAGCTGCGCCTGCGCCTTCCCCGCAAAGTCCTCCAGCATCCTGATGCAGTGCCGCCACGATCCTTTCAGCCGGTCGGCCTCCTCGAGCCCCAGCAGGTCGGCCATGGGCAGGAAGGCGCCGAAGTCCCGGAGCCGCGCCGCGTAGTCGAAGTCGTGGGCGACGACGTCGAGATCCTGCAGCTCGATGCCGGCGGCGTCGAGCAGGTAGGCGATGGCCCGGGACGGAAAGTAACGCAGCTCGAAGTCGTCTGGCAGATGGTCCTCGTCGAACGAGGTCATCACCGGCTGGCCGGGCTCGTAGACCGCGTGTTTGATCCGGAGGAAGCGCTCCTCCTCGGCGATTCCGACGATGCTGCCGTCGTGCAGCAGCGCCGCGGTGGCATCGTCTCGAAAGCAGGAGAGGCCCAGGATCCACATCACTCGATCCTGCCCGCAACCTGCAGCCGGTCCAGGTTTCGCACCGCCTCCTCCAGCTCCCGGACGTGCTGGAGCAGCGCGGGAGCGTAGAGCTGCTCGCGCCGGCGCGGCCTTGGGGCGGGCACGGTCAGCTCCAGGACCACGGCCGAAGGCCTGGAGGAGAGCAGCAGGACTCGATCGGCGAGGTAGATCGCTTCCGCCGCGTCGTGGGTCACCAGCACCGCGGTCTTGCGGCCTGACTCGGCCAGAAGGCCCTGGAGCAGGTCCTGAAGAACCGCGCGATTGACCGCGTCCAGAGCGGCGAACGGTTCGTCGAGCAGGAGCAGCTCGGGCGTCACCGCCAGCGTCCGCGCCAGGGCCACCCGCTGGCGCATCCCGCCCGAGAGCTGCGCCGGGTAGAAATCGTCGAAGCCGCTGAGCCCGACCCGCTCGATCCACTCGCCGACCAGCGCCTGGACCTTTCCCCTGGCGACTTTCGCGACCTCGAGCCCGAACCCGATATTGCGCCGGACGCTGTACCAGGGGAAGAGCGAGTACTCCTGGAAGACGAGGCAGCGGGCCGCGCTCGGTCCCCGTATGGCCGCCCCCCGCCACCGGACGCTTCCCGAGTCGGGGCTTATCAGGCCGGCGAGGATCTTGAGCAGCGTGCTCTTGCCACAGCCACTCGGCCCCAGCACCGCCACCACCTCGCCCCGCTCCACCTGGGCGCACAGGCCCTCGAGGACAGGCAGCATGCCGCCTCTGCTGACAAAGCTCTTGGAGACGCGGTCGAGGACCAGGTCAGTCATCAGACGTGACCGTCTCCGCGTCGAGTCATGAAGTGCATCCAGGGAAAGAGCCGGCGATAGAAAGTCCGGAAGAGGACGTCGCTGAGGAACCCGATCAGGCCGATGAGGATCGTGCCCGCGAACATCTCTCTGGTATTGACGAAACGCTCCGCCAGGATCAGGAAGCGGCCCAGGCCTACGTTGGCCCCGACCAGCTCGGCCGTGAGCAGGTAGGTCCAGGCGATGGCGAAGGCGAGCCGAGCGGCGTCCCACATCTGGGGCGCGGCGGAGGGCAGGATGACCCGGCGCATGATCCCGATCCGGCTCGCCCCCAGGGTCAGGCCGCCCTCGATGTACTCGGCCCTGGTGCTTCGAATCGCGTCCGCGACCATCACCGTCATGTAGGGCGCGGTACCCAGGGCGATCACGACGATCTTCTGAGAGTTATCGATGCCGAACCAGATGATGGTCAGCGGGATGAAGGCCGAGACCGGAGTGTACTTCAGGGCGTCGATGATCCCGCCCAGGAGCGACGACACCACCCGAGAGAGGCCGATCGCGGTTCCCAGGACGAGGCCCATGGTCACGCTGGCGGCGAAACCCAGGGCCATGCGTTCCAGCGTCGCCAGCAGCTGCGCCCAGAAGTCGCCGCTGAGCAGCATGTCCCGCAGCGAGGCCAGTGTGGCCTGCGGCGTCGGCACCAGCTGGAACTCGGACGTGGAGCCCTGCGTGGTCAGCGCCCAGATCAAGATCACCAGGCCCATGCCCAGCCCGGTCAGGCCTCCGGAAAATGCCAGCCGCCGCCAGCGGACGGCACGCAGTCTCAGAGGTTGGCGATGCGTCAGCGGCGGCTCGGCCCGCTGGCGCTGGGTCAGGGTTGCGATGGCGGCGAGGCCCCCGCGTGCGCCCGGGTGATCAAGGTCTCAGCCCACCTTCTGGATCACCGCGCTCGACACCAGCTGGCGTCCCGGTACCGGGATCCCGGACAGCTGGCCGAGTCCCTTGTAGAAGTCGTCCGCGAACTGCAACGAATCCGTGTACTGCCCATTGAGGAAGAAGTCGCGCCCCTGCGCCTTGTCCGGCCAGGCGATCCCGGGCATTGCCGACTTCATCTCCTTGGGCTTCAGGCCCAGGTGCTTGGCCATGATCGCGATCGCCGAATCCGGGTTTGCGGAGATCCGCTGAAGGGTCCGGTACCAGCATTGGGCGAAGGCGGTCAGGTCGGCGAGCTTGTTGCGCAGGGTCGTCCCGCTGGCCACGAACTGATCGGAGATGACCCCGGGGTAGTCCTTGCTGCTGAACAATAGGTGAGCCCCCGGCCGCTGCAGGGCCTTGCTCAGGTCGGGCTCGGACTCACCGACCGCGCCCAGCCTCCCGGTCAGAAAGGCGGCCAGTGCGTCACCGCTCTTGAGCGCGGAGTGGTTGAAGTCGGAGGGATGGAGACCGATCTTCTGGGCGGCGTACATGAAGAGGAAGAACTCGACGTCCGTTTCGTCGGCAGCGAAAAGGACGTGATTTTGGGCCATCTGCTTGATCGAGGTGACGCTGGAGTCGGCAACGAAGCCGTCCGCCCCGTTCGACATGTCCAGCTCCAGGAAGGCGCGCAGGGGTATTCCGCCCGCAGCGGCAAAGACCAGCGCCGTATTGGCGTAGGCGCCGATCTCCGCGTCGCCTTTGGCCATGACTGTGTCCTCCGCGCTCTGGGTGTCGGTTTCGATCAGCTTCAGCTTGATGCCGTTGGACGCGCAGAGGTTCTCATCGGACGCAACGTACAGGGGCGCGTATCCCGAGAACGGGATGAGCACCACCGAGATCACCCGCGTGGACCCGCCGGTGTTGGCGAGAGAGCTGCCGCCACAGGCAGTGGCGCTAAGGCAAAGAACTGAGACCGCGAGAATGCTGATGCGTCGAAACCGGAAACCAAGGATAGTGCCGCCCCACATTGATGCCCCTCCTGAACGAAGCCACCCCGGATCGTGCGATCACGATTCTCTCTCGACGCTCGACCCAGCGTAGGCTACGCCAGCCCTCCAATGGATGTCAAACCATCGCCCTGCACCCAGGTGTTCAGGAGCAGGGCACCAAATACCTTCCTCAACGGCAAGCAGCCCGACCGCCGGGGGTCAACAGGACTCGATCCACAGCTTTGTTCGCGGTCTCTACGTCGATGCAGATTTCAGCGGCTATCGGGATGCGCCGAACATCTCGGTCCTCTTCACCTAGAGCGGATCGCGGCCGCCATGATGCGGCTCTTCAAGATCGGGCGGGGGAGGCCGTCGCTGCGGATCCACGGATTCTGGGCTCCCGAGGCCTTCCTCTCCGACGAGGCTCTGATCGCCGGTAGATCGTCGCGCCTGCCTGGACCAGCCGGCCGCCGGAGTCGTACTTGTAGCTGGTCGTGACTCCGTTGACCCGTCTGGCTGGTGCTGTTGCCGGCCGCGTCGTAGGAGTACGTCACCTTGTCGAGCCGGGCAGCGCCCTGCGGCGTCTGCCCGGCCGCGTCGAGGGCTGATCTTGCCGCCCCGGGGCATCGGTGATGCTGGTCAGGCGTCCGGCAGCGTCATACCCGTAGCTGGTCGAGTCGTTGCGGGCGTCGATGGCCGTGGTCCGCTGCCCCGGCACCCGAGTGAACCAAGACGATCTACCTCGGCGCCAAGTGGTGGTGAAGGAACAGCCGTGAAACTGGCGGTGCCAGACGTCAGCCAGTAACGGAGTCCGGCTGGAAGCTATTACAAGCCAGTGCAGCCAGGCTCCCTAGGTGCCGTAGGACATCATCGCGGTTCGGAAGATTGGTCGGCAGGGCACGATTGGCATGATCGACCAGGGATCGACAGAGAGCTTCTAACACCTGACTACGCCCAGCTGCCGGCAGATCCTTGATTCTCAGCGAGGGAAGGTGCTGCCGCTCAATTTCCTTGAGCTTGCCCACCGCCGCTTCATTTCGGACTGTCGTGCTGAGATCATTGACCACCCAGTAGAAGAGCCATGATGCCGCATCCCAGTAAGTCTCGGGTTTCACCTCAATGCTCCCCGACATCTATTTCCCGACGATGAATACCCTGGGGTCTAACGGCGCGATAAATTGTTGTACCTCTGCTACCTGGGCAGAAGTGAATTGAGACACATCCACCGGGATGTAATCCGCCTTTCCCAGGTGACGAACGATCTGCCCCTGCAAGTTTGGCCACTCCTGATCGAAATACTGCGCGGGGAACGGACCAACAGCATCATACGTCTTACCGTTCTGATCGACCCAATCAACGCTCGCATCCATGGACCGAGTGAGCTTGACACCGCGCTCTGCCTCAATTCGCAGGGCGGTTTCGTATTCGCTCTGAATGAAGGTCCCCCCTCTAGCGGGATCCATTCCAAGAGACCGATCACCAGCTGCAGCTTCGACACCACCGGACGGGGCCTCTGGGGCGGCGGGCGTAGGCGACACCGGACGGGGCGGCTCTGCCCCACCTGGTTCGGGCTCCACGTTCCCTGGCTCCCCCTGGATTCTTCCCTTGAGCCAGGGGAAGAACTTGGAGCCGACGCCGGCAGTCACACACCCAACACCTGCCGATACGGCCAGGTTGCCAAGGTCAGGACTCTGCTCCGCGAGTTGACCCACACCTGTGGCTACACCACCGGACACGGCGCCCGCAACACAGGCGCCGGCGAGTTCGCTTCCAAACAACGCGAATCCAGGAGGGAAGAGCGCGAAGATCAGCCCGGCCAGAAGCCCGAGCAGACCCCCACGAATAACGCAGTTTCCATAGTTCGCGTCATGGGGACAGAAGAGCGCGCCCAGGCCCGCCCCGACGGCTCCCCCCACGACGCCGGCGATCGCCAGCCGGAGAGCGTATTCAGCAAGAGCCGCGTGCCCGGTCGGGTCGCTCAGGGTGGTCGGACGACCCGCTACATACGAGTAGGGGTTGAACCCCTGGGTCCCCACGGCGTTCGGCTGCAGCGTATCCGCAGAAAGGAACCGCCCGACGGTCGGATCGAGGTAGCGGGCGCGGAGGAACAGCAGGCCCGTGGCATCGGTTTGCTGACCGGTGAAGCCGAAGATCGAGCCAGTCCCGGACTGCGATCGAACCCCACCGAACACGTCGTATGCCGCGCTTCCCGCAACTGCACCAGACGCATCAGCGATCTGGCGGATGGAGCCGAGCGCATCACCAAGCGGATAGGTCACGCTCCCGTCGCGGCCTACCTGCTCGATAGGATTCGCCCCGACGTCGACGTAGCTCGTCGTTCCGTCGTCGACCACCTGGGGCAATCCCGCTTGAGTGTCAGTGAGGTACGAGGTCGTCGTGCCTGTGGCGGCGCTGCTCCGGACGCCGTTGGCGTTGTAGGTATATGAGGAGGTATTGCTTCCGACGGTCGCCGAAGTGAGGCGGTTGGCGTAGTCCCAGGTGTAGCTGCTCGTTCCCGCATTCGCGACGTTGCCGGCGGCGTCGTATGCGTAGCTGGTCGAGCCAGCCGAGGTTAACTGCCCGGCCGCGTTATACGAGAAGTTCGTCGTCGCACCGTCAAAGGTCTTCGAGGTCTGGTTTCCAGCTGCGTCGTATGTGAAGGCCTCGATGTCGCCGTTGGGGTAGGTGGCCTGAGTCAGCCGGTTGAGCGCATCGAACGTGTACTGCTCTTTCCCGGCGGCGGACGCAAAGCTGGCACGGTTCCCATCGGCATCATATGTGTAAACGTCATGCGTGATCGCTCCAGATGGCCCGTCGTGGTTGAGTGCGACAAGCTGCTCGGCGGCATCGTACGCGTAGGTGGAGACCACGCCGTTGGGCCTCGTAACCGAAGCGAGGCTCCCGTTGGCATCGTAGGTGAGGGTGGTAGTTTTGCCCAGCCAGTCTTTGAGCTGAGTCAGCTGGTTGGCGGCGTCATAGCCGTAGGTGACAGTCTTTCCGCTGGGCATTGTCATCGTCGCTCGGTTTCCCGCTCCGTCGTAGGTATACGTGAGTGCACCCTGCGGTGCTGCGACCGATGTCACCTGGGAGCCGGCGTCGTAGCTGTAGGTGGTCGTGCCTGTCGGATCGACGACTGAAGTCTGGCGGCTCGCGTTGTCGTAGCTGGTGGTGATGGTTCCGCCGGGGATGCCCTCGCTGACTCGGCGGCCATCAAGGTCATAGGCATAAGTGACCGTAACCCCCCGTGAATCGATGCTCTTGGTCAGCTCACCCACCATGTCGTAGGTATTCGTAGTCACACCGCCGGCCGGGTTCGTCTGGGAGGCTACGTTGCCGAGGGTGTCATAGGCCTGCCTGGTTGAGTCTCCGCGAGGATTGACCACGGATGTCTGCTCCCCATCGGCATCGAAGGCGACGGTGGCGGTACCTCCCAGGGCGTCCACCGTCTTGGTCTGCCGTCCCGCCGCGTCGTAGGCATACGTCGTAACGTGGCCGAGGGGGTCCGTCATGGAGGTCAGCTGCCCGGCGTCGTCGTATCCATAGCGGATGACGCGGTTCAAGGGATCGGTCGCCGCGATGACCATGCCGCGGTTGTCGTACGTCATAGTGGCTGATGCTCCGGAAGCCACCGTGATGGAGGTGATCCGGCCAGCCCCGTCGTAACCATACGAAGCGCGCCGGCTCAAGGCATCGGTTGAGGAAGTGAGCCGGTTGTCCGCGTCATAGGCAGCCGTCGTCGCGTGACCGAGAGGATCGGTTACGCCCACCTGGTTACCCACCGCGTCGTAGCCGTATTTCGTCGTCCGGCCCAGCGGATCGGCGAGAGAGACCAGGTCCCCCGCAGCATCGTAGGAACGGGCAGTGACGTCGCCGATCGGATCGGCCACAAACGTTGGCTGCCCCTCGGCGTCGTAGGACGTCGTCGTCGTGAGACCTAACGGGTCGGTGACACTCGTCTGGTGGCCGGCCGCGTCATACCCGTAGGTAGTCTTCCGGCCAAGGGCGTCCGTCTCGCTGACGAGGTGTCCGTCCACGTCGTAGGTATTCGTGACGAGTCCACCATTCGGCCTGGTCGTCGAAGCGAGGCGGTCGGCGCCATCGTAGCTGTAATTGGTGATCCGGCCCAGGGGATCGGTCTGCGAGGCGAGACGACCGAAGCCATCGTACGCGTACGAGGTAACGGCTCCAGTGGGGTCGGTGATGGAGACGATGCGTGAGTCGGCGTCATAGGCGTAGTTCGTGGCGCGGCCCAGCGGATCGGTCTGCGAGACGACCCGGTCCGCCGCGTCGTAGCCGTATTTCGTCGTCCGGCCCAGCGGATCGGCGAGAGAGACCAGGTCCCCCGCAGCATCGTAGGAACGGGCAGTGACGTCGCCGATCGGATCGGCCACAAACGTTGGCTGCCCCTCGGCGTCGTAGGACGTCGTCGTCGTGAGACCTAACGGGTCGGTGACACTCGTCTGGTGGCCGGCCGCGTCATACCCGTAGGTAGTCTTCCGGCCAAGGGCGTCCGTCTCGCTGACGAGGTGTCCGTCCACGTCGTAGGTATTCGTGACGAGTCCACCATTCGGCCTGGTCGTCGAAGCGAGGCGGTCGGCGCCATCGTAGCTGTAATTGGTGATCCGGCCCAGGGGATCGGTCTGCGAGGCGAGACGACCGAAGCCATCGTACGCGTACGAGGTAACGGCTCCAGTGGGGTCGGTGATGGAGACGATGCGTGAGTCGGCGTCATAGGCGTAGTTCGTGGCGCGGCCCAGCGGATCGGTCTGCGAGACGACCCGGTTGGCCGCGTCGTAGCCATACGATGTCACCTTCGCGGCCGGGTCTGTACTCGACGCCAGTTGGTTGAACCCGTTGTACGTGTAGCGCGTGACGTTGCCCAACGGATCGGTGACCGACGTCAGGTTGCCGTTTGCGTCGTAGGAATAAGCGGTGGTCTTGCCGAACGCGTCCGTTTGGGTCAGGACGCGGCCGCCGGCGTCGTTCGTGAAGGTTGCCGTGTTGCCACGGGCGTCGGTCAACCTGACCAGGTTTCCGGCACCGTCGTAGCTGTACGTTGTCGTTCGACTCAGCGCGTCTGTGCGGCTGATGACATGGCCGCTGGAGTCGTAGCCAAAGCTCTCGGTCGCCCCCAGCGCGTTGATCGAGGAGACGAGATTTCCGAAACCGTCGTACTTGTAGCTTCTTGTGTGGCCGAGCGCATCCGTGAATCCGGTGACGTTGCCGCTGGCGTCGTAAGCGACGCTCGTAGCGTGCGCGCTCGGCAGCGAAAGGCTGGTAAGCTCACCGGCTGCATCGTAGACACCGCTCCAGACGTGGCCCGCGGGATCGGTCCTGGTAAGGGGCCGCCCGGTCGCATCGTACGTCGCGGTGGTGGTCAACGTCTGACCGCCGGTAATCTCGTCCTGCCGCACGACGTCGCCCAGGTCGTCGAGCGTGTAGATGGTCGTCAGCCGGCCGGTGGCGTCGGTGACGGTCTGCTGCTGCCCGGCGACGTTGTTGCTGACCTGGGTGGTATTGCCGCTGCCATCGGTCACGCTCACCAGGCGGCCGCTCGAGTCGTAGTTCAGCGTGGTCAGTGGCTGCGTCCCGCCCGGCCCGGTCGTCTTGAGCAGATCGTGGTTCGCGTCGTAGGCGTAGGTGGTGGTGTTGCCGTCTGGGTCAATCGAGCTGGCCAGATCGCCCGCCGCCGAGTAGCTGTAGCTCAGCGACTGGTTGCTGGGGCCGCTGATCTGCGTGATGCGGTTCGATGGGTCGCGCGTGTAGGTGATGGACTCGCCGTTGCTGGCATGGACGCCGTTGGCATCGATGGACAGCTTGTTCCCGTCGCGGTCGGTCTCGGAGACCAGCCCGGCCGTCCGGTCCAGTACCAGGACCCGGCCGTCGTGGGTCGTCAGGGTGAAGCGCTGGGGATTGAAGAGATTCCAGCCGCCGTCATAGAGGTTGCCGTCCCCGTTGTAGTTGACGGAGGTGTCACCGGCCACCTGGAGCGTCGAGGTGGTCCCGGTTCCCGGCCGAGCGGTGAAGGCGGCCGAGCCTCCGAAGAAGATGTTGGTGCCACCGCCCGGCGTGAAGTCGAAGGTCTCGGTGTGCTGGTCCGGGAACGTGACGGTAACGAAGCGCGGCGCGCTGTTGCGGAAGGCGGTCAGGCAGAGCCCGAAAACACAGTAGCTGTTGTACTCGGTCCACCCACCCGCTCCCAGCACCCGGTTCGGCGCGCTGCGGAAGTTGGCGACCGAAACCTTCCAGCCGATCCCGAAGTCGCCCTGGGTCTTGTCGATCGAGTCGTAGGTGCGCCGCACCTCCATCTGGAAGCCGCTCACCGGCACCGAGAGGTCCTGGTAGGTGGTGGTGTAGCGCCCCAGCTTCAGATTGCCGTACACGACAACTGTCGAGCTCGAGGTCTGGGTCCCGCCGCCCGAGGCCGTGGCCGAGATGTTGATGCTGTAGGTGTCGTTGGCCAGGACGGTCGGATCGAAGGTGGCCAGGGTCGCCGGCGGGGTGCCGGTGCCGCTGGCCAGGGTTACGACCGGACCCGGGTCCTGGGCCTGGTAGGTGACCTGCCAGGAGGTGATCGTCTGCCCGGGCGGCGGGGCGAACGTCGCGGAGATCGGGATCGGCTTGCTCACCAGCGAACCGTCGGCCGGTGAAGGGCTGCTGATGGTCGGCGCCGGCGGCGCCGGGCTCCAGGTGAGGGTGACGATGTTGGAGATTTCAGGAACCCCGCTCACCATCGCCGAAGCCTGGATCTGGTCGGTGCCGGCCGTCGCACCCTGGTAGGTAAACGTTGCCAGGCCGGAGCTGTCGCTGCTTCGCTGCTGCTGCTGCTGGTTGACCCCACTCACGCTCAGGGTCACCGGCTGGTTGGCGAGGGCGACCCCGGAGGCGTCCATCACGGCCACGGTCAGGCTCTGCGTCTGGCCCACTGTTCGAGATGCGGGACTGATGGGCGTCAGGGCCAGGTTGCCGGTTGGGGCGACGCCCTTGCCACCCGTGGCCATGGTCAGGGCCAGCTGGCCACCGCAGCACTCGTTGTAGTCCACCTCATAGGGGTAGGTCCCGGCAGCCGGGAAATGGACGGTGATGTTGTTCGAGATGGGCGACGTTGGCACGTTGTAGGCGCCCATCACCGGGTACTGCTGGAGCGGTGTCAGAGCCGGAGGATTGGTGTTCGACCCACCAACGCGTGAGGCTCCATTCGCGATCCCCAGGACAAAGCCGTCATCGCTGAAGAAGTTGAAGGTCACGTCCCCAGCCGCGGCCACCACATAAGTGCCGGTGAAGACCGCGTTGAAGACGAACATGTCTCCCACGCCGGCCTGGTGCAGCGTCCCCTGGACGTCGGTCCCCTGGACGGCGATGGCTCCCGTGAAGTTGCCGGCCACATCGGTCGTGACGTTGTACATCGGGCGCGTGAACACGCCCACCCCGGAGTTGTTGTAGGGAATCGTGCCCGCCGGAGGATTGAGGTTGATGGTGGGGAAGTTCGTGGTGAAGACCGGGTTGGACAGGTTGGTGGCGTCGAAGCAACCACAGCCTCCCGAGTGATAGAAGCGACCGGTGACCGTGGTCGTGCTCACGTTCTGGACCGGGGTGACCCAGCTCACGCTGGCGGTGTTCGACTGCAGCGTGATGGAGCCGCTGGTCGCCGTTGCCTGGACCTGGTCGGTGCCCTTGTTGGCGCCGACGTAGGTGAAGACGGCGTCACCGGCGGCGTCCGTGGCCTTGCTGGCGCTGGTCGGGTTGGCTCCCGTCACCGTCAGGCTCACGGTCTGGCCCATGATGGGATTGCCCGCGGCGTCCACGAGGGTGGCGACCATGATCTGGCTGGTGCCGGTGACGTTGGGACCGGCGGTCGACGGCGTCAGGGTAAGCTTGCCGCCCTGGAGGGTAGCTGCCCAGGTCACCTGGGCAGTGTTCGAGACCACGCTCGTGATCCCGTTGGCCGCCGTGGCCTGGACCGAGTCCACGCCGCTGCTGGCGCCGGAGTAGGTGAAGCTGGCGGTGCCGGCGGCATCCGTGGTCCCGCTCCCGCTGCCCGGGTTGGCACCGGTGACCGCGAAGCTGACGGCGACGCCCGCCACCGGATTGCCGAACCGATCGAGCAGGGTCGCGGTCAGAGTCTGGGTGGTGCCGACGACGTCCGGACCTGAGGAGACCGGGCTCAAGCTGAGCTGGCTGCCGCTGGGGATCGCCGGCACCCAGCTCACCTGCGTCGTGTTCGACTGCAGGCTGGTGACCCCGTTGGTCGCCGTGGCCTGGACCTGGTCCGTCCCCTTGAGCGCCCCGGCGTAGGTGAAGGTCGCCGTGCCGGTCGCGTCGGTGGTCCCGGAGCCGCTGCCTGGATTGGCGCCCGTGATCGTGAAGCTGACCGACTGGCCGGCGACCGGGCTGCCGCCGTGGTCGACCAGGGTCGCGGTCAGGGATTGGCTGGTGCCGATGGCATCCGGGCCGGCGCTGGCGGGCGCCAGGGTCAGGGCGCCACCGAGCAGGAGGTCGACGATCGAGGTCGTGTAGGTGCTCGAGACCGGACCGTAGCCGTTCGCGTTGGCGTCCTGCCAGGTCAGGCTGGCGGTATCGGCCAGGTTCCCGGGCGGCTGGTTGCCAGGGATGGCGTAGCTCGCCGTCGCGCTTCCGCTTCCCCCTGCGGCCAGGCTGCCGGGTGTGCCCGACACGGTGCCCGCGGAGCCACCGGGAAGGCTGTCCACGATGGCCAGCCCACTGGCGACCGCACTGCCGCTGTTGTTCAGGCTCAGCGGATAGCTGGCCGTACTCCCCGGCTTCGCCGAAGCGGGACCCGACTTGCTGATGGCCAGGATCGGCAGGTGCTCAGTGGTGCTCACTCCGGGCGCTGAGGCCGCGAGCGGTCCGCTGTAACCGGTACCCGCAGCGGCCGCGCTGGCGCTGAGATTCGAACCGTCGATCCCTCTCAGCCGGCTGACGTAGGCGCTGTCGCTCTCACTCGTTCCCTTGGCCGCGGGGACCTGCACGCTGTAGGTCGTCGTCGCCGTGACCGAGCCGCCAGGCGCGATTGAGGCCAGACCGGCGAACTTGCTGGAATCGACGGTGACCTTGCTTCCGTTGGGCAGGGTGAAGGTGACCGTGACATTGGTCGCCGCCGCCGCGTTGGCCTGCGCCTGGAGTGGATTGGTAAACGACTGACGGTAGGTGAAGGGCTGGCCCTGGCTGACAGCCCGCGGCGTGACCTCGAAATGGACCACGTTGCGGATAGCGCTGACCTTGCTCGGATCCCTCAGGGTCGCGATCTGGGCCAGGGTCAGGGCGATGCTCGCCTGGTAGCTCCAGGTTGCCGTGCTGCTGGTATTGAGCTGCGTCCCCACTATCGGATCGCCGCTCGACGGATACGTGATTCCGCTCGAGGGCATGCCGGTGGCCTTGAGTACCATCCCGCTCGTGATCGGGCTGGGGCTGACCATGGTGTAGCCGCTCTGGCTGGCCTGGAAGCCGGCCAGGGGTGTCCAGGCGCTGCCCGAGGGAGCCTGATATTCGACCTCATCGTAGTAGGCCGCAACGGCGGCCGCGATATTGCCGTTGTTGAGCGCCTTAAAGGCTCCGCTCACTCCCAGGGTGGCGCCGGTGTTGCTTGCCTGAGCGCTATAAGTTAGGGTGTCCGCCGGGATAGCGGACGTCTTGTCGACGGTCAGGGTCAGGCCCAGGACCGGGTTGAGCGCGGTCGCGCTGATGGTCTTGGAGAGGTTGATGCTGGCGTTGCCGGTCCCGGCCGCGGCGTTGACTGGCGGCAGCAGCGCCAAGAGCACACCGCCCATCGCCAGAATGCTCGTGATCGTCCGCCGACGGTGTCGATGCCCCCCGAGCATGGCCCCTCCTACCTAGGCAAACCACCGCTTCTACTTCGTTCCCGGAATGATGAGGGCTGACGCCAACCGCGTCAATCCGGAAACATCCGTGCGCACATCGGGGCCATCACGCAAATGGGATAGGCACAGGCCGCAAAACTATGATGTGATTTTTGCTATCGTGCTTGCGATCACAACGACGGCTGGTCAGCCCGCGAGATGTCTTACCGGCGCCGCCGCGCCGCGCAGGACGCAGGGGACGCCGCCGACCAGCAGCTGCGCATAGGTCAGGTCGTAGGGGTTATAGCGGCCGAACGGACAGCCGGGCCAGGGCTGCGCCAGCACCGGGCGCAGGTTCTCCGTACCGGGAAGGTAGTAGTTGCCCCCGACCTGGTGGACGCCGGCCGGCATCGCGTACCACTGGTCGGGCGTGGAGGCAAGCGCCTGGAGCATGAACTTGTGCCAGATCGGAGCCGCGCCCACGATCCCGGTGGAGTTGTGGTTCAGCGGCGCGTTGTCCGGGTTGCCCACCCAGACCGCGGTCGCGAGGGTGGGCGTGAAGCCGACCGTCCAGTTGTCATGGAAGGACTGCGTGGTCCCGGTCTTGGCGGCGACGTGGCGTCCGGGCAGCGTGAGGTCGCCGTGGCAGCCGAACTCCATGCAGCGGTTGCGGTCGTCGGACATGATCGCGCCCATGATGTAAGCGACCTGCGGACTGACCGCCTGGTAGGCGTTCTTCACCGGGTCGTAGGTGAAGAGCCGCCGGCCCAGCCCGTCTTCCACCGAGAGCACCGGCGCCGGCATGTGACGGACGCCCAGAGTGGCCAGCGTCGAGGCCCCGGTCACCATGTCCACCGGGGTTACCTCGCTCGCGCCGAGGGTCAGGCTGAAACCGTACTGGTCGTCCGGCTTGGTCAGGCTCTGAACACCCATCCGGCGCGCGGCGCTGAGGATCGCCGGCAACCCGATCCGCATCTCGACCTTGACCGCGGGGATGTTGAGCGAGTTGCCCATCACCATCTTCAGCGGAAGCGTGCCGTGGTAGCGGAGGTCGTAGTTCTGCGGGATCCAGGGATGGTAGCCGTCGCTGCCGCCCCAGACCGGGAAGACCAGCGGCTCGTCCAGGATCGGGCTGGTCATGCTCAGCTGGCGGCTCTCGATGGCGGCGGTGTAGGTGAAGATCTTGAAGCTCGAGCCGGGCTGGCGCGGCGAGGCAGCCATGTTGATCTGCCCGCCGGGCGCGTTGTAGTCGTAGCCGCCCACCATGGCCAGGATCTCGCCCGTGCGCGGGTCCATGCTGACCAGGGCCGCGTCGTGGAAGTTGTAGTAGCTGCCCTTCGATGCCACCTGGTCGTGCACCACCTGCTCCGCCAGTTGCTGGAGGTTGAGGTCCAGGCTGGTGAAGACGCGATAGCCGAGGTGCTGGCTGGGGTCGATGTGCAGCTGGGTGCGGAGCGTGCGCAGGACGTAGTCGACGAAATGCGGCGCCTGGTAGCGCGTGTAGGGCGGGTAGACCGGCAGCTTCTCGGCGAAGGCGGCGTCCGCCTGCTGCCGGGTGACGACCCGCTGGGCCACCATCGCCTCGAGCACCTGGTGCTGGCGCTGCTTGGCTACCGCCACGTGCAGCACCGGGTTGTAGGCGGTGGGCGCCTGGGGCAGGCCCGCCAGCATGCTCGCCTGGGCCAGGGTCAGGTCGTGGGCGTTGCTCCTGAAGTAGCTCCGGGCGGCCGCCTCGACGCCGTAGGTCTGGCTGCCGTAATAGATGGTGTTCAGATACATCTCCAGGATGTCCTGCTTGCTGTAGCGGCGGTTCAGCTCCAGCGCCAGGAGCGCCTCCCGGACCTTGCGCTGAATCGTCGGCGCCGGGTTGGGACCGATGAAGACCTGCTTGACCAGCTGCTGGCTGATCGTGCTCCCGCCCTGGACCAGGCCGTGGTGCGAGTAGTCGGCCAGGGCGGCGCGGATGATGCCGCCGACGTCGACGCCCTGGTTCTGGTAGAAGGTGTGGTCCTCGGCCGCGATCGTCGCCTCGACCAGCAGCGGCGAGATGTAGGAGAGCGGAACCACGATCCGGTGGTCTCCCTGGTCCCCGATGTCGGCCAGCAGGGTGCCGTTGCGGTCGTAGATCAGCATGTCCTGGTTGAGGCCGCTGGTCGAGAGGCCGTCCACCGAGGGCAGGGTGCCGACGGTCGAGACGGCGAAGACCGGCAGGGTCATCACGGGCAGGACGAAGGCGACCATGAAGGCGACCAGGAGGACCCGGCGCAGGGCGTTCCGGCTGCGCCGGCGCCAGCGGAGCGCGGTCCAGTAGCTTCCTCGACGGCGGCGGCGCCAGCTCACGCGCTGACCAGCCCGTAGACGCCGGCCATCAGCAGCCAGCCCAGGATCACCGCGACCAGGGCCCACCCGGCCAGGTGGATCAGGACTGGGCGGAGATCCCGCCGCCGCCGGAGCCTCCCCCCGACCATTCCTTCTTTCCCTGCCTTGACCGCGGAGTTTTTCTCCGCTACGTCACCAAGATGTCACGGACAGTCCAGGCTGTCAAGGACCAGCTTCAGTTATGTGAGCGTGCTTGTATCCTCTTGAAACTCTCCCTCCCCCTGGACGGGGCAGGTTCGGGGTGGCGGTGCCGGAAGCGCCGCTTGGTCGACCAGGAAGCGCAGCTCGCCGTCGACCGGCTCGACCAGCGCCGCCGGCAGCTCCGGGTCCCGTCGCAGCACCCGGGCCAGCGCTTCGCGCTTTCCCGCCCCCTGGACCAGGAAGACCACCAGGCGGGCGGCGTTAAGCACCGGCAGGGTGAAGGTCAGCCGGTCGGGAGGGGGCTTGTTCCCACGCACCGCCCGGACGGTCGCCGCCCGCTCCTTGAGGACCGGGTCGCCTGGGAAGAGCGAGGCGGTGTGGCCGTCCTCACCCAGGCCCAGCAGGACCAGGTCGAAGCGGGGCCATCCTCCCCTCCCCTTCGGCAACCGCTCCAGGTCCCCGGCGTAGCGCTCGGCCGCCGTCGCCGGGTCGGGAGCTGAGACCGGCGGCCGGAAGACCTGCCCGGCCGGGATCGGCACCCGGTCGAGGAGCGCCTCCCTGGCCATCCGATAATTGCTGGCCGGATCCTCCGGCGGGACCAGCCGCTCATCGGACCAGAAGACGAAGGTGCGTGCCCACGGGACGGCCCGGCTCGGCGCCGGCCGGGCCAGCGACTCGTAGCAGCCGCGCGGCGTCTCGCCTCCAGCCAGCGCCAGGTAGCAGGCGCCTCGCTCCTCGACCGCGGAGGCGATCGCCTCGGCCACCTGCCCCGCCGCGGCCTCGGCCAGCGCCCTGGCGTCATCGAACACCTGGGTCGACCGTGAGCCCGCTAGTTTCCCTCCGCGGCGCAGGCCAGGGCTTCCTCGTAGAGCACGTCATGCCCAGGAAGGGTCAGCTCGATCGCCAGCAGGTCCTCCGCCTTGCGCGGTTCGACCCGCACCGTTCGGCCGGCCTGCTCCTCGCCGCCCACCCTCATCTCCGTGGCCAGCCGGCCGCCGCGCAGCCGCGCGATCGAGAAGCGGGCCGCACCTTCCGGGCCGCCGGTGTAGAGCATGAAGCGGCAGACGCCCGGCTCCACGGCATCGTCCTGGCGGATCTCGTAGGGCACGTCGATACCCACCGCCCTCAGCCGGCTGCGAACCCATCCCGCCAGCAGCCGTCCCTGGGTGAGACGGCCTTCGCCACAGAGCACGCTGATCCCCTGGGCATAGGACAGCCGCGCGCGGTTGGCGGCGACGTCGAAGTGCTGAGCGGTGAGATGGCGCCAGGGCATCAGCCGGGCCCAGGTGAAGTCGCCGATAGCGCAGCGCGCGTGCCGCCGCCGGGCGACCTCGAGCAGGTGGGTCAGGTCCCGGTCCTCGAAGCCGTCCTCGGTGTCTACCACCAGGCGGTCGCTGAGGTCGGCCAGCTCACGGAAGAGCTCGCTTCCGAAATGCGGTCTCTTGGGCCACCAGAGCATGACCGGCAGATCGGGGATGAGGAGCGGCGCCACCATGCTGGCCAGGTGACGCGCCACCTGGCCGTGCGCGTGCAGGAAGACCCGCTCGGAGACGACCGGCCGGCCCGCCTCCTCGCCGGTGGAGGTGCTCACATCGGCCTCCAGCTTGAACGCGGATCGGTCCGGTTGGGCGAGCAGCAGCAGGGTGCGCGACGGGTGGTGGACCGAAAGCCCGTCGAGTATCCGCGAGACCGATTCGACGTCGTGGTCGGATTCGACCACGGTGATCAGGTTGAGGACGTTGGCCCGGGCCTCCGCGGCGGCGTGCTCGGCCGCCTCGTCTTCCCACTGGTGGCGCATCTTCCAGCGGATGCGGGCCAGCTTCTCCTCGATCGCGTAGATGTCGACGACCCCAGCCGAGGTCAGCTCGCTCACGGGCGCCTCCAGCGCCGCCCATCTCGCTCGATCAGGGCGTCGGCCTCCTCCGGCCCCCAGCTCCCGGCGGCGTAGTTGGGGAGGGACGGCCGAGGCTGCGCCGCCCAGATCGATTCCACGTGGTCGGCCAGGCCCCAGGCCCGCTCCACCTCGTCCTCCCGGGCGAAGAGGGTGGGATCGCCGAGCATGCAGTCGAGGATCAACCGCTCGTAGGCGTCGGGCGACTCGACCAGGAACGACGAGCCGTAGAAGAAGTCCATGTTCACGGTCCGCATCCGCATCACAGGCCCCGGGATCTTGGCCGCGACCTTGAGGGACGTTCCCTCGTGCGGCTGGATGCGCATCACCAGGACGTTGGGATTGAGTCCGGCCACGGCGGTCTTCTGGAAAGGCAGGTGGGGCGCGTTCTTGAACTGGATCGCGATCTCCGAGGCGCGGCTCGCCAGCCGTTTTCCGGTGCGCAGGTAGAAAGGGGTGTCCGCCCAGCGCCAGTTGTCGACGTAGAGGCGCATGGAGACGTAGGTCTCCACCGTCGAGGTGGGGGCCACCTTCTCCTCCTCGCGGTATCCCTTGACCTCGCGGCCCGCGACCCAGGGCGATCTCGGGGACCTCCTCGGGCGTGGGGGCGTGGATCGCGCGCAGGACCTTGACCTTCTCGTCGCGCACCGGGTCGGCGGTGAAGTCGATCGGAGGCTCCATCGAGAGCAGGGTGAGCAGCTGGAGCATGTGGTTCTGGACGAGGTCGCGCAGGGCGCCGGCGTGGTCGTAGTAGCCGGCGCGGGAGCCGATCCCGATGTCCTCGGCCACCGTGATCTGCACGTGGTCCACATAGCGGCGGTTCCAGATCGGCTCGAAGATGCCGTTGGCGAAACGGAAGACGAAGGTGTTCTGGACCGTCTCCTTGCCCAGGTAGTGGTCGATGCGGTAGACCTGGGGCTCGCGGAAGACGCTGTGCACCACCTCGTTGAGCTGGCGTGCGCTGGCCAGGTCGTGGCCGAAAGGTTTTTCGATGATCACCCGGGCCCAGCCGTTGCACTTCTGGAGCCCTGCCGTGCCCAGCTGCCGGATGATCACCGGGAAGAACTCCGGCAGGGTCGCCATGTAGTAGACGCGATGCTCAGCGGTCCCCCGCTCCTGGTCGATCCGCTCCAGGCAGGACCTGAGCCGCGCGAAGGCGTCGCCGTCGTCGAAGGCGAGCGGCAGGTAGTACAGGCCCTCGGCGAAGCTGCTCCAGACCGCGCGATCGACCGGCT
>VBIC01000121.1:0-13248 GCA_005881425.1 Chloroflexota bacterium | reverse complement strand
ATCGCCGCGCCCACGATGCTGAAGCCGCTGGGCAGGTAGCGGTTGAGAGCCAGGTTGTAGAGGGCCGGCATCAGCTTGCGCGCGGTCAGATCGCCCGACGCCCCGAAGATGACCATCACGTTGGGGTCGGGCGAGCGCGGTAGGACCAGGCCTTCTCGCAGCGGATTCTGTTCGAGGGTGGGTGCTTGCGCCACCGTCAGCGCCTTTGTGCGCCTGCCTGGGTCTCGGGCCTCACCGCGTGGCCGCCGAACTCGTTGCGCAGCGCTGCCAGGACCTTGTCCCGGAAGGTGTCCTGCTCCCGAGAGCGGAAACGGGCGAACAGGCTCAGCGCCAGGGCGGGTGCCGGAACCGCGTGGTCGATCGCCTCCTGGATCGTCCAGCGGCCTTCGCCCGAGTCCTCCACATAGCCCTGGATCTGGGTCAGCCCCGGATCCCGCGAGAAGGCGTTCTCGGCCAGCTCCAGCAGCCAGGATCGGATCACGCTGCCGTGGTTCCAGAGCCCGGCCAGCTGGCGCAGGTCGTATGGATATCCGGACTTCTGCAGGATCTCGAAGCCCTCGCCGTAGGCCTCCATGATTCCGTACTCGATCCCGTTGTGGACCATCTTCGAGTAGTGCCCCGCGCCCAGCGGCCCCACGTAGGCGTAGCCGCCCTCCGGCGCCAGCGTCTTCAGGACCGGTTCCACCTGCTTGAAGACGGCCTCCTTGCCGCCCACCATCAGGCAGAAGCCGACCTGCAGGCCCCAGACTCCGCCGCTCACACCGGCGTCCATGTACTCGATCTGCTGCGTGGCAAGTGCCTCGCCCCGCCGGACTGAATCCTTGTAGTTGGAATTGCCGCCGTCGATGATGATGTCGCCCGGCGCCGCCACGCCCTGAAGGCGCTGGATGGTGTCGTCGACCGGCGCTCCGGCCGGGATCATCAGCCAGAAGGTGCGCGGGGCCTTCAGCTTCTGACCCAGCTCCTCGAGACTGGCGCTCGTGACCGCGCCCTTCGAGGAGAGGGCCTTGACCGCCTCCGGACTGCGGTCGTAGACGACCACCTCGTGCCCGCCCTGCAGCAGGCGCTGGCTCATGCCCGCTCCCATCCGCCCCAGGCCGATCATCCCGAGCTGCATCAGGACGCTCCCCGGACGATCGCCGAATGGGTCAGCGGCGTGTAACGGCCGGCCTCCGCCTGCACCGCCTCGGCGATCTGGGTCAGGCCCTGCTCCACGTCGGCGACCTGGACCCGCAGCACGCGCCGGCCGTGGTTGCGCAGCGCCTGGTAGTCGCCCAGCGCCTGGGCCTGCTTGAGGACGCCGAAGGTGTAGTCGGCGCCCGGGATCGGGAGGTCCCTCGGATCGTCGCCCACGATCTGGAGGAAGACGCCGGTGTTGGGACCGCCCTTGTGCAGCTGGCCGGTCGAGTGGAGGTAGCGCGGACCGTAGCCAACCGTGGTCGCGACCCGGTAGGTGTCTCTGATCGTGAGCCGGACGCCCGCCAGGGCGCGATCGTGCGCCTGGGTGGGCGGGATGTAGGCGAGCAAGGCCACGTAATCGCCGGGCTTGATCTGCTTCAGCAGGGCCTGGACCGCCTCAGCGAGCGAGGCCCCCGGCTGGCCGGTCCAGCGTACTCCGCGGCCCTCGACCGGCGGCCGCGACTCGGCCAGCACCTTCCGGGTCAGATCCTTGGCTTCCTGCACGTTGGGCTGGTCGAAGACGTCGAGCCGCAGGATGGCCCCCGCCGTGGCCACGGCCAGCTCCCAGATGTAGAACTGGCCGCCCAGGTCGAGCTGGTCGCGCAGGCGCAGGGTCACGACCGGGTGACCGGCGCCGGTCAGCGCGTCCACCCGTCGCTGGGAGCCGTCGTCCTCGCCGGCCAGGACCAGGCGCACGAACAGCCGGTCCGAATCGTAGACGCCGGCCGGACCGGCCGGCTCGTCCGCGACCGGCACCAGCCCTCTCCCCTCCTTGCCGGTGCTCTCGGCGATCAGCTGCTCGGCCCACAGCCCGAAGGATGCGATCTCGGGCGGAGCCAGGATCGTGATCTTGTCCTGTCCTGCCTTCCCGGCCTCGGCGAAGACCGCCCCCAGCCAGGCGCCGGGGTTTTCGGAGGCGGGCACCGACGGGGCGCAAGCCTGCACCGTCATCGCGGTCCGATCCAGGATGGCGGCCACGTCGACCCCGGCGAGCGCGGCGGGCACCAGTCCGAAGTAGGAGAGCGCCGAGTAGCGGCCGCCGATGTCGGGCGGGTTCTCGAAGACCCTGCGGACGCCGAGCTTCGTGGCGCCCTGCGCTAGAGGCGTGTCCGGATCGGTGATCACCAGGAACTGCCCGCGGTTCCCGCCGGTCTTCTGCCAGAAGTACTCATCATGGGAGCGCGTCTCCAGCGTGGTCCCCGACTTGGAGGCGACGATGAAGACCGTCTTGTCGATCGGGATCGCCTGCTCCAGGGCCGCGATCGCGGCCGGGTCGGTGGTGTCCAGCACGTGCAGTCTCAGCCCGCGCGCCTTTTCCCTCCCCCTCGATGGGGGAGGGTCAGGGTGGGGGTGCGGCGCCGCAGGCTGCTGAAACGTTCGCCGGAAGACCTCAGGCGCCAGGCTGCTGCCGCCCATCCCGAGCAGGACCAGGTCGGTGAATCCCTCCTTCAGCAGGTCCTCGCGCAGCGCCTCCAGCTCCGGGACGCGCTCCTCCATCTGGTCGGCGACCTGGAGCCAGCCCAGGCGCTCCTTGATCTCCGCCTGGGCCGCTGCGTCGCTCGACCACAGCGCCGCGTCCCGCTCGCAGATCCGGCGGACGACGGCATCGTGCTCGAGCTGCTGCAGGCGCGCGTTCACCGGCCCCTGAAGCGCGCCCAGGGTCGCCTCGTGGGCCCCGACCGGACCCGCCTCCAGGCGCTTGCGTTTCTCCTCGATCTCGCTGCCCAGCTTGGTGACCGAATCGGCGAACAGCTTGACCCCGTCGACCTCCAGGTCGTGGGTCACTTTTTCCAGGTCGACCCCGCTGCCAGCCAGGTCGCGCAGCAGCTGCCGCGCCCCGGCCACGTTCTCGGTCAGGCTGGGCCGGACCTCGCCGTGCTCCTTGAAGGCCTTGAGGGTGGCGTCGGGCATGGTGTTGACGGTCTGCGGCCCGACCAGATCCTCGACGTACATCACGTCGCTGTACTGGGGGTTCTTGGTGCCGGTCGAGGCCCAGAGGCAGCGCTGGACGCGCGCGCCCGCCCGGCGCAGGTCCTCGAACTCGGGGCCGTCGAAGAGCTCGATGAACTTCTGGTAGGCCATCTTGGCGTTGGCCACCGCCGCCTTTCCCAGCAGGCGCTGCAGACGCGCCTTCTCGCCCGGGTCCTTGACCGAGTCGATCTTCGCCTGGAGCAGCTTGTCGACCGCGGTGTCGACCCGGCTGACGAAGAAGCTGGCCACCGAGGCGATGTCTACCGGCTTGCCCTCGCGCAGCCGGCGCTGCATGGCCCGCAGGTAGGCGCGGGCCACCTGCTCGTAGACCTGCACCGAGAAGAGGAGGGTGATGTTGATGTTGACGCCGTCGTAGAGGCACTGCTCGATGGCGGGCAGGCCTTCCTGGGTGGCCGGGATCTTGACGAAGATGTTGGGCCGGCCCACCCGCTGGAAGAGGTCGTGGGCCATGTCGATCGTGCCCTGCGTGTCGTAGGCGAGACTGGGCAGTACCTCGATGCTGATGTAGCCGTCCAGGTGCTGGGTTCTGTCGTAGACCGGCCGCAGCACGTCGGCCGCCATCTGGATGTCCTCGATGATCAGGCTCAGCATCAGCTCGTCGCCGCTGCGGCCCTGGGCAATCAGCTTACGCAGGGACTCGTCGTAGTCGCTGCTCCCGCCGATCGCCTTCTCGAAGATGGTCGGGTTGGAGGTCATCCCCACCACGGCGTCCTCCTCGATCATCCGCTGCAGCTCGCCGGAGGTGACATAGCTCCGCCGCATGTTGTCCAGCCAGACGCTGGTCCCCGCCTCGTACAGCTCGAAGAGTGCGTTCTTGGCCATCGATCCTCCTATTCGGAAACCGGCTCTTCTTTAAGCCTACTCCCTGACTCAGAGCGAGTCGGGATGGTGGACTTGCAGGCTGGTTCCAGGGCTGGCTGCGGGCAGCAGGGAGGCGATCATGGCGAAATCGCTGATGTTGTAGGTCACGATGTCATAGCCGTGCATCCATGCGGTCGCCGCGATGAAGAGGTCCATTATCTACGCGAAGGGACGGCTGACGGTCCTGTACAGAGTCGCCCAGACAGCTTCGTTCGTCGGGCATGCCTGAACCAGAATTCTAAGCGGCCCGACCCCTAAATTCCGACTTGAGAGAAGCCGCCCTCTAGCCGCCCGTCCCGTTGAGGCTGATGATCTGGCTCGTCCCGTTGAGGGCGTTGTCCGCCACCACCACGGTCTGCGTCGGCCGGTTGCCCACGGCGGACGGCGTGAAGGTCACGGTGATCGTGCAGCTCGCGCCGCGGCCCAGGAAGTGCGGGCAGTTGTTCGTCTCCGCATACTCGCCACCGGCGGGCGGACTGATGCTGGCGATGGTGAGCGGCCCGGTCCCGGTGTTGGTCAGCACCACGCTCTGCGGCGCGGAGGTGGTCCCCACGGTGACCGTCCCGAAGGCCAGGTTGGCGGCAGTCGGCGAGACGGTCGGTCCGGTGCCGACGCCTCTCAACGAGACCACGTGTGGGCTGCCCCGCGCGCTGTCGCTGAAGACCAGGAAGGCCTGGCGCAAGCCCGACCCGGAAGGTATGAAGCTGACCGTCACCGAGCAGGTCTGTCCGGGGAGGATCGTGCCGTGGCAGTCGTTGCCGACCACGCTGTAATCGCCGGCCCACGGCCCGCTCAGGCTCACCGAGTTCACCACCAGCGCTCCGTCGCCGCTGTTGCGCAGGATGACCGTCTCGGGCGCGGCGGCGTTGCCGACGTTGACCGACGGCGAGAGAACCGTGGGCGTCAGCGCCACGGCCGGGGCGAAGGCCGTCCCGCTGAAGGAGACGACCTGCTGGCTCCCGGCCAGGCTGTCGGCGTCGTCGGTCAGGATCAGGCTGCCGTTGCGCACTCCGGCGGTGACGGGGGCGAAGGTCACGCGGAAGGTACAGCTCTCACCGGCGAAGATGACGCCGGGGCAGTTGTTCGTCTGCCGGTAGTCGCCGGTCACCGCTACGTGGCTGACTGTCAGCGGCCCGTCGCCGATGTTGGTGAAAGTGATCGTCTTGGTCTGCAGCGGCTCGCTCAGGTTCTGGCTGAAGCTCAGCGAGCGCGGGTTGACTCTGACCGAGGGCATGGTCCCATAGCCGAGCAGGGCGATCTGCTGGGGGCTGTCGGTCGCGTCATCGGCCATCCGGATGGCCGCCTCCTGCTGGCCGGTGCCCGAGGGCGTGAAGGTGATGGTGAGACTGCAGGAGCTGTGCGGCGTCACCACCGTCGGGCAGTTGTTGGTCTGGCTGAAGTCCGGCGACCCGGCCACCTTGATCGCCGAGAGGGTGAGAGAGCCCTCGCCGGTGTTGACCAGCTGGACCACCTGGGCGCGCGCGGTCTGGCCGACGTTGGAGGTGAAGCCCAGCCCGGACGGGTTCAATGCCACCGTGGGCGCGATCACCGCTCCGGTCAGCGGCAGCCGCTGCGGACTGCCGGTGGCGTTGTCGGCGATGGAGAGGAAGGCGGCGCGGGAGCCGCTCGGGATCAGCTTCAGCCGAACGGTGATGGTGCAGCTGGAGCCCGCCGCGAGCGATCCGGGGCAGTCATTGCTCTGGACGAAGTCGGTGGAGTCGAGGGTGATGTCGTGGATCACCAGCGCGCCGTCGCCACCGTTGTGCAGGGTCACGCTCTGCGGGTCGCTGATGCCGGTCAGCGTCTGGCGCAAGGCCAGGCTGGAGGCGCTGAAGGCCGGCAGCGGAGCGGTCGCCCTGCCGTTGAGGGCCACCTGTTGCGGCGCGTCGGCGGCATCGTCGGGGATCATCAGGGCGCCCGATCGATTGCCCGGCGAGCGGGGCAGGAAGGCGACTCCGAAGGTGCAGCTCACGCCCGGCTCCAGGCGCTGGCGGGTGCAACCGTCCCGGCTCGGGTCGAGGAAGAAGTCGCTGGTGCCGGCCGAGAAGTTGAGGGCTCCCAGCACCAGCAGGCCGGTCCCGGCGCTGGTCACGGTGACGCTCTCGTTCCGGTCTGGGTCAGCCCCACCCAGCGGACCCGGTCGTTGAAGGCGTCGGCCACCAGCAGGGCGCCGGTGTTTCCGATCGCCTCCACGCCGTGCGGACCGTCGACCTCGGCCTGGTCCGCCTTCCCCAAGTCGCCCTGCAGCCCCGGCGTCCCGATCCCGGCCGTGGTGCTGATCACCTGGCTTGACCGGTCGACGCGCCTTACACGGTTGTTCAGGAAGTCGGCCACGTAGAGGCTGCCGGCATCGACCGCCGTGCTCCAGGGCCGGTCCAGGTGCGCGCTGGTGGCCGCGACGCCGTCGCTGAAGTCGGGGGTCCCGTCGCCAGCCACCGTGCTGATGGTCCCGTTCGGATCCACGCGCCGGACCCGGTGGTTGAAGCTGTCGGTGATGTAGAGCGCCGAGGGCTGGCTGGGATCGACCGCGACCCCGTAAGGGAAGTACAGCTCGGCCTTGCGCGCATCGCCGCCGTCCCCCGTGTAGCCGAGCACGCCGCTGCCGGCCACGGTGGTGATCGTGCCCCTCAGGTCCACCTTACGGATGCGCGCGTTGTAGGCGTCGGCGATGAAGACGTCGCCCGCCGGATCGACGGCCACTCCGGTCGGAAAGCTCAGCTGGGCGGAGGTGGCGGGGCCTCCGTCGCCGCCCGATCCCGACTGGCCGTCCCTGTTCCCGGCGAAGATGCTGACCGCATTGGTCCGCAGGTCGACCAGGCGGATCTGGTTGTTGAAAGTGTCGGCGACGTACAGCTTCGACCCTGAAGCGTCCAGGGCGACTCCCATCGGGTAGGACAGGTGAGATGCGCGGTTGGTGTCGGTGCTCTGTCCCCCCGGCACGCCGCCGGCGCCGGCCAGCGTCTGGACCGTACCCCCCGTCGTAAACCAGCGAATCGCGTGGTTGAAGGTGTCGGCGATGTAGCGCACCCCGGCCGTCTGGGGTGCGTTGGGGCTGATGCCGGGGATCGCGGAGGTCCGGGTCACGATGGCCGATGGGCCGGCGAGCTGAACGTCCGCCGGCGCATGGAGATCGCCGGCGAAGCTGGGCGTCCCGTTCCCCGCCAGCCGGTGGATGTGGTGGCTTCCGTCGGCGTCGGTGACCGCGTCCACCAGGCGCAGGTAGCTGTTCCCGGTATCGGCTATAAGGATGTCGCCGTCGTCACGCACCGCCACCCCGAAGGGCGAGCTGAGCGAGGCCTGGGTGGCCGGACCGTCCTCTCCCCCGTAGGCGGCCGTTCCGTTGCCGGCCACGGTGGTGATATTTCCGCCTTTGATCTCGCGGATCACGTTGTTGCCCGTGTCCGCTATATAGAGGTTGCCCTGCCCGTCCAGCGCCATCCCGGTCGGCTGGCGCAGCCTGGCCTGCGCCGCGGGCACCCCGTCCAGGTAGCCGGCGTTCCCATCCCCGGCCACCCGCTCGACGAAGCCGCCCGCCTGGCTGTAGCCGTGCGCGGCGTCGAAGAAGGGACCGGGGTTGTAGCGCCGGATCAGGTTGTTTCCTGTATCCGCGATCCAGAGCCGGCCCGAGGCGTCCACCGCCAGGCCGCGCGGCTGGCTCAGGCCGATCTGCAGGGCGGTCCTGGCCGCGCCCGGCCCGATCAGCGTGCTGATGGTCCCGTCCGGAGCGATGGCCCGGATCCGGTTGTTGAGCGTGTCGGCGACGTAGACCGTGCCGCTCAGGGCATCCCAGGCGACCCCGTAGGGAGAGTTCAGCGTGGCGGTCGCCGCCGGGCCGCCGTCGCCGGAGAAGCCGAAGGCCCCGGTCCCGGCGATGGTGGTGATGCTCGCGGTCGGGGTTCCGGCCTGGCTGTCGACCGGCGGGATCTCGACCGTGACCCGGCGGATCTTGTGCCCGAAGGTGTCGGCGACGTAGACCTCGAAGCCGGTGACCTGGAGGCCGACCCGCGACACGCGGCCGGGCGCCACCGCATAGGCGCCCGCGACCTGGGCCTGCTTGGGATCGCCCCCGTCGCCCTCGACGCTGAAGCCGCCGTTGCCGGCGAAAGCGAACTCCGTCTGGTCCAGCAGCAGGCGGACGACGTGGTTGACCGGATCGGCGATGTAGGTGTAGCGCCCGCTGCTGGCGACCGCGAAGGGCTGCTGAGCGACCTTGAGCGGCTGGTCCGCGACCGGCTGGCCGGCGAAGGTGGCGATCTCCGGTCGCTGCGCGGTGGGTTCGGCGGCCGCGGCCCTCACCGGCGCGATCGCAACCAGGGACGGGATCGTCAGGGCGAGGCCGAGCAGGCAGAGCAGGCGGGAGCGTCCGCTCCCCGGGCGCGAGCTCCGGTCCCTCATGGGCTCCCCTCTTCGGTTCGATCGGCCGTTTGTCCCCAGCATGATAGCGCCTGTCCGCCGTTCATCGGCGATACACGAAGTCCGGCGGCTGGGCGCGCCCTGGAGTTACCAGGAAGGGGGCGTCCGCCTCGATCGCGGCGCCAGCGTCGGGACCCTTGGGATTGGGCACGATCGCGCGCAGCGTGCGGGGGCCGAGGATGTCGTGGTAAAGGACCAGGACCTCGCACTGGAAGGCGCCGTTGGCATCGGTCGTCGGAGGCTGGGGCGAGCCGCTGGAGTCGAGCTTGGGCAGCCCATTGGCTCCCAGGCAGATCACGCTCGAGGTCAGCCTGGAATCCCAGGCCAGCAGGACGATAGGGCTGTTGGCCGGATACCCCGCTCCATAGGCGATCGGCACGTAGCCCGGAGGTCCGATCGCCGGGTTGAGGGCCACAGATGGCTGGAAGCAAGGGACGGTGAAGGTCGCGTTCGCCTCGCGCTTGCGAAAGTCGTCGGCCCGCACCAGGTGCGGCCCCTCGGCCCGTTGGCTGGGGTTGATCGGCACCGTGAAGTGGCCGAACCCATCGGTCCTGGCCTTGAAGCTCTCCGCCCGGCCACCCGGTCCGGCGTCGAAGGTGACCGCCACCGCGGTGAAGGGGTCGAAGTTGTCCCCCGTGACGTTGATCGAGTAAGGAGGCAGCGCCGGCGCCGCGCTCGGGCTGGGCGAGGGCGTCAGGCCGGCGAACTGGTCGGAGGTGAGAGCGGCGGCGTTGAGCGGCTGATAGCAGTCCGGCGTCACGCTCAGGGTGGCGGGTGAGGCGATCGCCTGAGCCGCTGGGCCGCTGAGCCAGTTGACGAAGGGCCGGTTGCTCTTGTGTATCTCCAGCCCGTCGCTGAAGCTGGCCTGGACCACGTCGGTGCCCGGCCCGCCGGCGTTCTTGAGCGAGAGGGCGGTCTGGCCCTGCTTGTTGGTGGTACCGGTCGCGGTCTTGCCCGCGTCCGGACCCGAAATCACGCTCAGCTGCACCTTGATGCCGGGGACGGCGGCGTTGCGCCAGTCGACTACGCTGGCGGTCAGGCTGGCGGCAGCCGTCGGTGAGATGTTGAGCTGCTGGCTCGCGGGGTCGAGCTTGATCCGGGTGGTCGGGAAGCCCACCGGGAGGGCGGCCTGTGCCAGGACCCCGCCGGTGAGCGAAGCCAGCACGACCATCGTGACCAGGACCCCGCTGGTGCGGGCGACCCTGGCCGGGACCAGCCGGCGCATACGGCCTTACTGCAGGTTGCCGGAAACCAGGACGGCCGCATCGCAGGCGCCGCCCGAGACCGCCGGGGCGCACTGGAGCGACAGCTTCTCACCCTTTGCGACGTCGATCGGGGTGACGAAGTGGAAATCGAGGTCCCGGAAGTTTTCCAGCCGCAGCTTGAGGAGGATTTTGTCGCCTGAGGTGTCGCCGGGAGCCGCCAGCTTCACGAGCGTGAGCGTGCCGCTGTTGGCGTTGGGATTCTCGAAGATCAGGTCTGTGAGCTTCAGCTCCGCGGGCGAACCGTCGGCCTTCTTGGGCTGGAAGGCCGGGTTCGACCCGGTCGTCGGATCGATCCGCTGAGCCTGGAGGGAGGAGCCGCCACCCGCGGCACCGGACTGAGTGCCCCCGCCCGCGGCCGAGCTGGCGGCGGACTGGGCCGATTTCGCCGCTGCCTGCGCTGAAGCGACCGGTGAGGCTACCGCCGCGACCGCGGCGCTCTTGATCGCCTGCTGGAAGAAGGTCAGCCAGAGAATGAGGAGGAGGGCGCTCAGCGCGATCAGGCCCACCGCCGCCGGGATCAGCCAGGCTGGGAGCAGCCCCTGCTGGATCATCGCGCCGTCGACGGCCAGGGGCGGCTGCCCGTCCTGGTGAACGAAGACCTTGTAGGGCAGCGTCCTGATCGGTCCCAGCAGGAAGCGCTGGCGCGGGCTGAGGCGGACGCGGGCGAAGGTGGCCGCGCCCGGCTCGGCGACCAGGCCGGGCGGTGAGATCGTGAAGTTCAGCTTGCGGTCGGGATCGGCCGCTGTGAGGCGGGCGTTGAGCCGGGTGTTGCCCCGGTTGTCGAGCGCCAGCTGGGCCCGGGCGCTGATGCTGCCGCGAGAGGTCCGCGGGATCAGCTCGGCGAAGGTGTCCTGGAAGGCGCCGACCTCCACTACGCCCTCCTCCACCATGGAGGCGCGCGCGTCCTCGCGGGAGCGAACCCGCACCGCGAAGGGTATGGCCTTGGCCTGGATGCTGGAGACCCGCGGCGGCTTGAACCGGATCCGGGCGGTGGCCTCGGCGCCGGGGAAGAGCGAGAGCGTGGAGGGCTCGACGATGGCCCAGCCGGCGGCATCGCCGAGGACCTCGAGGGTGAACTGGTCGACCACGGTGCCCGAGTTGCGGACCCGGATCTCGCAGGACGTTTCGCCGCCGGGCTGGACGGTGGCAGCCTTCGTCGTCAGGGTGGCGGTGGCGCCCATGTGCCCGGCAATCGTAGTCGGGCCGATTTAGAGGGGCCAGTGCCGTAGAGGAAGACCTCGGGGCACGAGCGCCTGCCCGTTAAGTCCTCGTTGAATGCCCGGAAAGTGGCAGCCGGGAAACTAGCGGCGGAATTCGGGAAGGGCGCGTCGCCCATCCGGGCGGCGCTGCCTGCAGCAGGGAGGGAATCGCAGGGTGATCGCAACACGACCGACCATACTCACGGAGCGCATCCACGTCTTCATCGCCACGTCCGACCCAGTCTCCAGGGCGGGGATTGCCAGCCAGCTTCGGGCCAACCATGGGCTCGAGATCGTGGACGAGCGACAGCTCGACGCCGGCGCGGTCGCCCTGGTCGTCGCCGACCAGATGGACGAAGAGGCTGCCCAAACGATCCGGGCACTCAAGCGCCGGGGCCTCGAACGGGTGGTCCTGGTCGTCACCCGGGTGGACGACACCGGCCTGCTCAGCGCCCTCGAAGCGGGCGCGCGCGGAGTCCTGCGGCGCAACCAGGCGACCCCGGAGAACCTGATGGAGGCCGTTCGCGCGGCGGCCGGCGGTGAGGGCGCGCTGCCTCCCGACCTGCTGGGCCGGCTCCTCGACCAGGTGGGACGCCTGCAGCGCCAGGTGCTCAACCCGCGCGGGCTGTCCTTCGCGGTCCTCACCGACCGGGAGGTCAAGGTGCTCAAGCTGCTCGCCGAAGGCCTGGACACGGCGGAGGTCGGGCGCCGGCTCTTCTATTCGGAGCGGACGGTGAAGAACATCGTCCACGACGTGACCAGCCGGTTGAACCTGCGCAACCGCACCCAGGCGGTGGCTTACGCGTTGAGACAGGGCCTGATCTAGCCAACCAGCGGGGGGCACCCGATGGCGATGCCGGCCGTCGACTGGCAGGCTGATCAGCGGCAGGATGCGGCTGCTCGCGACTCGACCGCGCGGCAGCCGGATCGCAACGGCAGTGACGTCGCGCCCGTAGGGCTCGACGTGAAGAGCCTGCTCGCCTTGCAGGCGACGGCGGGCAACACCGCCGTGGCCGCGCTCCTTGCCCGGGCCTCTTCCCTACCACCCGGTCCACTCCTCTCGAGCCTTGGCGGCGTCGCCGCCGCGATGACCCGCGCCGGCCGGCACGAGCAGGATGCGCTGGCCGCCGCTCCACCCAGCTGGCAGCCGGCGCCGGACGCCCCGGCGGCGCAAGCACCAGCGCCCGGGCCGGCTCCGGCGACTGGGAACGTCGGGAGCGTCGCGCCGGTGGCGGCTCGAGGTCCAGCGGCGGAGTCGGCCATTGCGGCCGCGCACGATCCCGACGCCGCCGTGCTGCAGCATCAGCAGTCGGCCTTCCATCAGGCGCTCGACCGGGAGGCCGAGCTGGAGGCGCGTGCAGCGACCCAGCCGGCAGGCGAGCACGCCGTGGTGGCGGAGGGTGGAGAGGCACCGATCATGGCGACGGCCCCGGCGACCGCGCCTCTGGTGGCGCCCACGGCCGTCCGGGGGGAACACGACCAGGGCGTCCTCCAGGTTGCCGAGGACGAACGTGGTTCGGCAATCCGGCAGGCGGCAAGCAGCGCGTCGGGCGCGGCGGCGGGGCTGACGGCTGAGCACGCTGGCCGCCAGGGGGAGATCCATACCCAGTCGACCCAGTCGCTACACCTCCTCGAGAGCCAGAACCGATCGCAGCGCGACGCGGAGCGCAGTGCGGCCGTCGAGCATGTGGCGGGGATCCGACAGCAGTGGGGCGATCAGAGCCGCGCCGTGCTGGCGGAGGCAGGGGCGCATGGTAAGGAGGCGGGCGACACGGCGCGCGCCGGTATCGCGCGGCAGCGAGCTGACGCCGAGCACGCCGCGGCGGCCACCCGAGAAGACGGCAAGAGAGAAGCGCAGAGAGCACAGGGGCAGCCGCAAGGTCCCGGCGGACTCCTGGGCGCCATCGGGTCCGCGGCGCAGTCGCTGGCCCAGAAGGTTGGCCAGGCCGCTCGGGCCGTGCTGCAGGGAGCCGAGCAGCTGGCTCTTCAGGCGCTCGAGAAGGGCAAGCAGCTCATCCGGGCCACCGTGACCAGCGCGGCCCAGGCCTTCGGCGCGGCGATCGCCAGCGGCCGCTCACTCCTGACGGCGGCCAGCGATCGCTTCACCCAGGCCATCCGGGAGCGCGTCGCGCGCGCCAGGGCTGCGGTCACCGGCCTCATGACCGGGCTTCGGAACGCGGCCGGGCGCGTGCTGGACACCGCTGCGCTGGCACGGGCGGCCAGCATCCGGGTGCTGCAGGCCGGCTGGCACGCGGTGCTGGACGGCGTCCGCTCGACCGTGCAGGGCGCGCTCGACTTCGCTCGCAACGCCATCCAGGCGCTGGGCGCCTTCGCACCGA
>VBIC01000202.1:304-1256 GCA_005881425.1 Chloroflexota bacterium | reverse complement strand
CGAGGGTGGTGGTTGTCTCATGGCCGGCCACCAGGAGGATGTTGACGTGGGCCAACAACTGCTCGTCACTCAGTGTTTGGCCCTGCTCATCGCGCGCAGCCACCAACATCCCCAGCACGTCCTGCGATTGGCCCGCGCTCGGCGCCTGCCGCCGCGCGGCGATCAGCTCTAGCAGTCGACTACGGAGCTCATCCCGCACGCGCAACTGGTGCTGCACCACCTGCTCCCAGGCTTCTTCCCGGAAGTTAGGCCCGTGCAACAGCGTGTAGAAGCGCTCGCGGAGCCAGTCCACTTCGGGGCCGGTCCGGAAGCCAACCAGAGCCGCGGCGGCCACATCGAAGGTGATCTCACGCGCCTCCGCCAGCAGATCCACTTCATCACGCCCGATCCAGCCCTGCGTCCGTTCTGCGATGACCCGCTGCATCAGCGGCAGATAGCTGGCCATGAATGCTGCCGTAAACGCGGGGTTCATCATTGCCCGGTGGCGGGTGTGCTCGGGCGGGTCCATGTTGAGAAGACCGTGGCCCAGCATGTCGCCGATGACCGGCGTCCAGCCCTGGTCGTGACTGAAGCGCTCGCGTTGGGTGAGCAGGACCAGTCGGTTCGCCTCGGGTCCGATCAGGTATACGACCTCCCGACCGGCCAGCGGCCCGACGCGTGGCACGAAGCTCAGGATTGGGCCGTGCTCCAGTGCCAGTCGGGCGATGAAGGTACCGAGCTGATCGGCCTGATTCCAGATGGCCTCTGGGATATCCACCCGCGGTGGGTGTGCTTCAGAAGTGTTGGACACAGCTATCAGGCCTTGCGGGCGCTCGGAAGCGGCGGAAACACGCGGGCCGCGCCCGGCCGAGCGCGGGCCAGCATCGCCAGCTCATTGAATAACAGCCGCAGCTCGCGGCGTTCGCCGTCAGTCAGGCCGTCCGGTCGCGCGTCGCGCAACACCAGCCGGAGC
>VBIC01000202.1:0-148 GCA_005881425.1 Chloroflexota bacterium | reverse complement strand
GGCGGCCGAGACCGACAGCTGGTCCTGGAGCACTGCAGGGGCGAGAATCGCGTCCTCGAACACCCGCAAACGCTTGGAGACGAATGCCTGGGAGCGACGGATGGCGGCTGCTACCTGGCGGGTCGTCCAGGCTCGCTGGCGCACCAGC
>VBIC01000003.1 GCA_005881425.1 Chloroflexota bacterium | reverse complement strand
CCAGGCACAGGTGCGGACCCGCCGTCGCCTGCCGGGCGGAGGATGATGCGCTGGAGCAAACCATCCTTGGTAGACTCTCTGCCGTGTCCAACGTGATCGATCTCCTCGAGAAAGAGACGGAGCGCGAGAAGGTCCCTGCCCTGACCCCGGGTGACACGGTCAAGGTGCACGCCAAGGTGGTGGAGGGGAATCGCGAACGGATCCAGGTCTTCGAGGGTGTGGTGATCAGCTGTCGCGGCTCAGGCGCCAAGCAGACATTCACCGTTCGCCGCATCGCGCACGGGGTCGGCGTCGAGCGCAGCTTCCTCTTGCATTCCCCGAGGATCGATCGCATCGACGTGGTTCGCCACGGCAAGGTTCGCCGGGCCAAGCTCTACTACCTGCGCGGCAAGGTGGGAAAAGGGGCCCGGATCCAGGAGAAGCGTCAGGTCATTGGACAGAGCGGCCCCGCCGGCCGGGCAGCAGAAGCCGAAACGCCCGAAACGTCCGAAGCCTGACCGCGACCTCTGGGTCTTCGAGCGGCAGGCGTTCGGCCTGGGCTACGCCACCGTCGCCGGTGTCGACGAGGCCGGTCGCGGACCCTGGGCAGGTCCGGTTGTCGCCGGCGCGGCGATCATGCGCCCCTATTTCCACTGTGAGGGGATCGACGACTCCAAGCTGCTGACTCCGGAGGAGCGCGACCACTACTACGAGTGCATCCTGGACGGAGCCGAAGCCTGGGCCGTGGGGATCATCGAGGTCGACGAGATCGATCGTGTCGGCGTAGCCCGGGCCAACCGCTGGGCGATGGCGCTCGCCCTGCAGCAGCTGGGGCGGCGCATCGACTACATCCTGGTCGACGGCTTCCTGCTTCCGGAGGCGCTGGTGCCGCAGCTGCCGATCGTGAAGGGCGATCGCCGGTCGATCTCGATCATGGCGGGCGGGATCCTGGCCAAGGTGACCCGGGACCGGCTGATGATCCGCCTCGCCGAGCAGTTTCCCGGCTACGGCTTCGAGCACCACAAGGGCTACCCGGCCCCCGAGCACCTCGCCGCCATGGACCGCCATGGTCTCACCCCGCTGCACCGGCGCTCGTTCATCTCCATCCGTACCCGCGCCGCGCTGGAGGCGGAGGCCTACGCCATCACCCTGACAAATTCTTGAGGCCGGCGCTTGACCGATGACTTCGAGCCTCGGTACTAGCGGCGAAGCGCTCGCCGCGGATCACCTGCGCGGCCTCGGCTATCGCATCCTGGCCGCCGACCTGCGCACGCCGCTGGGACAGCTGGACCTGGTGGCCCAGGACGGCGAGACCCTGGTCTTCGTGGAGGTCAAGGCCCGCGCCGGCGTCGGCTTCGGCCTGCCCCAGGAGGCGGTCGGCTACCAGAAGATGCGCAAGCTGCGGCAGCTGGCCGCCTATTACCTGCAGCGGCATCCTCATCGCGGCCCGGTCCGCTTCGACGTCGTGGGCCTGGTCGTCAGGGACGGCCGTGTCAACCGGCTGGACCACGTCAAGAACGCGATCGAGAGCTAAGCCGCGCGCCAGAGCGCCAGGAACTGGTGCAGGATCAACGCGGTGAGTCCCCAGATCACGTCGTCGCCCACGGTGTAGAAGTGGATCGTGTGCTCGGCACCCATCCAGCTGCGCGCCTCGCTCCGGTAGACGGCCGGGTCGAGGAGGGTGTCGATGGGGACCAGCAGCAGGCTGCGAACCTCGGTGGGCGCAGGCCGCAGGTCCTCCGCCGGTCCGCGGATCAGCCCCACGTGCGGGCTGACGACGAACCCGCTCACCGCCGATAGGACGTCGTCCAGCTCCCCGACCGGCTCCACCCGGCCCGGCTTCAGGCCGATCTCTTCGTAGCTCTCGCGCAGCGCCGTCTCCAGGGGCGAGCCGTCGCCCGCCTCCTGCTGCCCGCCGGGAAAGGAGATCTGGCCCTTGTGCGTCAGCACCTCCTCGGTGCGGCGGGTGAAGAGGAGGTGGGGTCCGACCCGCGGAGTGAAGATCGGCACCAGGACGCTGGCCCGCAGCAGCGGCGGTGCGGCATCGAGCCGCTCGACCGGGCGCGCGCCGAGCCGCCGGCGGAAGCGCTCGACCTCGGCGTCTATGCCGGCCGGCGCTTCGGCGTTCAGGTCCACGCCTCGAACGAGATCGGGATGGTGTGCCCGCAGCGGGTGCAGACCCAGCCCTGGCCGCGCCGGGTCACGGTCCGGCCGTTCTTGAGGCGCACCTGCTGATCCGGGCCGTGGAGGCGCTCCCAGGCCGGCATCTGCTTGCACTGGTCGCAGGTCACGGGTGGCGGATTGACACGCATGGTCCTACCCGATTATCCCCGCTTGGCGCTCGCTGAATCCGGACCGGCTTCGAAGCGGCGCACGATCCGGGCCGGGTTGCCGGCCACGATCACGTCGGGAGGGACGTCTTCGAAGACCGCCGCGTGCATTCCGACCACGGAGTTGCGTCCGACCCGCACCCCCGGAGCGATGAAGACCTGGCCTCCCACCCACACGTTTTCCTCCAGGATCACGGGCCGCGGCCCGGCCGGCCCCTGGCTCAACCTCGCCGGATAGGCATCGTCGTCCCGGACCTCGCAGGACCCGAGGACGCAGCCCGCGCCCACCTCGATCCGCTCCGCCGCGATCAGCGTGCACCCGTTGAGCCGGGCTTGAGGGCCGATCTGGATCACCGCCTCGGAGGTGGTGGTGACCAGCCGGTTGGCCTCCGCGTGCGACCAGGCGTTCACGTCCTTCTCGATCATGACCCGGCCCGGGCCCCGGATGCGCAGCCGGCCGTTGCCCAGAAGCCCGGGCTGTATGCGGATCCGCCGGTTCAACCGGTGGGGGAGGGTCGTCAGCCAGCCGAGCACCAGCGCCGCGCGCAGCCGCGCCGTCACCGACATGCGCAGAAGGTACACCCGTCGCGGCCGGTGGCGGCGTCGGTATGAGTGAAAGCACTCGTCAAACCCAAGGAGAGACACATGCACCCGATCGAACGCGATTCATACCGCCGCTTCATTGGCGACCTCGTTCATTCCACGCGCCGCCGCCTCCTGCTCCTGGCCGTCCTGGCCCCGGCTGCGGCCAGCCTGGCGCTCGTCCCGGCGCCGGCTCTCGCCCAGGACGGATTCTCCTGCGGCGACCGGTCCGGCGGCGCCGCCGGCGAAGTCCAGGCAGCCCTGACCTCAGTCCGCTTCGCCCACCACGACGGTTACGACCGGATCGTCTTCGGGTTCGCCAATGCCCCGGCGGTGCCCGCCTACAGGCTGGTCCAGCAGTCGTCCGCCACCTTCACCCAGGGTGGAGGCAAGGGCACGACGTACAGGCTCTCCGGTTCGGCAGGGCTCTTCACCGTCTTCACCGGGACCCTGTGGACCGACGGCGTTCCGCTCACCGACGCGAAGCCGGAGCTGCCCGTCGTCCGCGAGGTGGCCGCGATCGAGAACTTCGAGGGCGTGACCTCCTACGGCACCGGCCTGTCGCGGCCCGCGTGTTTCAGGGCCTTTGAGCTGACCGGCCCCTCGCGGCTCGTGATCGACTTCGTCACTCCCCGCAACCAGGAGGCCATTACCGCCGCTTCCCCCCAGGCGCTTGCCCACACCGGCGCAGCCAGCGATGTGAGGACCGTCTCGTCCGCCGGCCGGGGACGCACCCTGCCGCTGGCGCCGCTGGGCGCCCTACTCCTGGCAACCGGCGTGATCCTCCTCGGCGCCCGCAGGCTGCTGGCGGGTCGATAGCCGCTATCATTGTCTACGCACAAATACAAAGACGTGTAATATGACAGGGTCGTGCTGGCGCGCGCCCTCACCGGGACGGTCATGGGCCTGGACGGCGTCCGGGTCGACGTCGAGGCCAACATCGGCCAGGGCCTGCCCGGCTTCCACATCGTCGGGCTGGCCGACCGCTCGCTCCAGGAGGCGCGCGAGCGGGTGAAGATCGCCATCGTCAACAGCGGGCTGAGCTTTCCCGACCAGAAGGTCACGGTCAACCTGGCGCCGGCCCAGCTGCCCAAGGAGGGGAGCTCCTTCGACCTGGCTATCGCGGCGGCGATCATGAGCGCCAACCTGCGCCGGGACCTTCCCCGGGGCGCTGCCTGGCTGGGCGAGCTGGCTCTCGACGGCAGCGTGCGCTCGGTGCGTGGAGTGCTGGCCATCATCAGCCACCTGGCGCGAAGCGGGGCCACCCGTTTCTACGTCCCGGCGGCCAATGTCGTCGAGGCCCGGCTGGCAACGAGCCTGCCGGTGCACGCGATCGGCGACCTGCGCCAGCTCGACCTCCACTGGAGCCAGGGCATGGCTCTCCCCGAGCCGGAGCCGCCGCCGGCGCCCGCCGCCGCCGCGGGAGAGGTGCTGGACCTGGCCGAGGTCCGCGGCCAGCCCCTGGCCAAGCGTGCGCTCGAGATCGCCGCCGCCGGGTCGCATCATCTTTTATTGATGGGTCCGCCCGGCGCGGGCAAGACCCTCCTGGCCCGCACCATCCCGGGCGTCATGCCGCCGCTCGATCCGGCGGAGGCCCTGGAGGTGACCACCATCGCCTCCTGCGCCGGGCAGCTTGCGCCGGGAGCCGGCCTGGTCCTGGAGCCGCCCTTTCGGGCGCCCCATCACACCATCTCGGCAGCCGGACTGGTCGGCGGCGGCCAGCCATGGCCCAGGCCCGGCGAAGTCAGCAGAGCGCATCGGGGCGTTCTCTTTCTGGACGAGATCACCGAGTTCCGCCGGGACGCGCTCGAGGCGCTGCGCCAGCCGCTGGAGGAGGGCCGGCTGGTGGTCGCCCGGGCCCGCGGGCACAGCCGGCTCCCGGCCCGCGTCCTCCTGGTGGCAGCCGCCAATCCCTGCCCCTGTGGCTTCGCCGGCGATCCTCGCCGGCCCTGCGAGTGCACGCCGCTCGCCCGGCAGCGCTACCGGGCGCGCCTCTCCGGCCCCATCCGCGACCGGATCGACCTCCAGGTGCTCGTGCCCAGGCCCGCACCCGTGGAGCTGCTCCGCCCGCCGGTCGACACCGAGTCCAGCGCCTGCGTTCGCGGTCGAGTGCTGGAGGCCCGGGCCCGGCAGGCGGCCCGCCGCCCCGGTGGTCCGCTGAACGGCGGGCTGACGGGCCCTCAGCTGCGCCGCGACGCCCGGCTCGACGACCACGGCAGCGGCCTGCTCGAGCAGGCTGCCGAACGCCTGCATCTCAGCGGGCGCGCGGTCCACAGGGTGATCCGGGTGGCGCGCACCATCGCCGACCTGGAGGCAACGGAGAGCATCCGGGGGGCTCACGTCGCCGAGGCGCTCCAGTTCCGCGAGACCGTATGATCCTGCGGCGCGACGATCCGGGCTACCCGGCCCTGCTGCGGGCGATCGCCGATCCGCCCGATCGCCTCTACGTCAGGGGCACGATCCCGTCCGGCTGCATGATCGCGGTCGTCGGTTCGCGCCGCGCCACTCCCTACGGCCTGCGGGTGGCGGAGCGGCTGGCCCGGGAGCTTGCCGGATTGGGGGTGGTGGTGGTCAGCGGACTGGCCCGGGGTGTGGACGCCGCCGCCCACCGGGGCGCCCTGGCGGCCGGCGGCCAGACGGTGGCGGTCCTGGCCGGCGGGCTCGACCGGATCTATCCGCCGGAGCACGCCTCGATGGCGGAGCAGATCGCGGGCCAGGGCGCGCTCCTCTCCGAAGCCAGGGATGGGACGGCCCCGCTGCCGGGCCTGTTCCCGGTGCGAAACCGGATCATCAGCGGGCTCAGCCGTGGATTGGTGGTGGTCGAGGCCGCGGAGCGAAGCGGCGCCCTCATCACCGCCCGCATGGCGCTGGAGCAGGGCCGTGAGGTCTTCGCCGTCCCCGGCAGCATCGAGAACCCGCTGACCGCCGGCACTCACGGCCTCATTCGTGACGGGGCCGGGCTGGTCCAGGGCGTCGAGGACGTGCTCGCGGAATTCCCTGACCTGGCT
>VBIC01000002.1 GCA_005881425.1 Chloroflexota bacterium | reverse complement strand
TCATGATCGACCATCCCCCCAACCCGCCGAACCGCGGGCTCTACCGGATCGGACGCGATCTCGACGCCAGGGGCAACGTAACCGGCGGCTGGACCGCCTGGTTCGACGTGCCAGACTGGTTCTCGGCACAGAACCAGGGTGGCGGCATCGCCGTCGCCGACATCACCGGCAGCGGCCGGCCCGACCTGCTGGTCCTGATGGTCGACAACCCGGCCGGGGCCAACCGAGGCCTCTACCGCATCGGCCGCGACCTCGACCCCGCCGGCACCGTGACCGGCGGCTGGACTCCGTGGACGGACGTTCCCGACTGGTTCTCCTGGGAGAACCAGGGGGCGGGCGTGGCGCTGGGCGACGTCACGGGCAGCGGGCGGCTCGACCTCGCCGTCTTCACGATCGACCGGACGGACAAGCCCAGGCCCGGCCGCAACCGCGGCGTCTACCGGATCGGGCGCGACCTGGACCCGGCCGGCAACGTGACCGGCGGCTGGAGCGATTGGATCGACGTGCCCGATTGGTTCTCCTGGGACAACCAGGGCGGCGGGATGGCTCTCGGCGACGTGACCGGGAACGGGAAGCTGGACCTGGTCGCCTTCGGCATCGATAACCCACCCGGTCCCCGGCCACCTTGCCGGCCGACGTCCCTTCGGGGCAGAACCAGGCCTACTACCGGATCGCCTTCGACCTCGGGCCGGACGGGCGCCCGGCGGGGTTCGACGCCGCCGACCCGGCCCTCGGCTGGTCCAGCCTGCTGGGGGTCGACAACTGGTTTTCCTGGGACAACCAGTACGGCGCGCTGGCGGTCGCGGATCTCGGCGGCGCGCTCCAGCTCCTGGTCATGTCGGTGGACCACCCGCCGAATGGGAACGCCGGTTTCTACGCCCTGGTCCCGCTCGTCGAGACGGCCTCCGCTCACGGCCGGTGGGATCCGCTTCCGTTCGATTCCGAGATCCTTCCCATCCACGCCGCCCTGCTGCACACCGGCAGGGTCCTCTTCTTCGCCGGCTCGGGCAACAATCCGACGCGGGCCGCCGACCCCCGCTTCGGGGACGTCACACAGCGGATGTGGACCAGCGTGGTCTGGGACCCCAGCGCCCCGCCCGGCGCCAACTTCGATCACCCGCCAACCATCCGGCGCGGCGACGGCCGCCCCTTCGACTTCTTCTGCGGCGGTGACACCTTCCTGGCGGACGGGCGCCTGCTCACGGCAGGCGGCAACCAGGCCTACGACGGCGGCAACAACACCGGCCAGCGCGAAGCCGCGAGCTTCGACCCGGCGACTCAGCGCTGGACCAACCGCGCCTCGATGGCCGCCGGCCGCTGGTATCCGACGCTGCTGCCGCTGGCCGACGGCCGGGTGCTCGCCGTCAGCGGCAAGGACGAGCATGCCAACCCCAACGACCGCTTCGAGGTCTACGACCCGGCGGCCGACCGATGGCAGGATCGTCCCGCGCCGCCAGGAGGTCCCGACTTCCTGGGCCTGCCCTTCTACGCTCATCTATTCCTGCTCCAGGACGGCCGGATCTTCTTCAGCGGAGGCCGGATGGACGACGACCGCCAGCAGCCGGCCGGCCTCCTGGAGCTCCGCGCCGGCGCCACCACCTTCGAACCGGTGCCCATGAACGTCCTGACCTCCCTGCGCAACCAGTCCTCCAGCGTGCTGCTGCCCCGCGCCCAGGACCAGGAGGTCATGATCATCGGCGGAGGCCCCAAGGACGACCTGACGGCCGCCACCGGCAGCACCGAGCGCATCAAGCTCACCGACCGGAACCCCGCTTACCGCCTGGCGATGCCGCTGAGCCTGCCCCGGATCCACCTCAACGCGGTCCTGCTCCCCGACCGCACGGTCTTCGTCTGCGGCGGCGCCATCCTCCACGAGGAGGAGGGCGCTCGGCGCGTTCCGCGGCTGCAATCGGAGATCTACGACCCGGTCCTCGACCGCTGGAAGCCGGGGGCGACCGCGCGGGTCGAGCGGATGTACCACTCGGTGGCCCTGCTCCTGCCCGACGGCCGGGTCGTGACCGCCGACGGCAATCCCCCTCCCGGCGGCAGGCTCGCCCAGTACGTCGAGCAAGAGGGAGAAGAGCTGAAGCTCGAGGTCTACAGTCCGCCCGATCGGCACGCCGCAGGCCGGCTCGATCCGCTGGGCCGAGCTGATCCGAAACGGCGTCACCACCCACGCCTTCGACAACTCGCAGCGGCTGGTCGACCTGCCGATCAGCTCACGCGACGCGAACCGGATCCAGGTGAGGACGCCGGCGGGGCCGTCTCTGGCCCCGGCCGGCTGGTACATGCTCTTCCTGGTCGATCAGGCCGGCGTGCCCTCGGTCGCCTCCTGGATCCACCTGACCGCCTGACTGACGAGCTGCACTTCAGATCACCCCGCCCTAGGCGCCGATCGCGAACTTGACCAGGTCGGCCAGGGTGTAGGGCCCGTGCTCGCTGCCGTCGCGCCGGGGCAGGGTCGGCTTCCAGTTCGGCTCCACGTTCAGGAACGAGAACGGATCCCCGTAGAGCAGGCCGATCAGGACCTCGGCCACGATGCGGCCCCCGACCGGCCCCAGGTGGGCGCCGGTCACGTCCTTGCCCTCGTCGTCCTTGACGATCTGGAGCTGGGCCTCGTGCAGGACGTAGTACCAGAGCGGGGTCAGCTGCCGCTTGCCGTCGCCGATCAGGTCCTTGCCCGCGGCCGAGACCAGCTTCTTGTCGATGCCCAGCGCCGGATTCGCCGGCACCGCCGCGGCGTCGAGCAACTTCTGCGTGATCGAGATCCGGCTATCAGGCTGGAGTCCCATGCCTGACGCCACGTGTTCGCCGGCGGGTATCCCCAGGCGGAGGCCGCGTATCAGGTTGCGCACCGGCAGTGCCTTGGCCACCTTGTCGCTGAAAGCGGCGTCGAGGCTCTCCGGCCCGGTCACCCGATCCGGCATCAAGCCCAGCGGATTGGCGATGCTCCTATCGATCCTGTAGCTCGGCTGCGGGAGGTTTTGCTTCTCCGCGCCCAGGTGGAGGAAGAAGTTCCAGTCGACGCCCCAATCCTTCGGTATGGCCTGGAATCCGCCCAGGCTGTCGGTGGCCGTGGGCGTGTCCGTGAAGATCGGGATCCGGAAGGCCTTGGCCCGCGTCTGGGGGATGTCGTGCTCTCGGGAGAACTGGCCGTTCTGCAACGTGGAGTTGATGTGATAGCTGGGCCGGATCGCCGAGTGGCCGAAGCGGTAGGCCGCCACCGCGAACTCCACCGGCATGAAAGGCCTCTCGATCCAGTCGTAGAAGAGCAGGTGGGGGCGAATCAGGTCGTGCTTGCCCCCGGCGGCGCGGAAGCTGATCGGTTTCAGGATGTCGGCGACCACGCCGTCGGCGGGCCTGAAGGGATCGTCGCCCACGATCCGCCGCAGGAAGTCGTGGACCACCACCCACTGGTAGTGCCAGCGGACCAGCTGCTGAGCCCGCTTGAAGCGATCGTCGTCGGTGTCGAATTCCTTCTCCTTGTCCTTCACCCACTGGAAGACCCGGTTGTGGAACTGGATGAATACCGTCTGCAGCTGGCTCACGATCTTGTTCTCGTCGTTGCGAGGGTCGCCGACGAGCGCGCGCATGCGCTTCCCGACCTGGACCCGCTTCAGGTCGCGCTGCCCGTCCGGCCCGAGCGCTTCGCCCAGGGCCAGGGTCATGCCGTTCTCGTCGTAAATATAGGGCTGGTCCGCCGGACCCCGTCCGTAGAGCGAGTCGAGGTCGAACTTCGGGGTCCTGAAGTCGGTCAGGGAATCGGGATCGTTCTGCCGGGTGAGCGAGGAAACCGGGTCGAAGGTGATGTCGTGGTCGACGAACTGGCCGAAGTACGTGTATCCCGCCGGCAATCTGAGCTCGCCGTTGGAGAGGCGGCTGACGTTCTCGTCATCGTCGTCGACGCCCAGCTGCTTGTCGATGAATCCGTCCTCGGGCTGCTGGACCATCGCCGCTCCGAGCACGATCATGCTGTCCGGGTTGCAGGTGAAGACGGGCAGCCGACGGAACATCCGGCCGAACCGGCCCGCCGTCGAGGGCGAGCTGGGGGTCGCCAGCAGCCCGCGCGGTCCGGTCCCGTGGGGAGCCTCCGGCTCGGTGCGGGTGGTGGGCAGCGAGTCGGCCATCGGGATGCCCTTGACCCGACCGTCCGCCTTGGAATCGCCCGACACGACGTCCTTCTCTCTAGTCGCCGTTTGCGAATCGGCCATGACGATGCCTCCCTCCAGAGAACTGCCTTCCTTCTTCAAGCCCCGGCGCGGCGCCGCGTCCGACGGTGAAGTATATTCCCAACCGTCGCGAGCGCGGCTTCAGGCAGTCCGCTGGAGCGGCTGATGCCTAGGTAAGCCGAGCCCTAGCAGCGCGGCAGGCCGGGGCTGAAGGTGCGCACGCCGGGCGTGGTCGTGTAGTAGTCGGCGACGTAGCCGCCGCCCTGGAGGCGGTCCCAGATCCGGTCGCCGTTGACCGCGCTCGCCGAGCGCACCTGGCAGACGATCATGATCCGGCTCCCGGCGGGCAGCAGGCCGATGGAGCGCGACTGCACGGTCGCGGCGGCGCGGATGCGCAGCGTATGGGTGGTGCGGTAGGGATGCCCGACCATCACCGCGGCCGCGGGACCGCTCGGCGCCGGCGGAGCCGGCGGGGGCGGAGCGCCGCCGCCCGGCGCGGGCCGGAAGTGGATGTATCGAGGCGCCTGCGTCACCCGGGTGTCGTAGGCCAGGTAGTGCGACCAGTTGTACTCCTCGACCACGACCTGGGTGCCGCTGACCGCGGCCACATAGGCGACGTGGCCGCCGGGCCAGGCGAAGCCCTCACCGCCGTGCCAGACGGCGACGGCTCCCACCGAGGGATGGGAATCGACCGTGAGACCGACCGCGCGCGCGGCCGCGTCCCAGTTCCCGCCGTTGCCGAAGCGGGCGGTCTGGCCGTTGGGTCCACGCAGCGAGGCGCCGTGGAAGACGATCCCGGCCTGGCTCAAGCGCCAGGCGGTGAAGGAGGTGCAGTAGTCGGTGTAAAAGCCCCACGGATCGACCACGTTGGGCCGTCCCTTGAATGGATAGTCGTCCCCCGTGGCGGAGACGGTCATCATCGGGATCCCCACGAACACGACGGCCGCCGCCATCACCCCCGCGAGCGTCTTGACGAGGCGGGGCCAGGTGAACTCGATCTTCATGCGGGCTGTAACGCGGCCGGCCCGCCCGCCCTTGACGCCCTTTTGGAGATCGTGGGCAAGCCTTGGCCGAAATCGAACCGGCTCGTGACGGACCTGTGACGAGGATCGAGGGAATCGAATAGTTTCTAATCGCCACGCCGGATAATCCTGCGAGAGCATGACCTGGCTGAACCTGAGCCTGCTCACGCTCATCCTCACGCTGCTGCTAGTGCTGGCCTTCTCCCGCACGCCGCGGCTCTGGGCCGGGCTCCGCTACGCCGCCACGCTCACCTTCCAGCTCAGCGGCGTCATCTTTCTCACCTGGATCCTGGTCACCCTGGCCCAGCGCAACGTCGGGCCCGCGGGCGAGATCGTCGCCCCCTCGCCACCGCCCGCGGGCCTGAGCGTGGCCTCGACCGCGCTGCTCGGCGCCGGGCGCAGCCTCACGCTCCTGGTCGTGGCCACCCTCTGGGGAAGCGCCGCCGGTCTCGGCCTCGCCTTCCTGTTGGCCGCCCGCCGCTCTCGCCGCCTGGTCCTGGTCCTGGCGCTGGCCACCCTGCTCTGGGTGATCCCGACCTTCCTGGTCGCGGTCGTGATCCAGGAGGTCCAGGCCCAGATCTACAACGTCACCGGCCAGCCGGTCAGCGGCGGCTTCGGCGTGGTCAACGGGTTCCAGGTCTTCTGGGCCGCGGTGGTGCTCGGGGTCCGGCCGGCTGCCTACGTCTTCCGCCAGGCTCGTGTCAGCCTCGACCTGGAGCTCATGAGCGACCATGTGCGGACGGCGAGGGCCAAGGGGCTCGAATGGCCGTCGGTGCTGGTCAGGCACGTGGTGCGGCCGGCCGCGGCCACGCTGCTGAGCGCCTGGATGAGCTCCTTCCGCCTCATGATCGGTTCCCTGCCGCTGGTCGAGTTCTTCTTCGGCTATCCCGGCCTGGGCGAGATGCTGATCCTGGCCCTGGGGCTGACCTTCGGCATCCAGGGACGGGCCGGCCAGGCGCAGCCCGACCTGGCGATCGCGCTGGTGGTCGCCATGGCTGCCATCCTCCTGGTCCTCGAAACCCTGACCGGGCTGCTCCAGGGCTGGCTCGACCCTCGCCTGCGCGAGCTGCGCCGCGAGGCTGCCTGATGGGCCGCCTCCCCAGCGGCCGCGTCCTTGCCGCCGCTGGCGCGCTGTTGATCACGGCGACCGTGGTGGCCCTGATCGCCATCGGCCTGTCCGAGCCTGCGCCATGGTCGACCTCGGTCTGGGTCGGCGGCTTCACGGCGCAGGGCCACGTGATCAGGCTCCCGCCCTTCCCGATCCTCTCCGACATGGAGGTCTTCAACCTGAACGTGCAGTCCGGAGGACGGCACTTCTACGTGCTCGGCTCGGACGCCGGCGGGCGCGACCTGCTCGCCCTGATCGCGCGCGGGACTCCGCCCTCGCTGGGGCTGGTGGCGCTGGTGGTGCTGGCCCGCCTCGCGGTCGGCTTCGTCGTCGGCGTGGCCATCGGCCTGGGCAACGCCGCGCTCCGCGTCCTGAGCCGCGGCATGGGGCGCTGGGTGATCGGGTTTCCCTACCTGGCCCTGGCGATCATCACCATCCAGGCCTTTCCGCGCTCGGCCCGGGTGCCGGCGTTCGTGGCCGGGATGGGGCTGGTGGGGTGGCGCGAGGTCTCCGACCTGGTCGCGGAGCGGATCGAGCACGTCCGGGCCCAACCCTTCACCCTGGCGGCGAGAGCGCTCGGCACCGAGGGCCTGACTTTCTTCCGGCTCCACGTCGTACCCCACCTGCGCCCGGCGCTCGCGGTCGAAATCCCCTTCCAGGCCAGCGCCGTCCTCGTCCTGCTCGCCGAGCTGGGCTTCCTCCAGGTCTACCTGAACGGCGGGACCGCGCTGCTCGACGTGGGCCAGGGCGGCGCCTCCTTCGTCTCCAGCGTCCTGGTCAACCAGCCCGAGCTGGGCCAGCTCCTGGCGGGCGCGCGCATCTACATCCTGCAGCGCCAGTTCGAGCCGGTGGTGATGCCCGCGCTCATGATCGCGGTCATGGCGCTCGCCTTCGAGCTGCTCGGCGTGGCCCTGCGCGGCCGGGCGCGGTCGTGACCAGAAAGACACCCTCCCTCCCCCTCGACGGGGGAGGGTCGGGGTGGGGGTGTCGCAGCCGGCGGATGATCGCGATCGCCGCCCTGGCCGCCGTGGCTCTTCCCCTCGCCGCCTGCTCCCTGCTCGGGCCCGCGCCCGGCGCCTTCGTCCCCGCCGCCGCGGTCCCTGCCACCGCCGCCGATGGTGCGGCGGTGCTCCTCCCCGACGGGCGGGTCGCCGCGGTCGGCGCTTTAGGGCTCGCGATCTACGACCCGCTCGCCGATCGCTGGCAGACGCGGCCCGGGCCGCCGGGCGGCGGCTTTCCGACGCGTCTCCTGGCCCTGCCCGACGGCACCCTGTTCATGCTGCGCGCCTTCCAGAGCGGTCCCGACCAGCGCGCGCTCCGCTATCGGCCGGCGGACGACCGCTGGTCGCTGACCCGTCCCATGCTCGAGCGTCGCAAAGCTCCCAGCGTGACCCTCCTGGAGGATCGGCGGGTCCTGGTTGCGGGTGGCCTCGGCGACCGGGATCCCAACACGCCGCTGACCAGCGCCGAGATCTACGATCCGTCGACCGACCGCTGGTCCCCGGCCGCGAACATGCTCACCCGCCGCTACGGCCAGGCCGCCGTCCTCCTCGAGGACGGACGCGTGCTGATCGCGGGCGGCAACGTGAGCGCCACGGTAGTGCTCCCCGCCGAGCTCTTCGATCCGGAGCGCGTTCAGTGGACGGGAGCCGGCGCACTCCAGGTCCAGGCGTTCCTGCCATCGGCGATCCGTCTGCGCGACGGCCGCGTCCTGCTGGTCGCCGGGTTGAACTTCTTCGCCGGCGGGTCGAGCTCCGGCGTCGAGATATACGATCCGCGGGCGAACGGTTGGAGCCTGGCGGCTCCCACCCCGTCCCAGGGACTCAGCTCCCTGGCCCTGCTCGGCGACGGACGGGTGCTGCTGCTCAAGAGCCAGCCGGACAGCGGCCTCTTCCGGGCCGAGATCTTCGATCCGCAGACGTCGTCATGGTCGGTCACTCCGGCCCTGAACGGGCATCCCGACACGGCCGTAACGCTGAAGGATGGCCGGGTCTTCGTGACCGGCGCTGGGGCGGCCTGGATCTACGACCCCGCCGCGAG
>VBIC01000197.1 GCA_005881425.1 Chloroflexota bacterium | reverse complement strand
ACCTTGCCCTTGATGAGCGCATGGTGTGCAGCCGCGTGGTGATCAGCAAAGAGACCCCTCTCTACGATCTCGCGCGGGTGTTCCGTGCAGCGGTCGAATCGCTGATGGTCCCTGGCAGACGCGGGTCGTCCCTCGCAGAGATTGCCAGCGGCCTCGATCCCGATAGTCCCGAGTACGTTGCCCTGACGCACTGGGTCAGTCGGCCCGACGTGGGCTTGAGCTCGCGCTTTGCAGCCACTCTGTTCCTCTATCACGAGGTGAAGGATCCAGAAAATCGCAACCGCCTCGTCTCGTTCTGGGGAGGCGACCCGCTGAACGTCAGTGACACGCGGTCCTGGCTTCGCGAGCTTGGCGAGCGGGCAACCTACCGTCTTGAGAGCGTGCCCGCGCGAGAGTTAGCGCTCCAGCGTTTGCTCTTCCTGGCGCGCCTGATCCTGGCCGCGGGTTACGGAGGCTGGGTCGTCCTTTTCGATGAGGTCGAGCTGATAGGACGCTACTCATTCAAGCAGCGCGCGCGCTCGTATGCCGAGCTGGCGCGGTTACCACCGACATCGATGCGGCAGTCCTCCAGGACAGGGGCGACCTGGAGAGGGTGCCAGGCAAGCTGCGAGCCAGCGGCTCGGATGCGGATATCAAACTCGCCAGCCAGGCAGAACAGGGGATGCGGATGATCGTGCGTGAACCGGTGCGACTGCGCGGACCGGATCGCCCGATGCTGGACCGCACACGTGAGGAAGTACGCGCGCTCCATGCCCGCGCATTCGCGTGGGACCCGCCCGAGCTGGGCACCGGCGAGCAGCTCTCGACCACGCGCATACGCCAGTACGTGCGGCGCTGGATCAACGAGTGGGACTTGAAGCGGCTCTACCCCGAGTACACGCCGGACACCGTCGTGGCTGAGTTGCCGGTGGATTACACCGAGCGACCAGAGCTCGAAACACCCGGGGATGCGGCCGCGGGCGGCGACGAGACCGTCTGAGACTGGGCGATGCCGATCCCCTTCAGCGACGTCGAAGACTACGACGAGCTGGGAAGCGCCGCGTTTCTCAAAGTTGAGCGCTCGCCGGATCATGCCTGCTGCCTGGGCGCGCTCCTGGTAATCAGCGCGCGCGGGGAACCACTGGAGTTCGGGTACAACCGGGTGCGTGTGCCCCAGCCATATCTGTGGCGGGAGGAAGACCTTCGCCGCCACACGGAGCAGCGCCTGACCACGTCGCTGCTCAGCGTCTGCAGCCAGCAGCCGCGGCTGCTCGTGTGCCTGGCCAGTGAGGTCACTGCCCAGCTTTTCGCTCAGGACCTCCAGGTCGAGGTGCCGGTTGTACGTGTCGGCGTTGCGGTCCTGAGTCACGCGCGTGTGGACATCGAGACGGGTGAGGTGCTGGAAAACGAGGATGCACGGCCGCACGTCGCGTGGCAGCCCGCCCCGCCCGACGCTGACTCGGCGGAGCGGCGGCTCTTCGAGCACCTCACCGCCCACGGGCTCCTGCTCGAGCCGTTCGAGCGCGCCGCGCTCGGGTTGCGTGAGGTGTATGGGGCGAAACCGTGGCCTATCAAACCGTGATCGGCACCTCCGATGAGCCTGAGCAGCCGGGCATCTGTGTCGACGATGCGCGTCCGCTGGTAGGAGACTGGACGTGGGAGCCAGCAACCAGCCGAGCGGTCGGCGAGATCGAGGAAGGGCCGCTGGGGAGCGTCGATCTCTCGCTGCGAGTGCTCCACGACCTGACAGCGCCGGGAAGGGATGCCGTTCGCCGCGGCCCAGGCGGGCCCGCGACTCTGGGTGAGCACCTGCCGCCGCCACTCTGGAAACGGCTCGCGTATCTCCTCCAGCCACCGA
>VBIC01000196.1 GCA_005881425.1 Chloroflexota bacterium | reverse complement strand
CCCTGGTCCGTCCCGAAGGTGTTCTCCTGGCTGCCGTCGTCGTCGGCTGGACCTGGCTGATACACCAGCGCCAGATCTGGCTCACATTGCTGGCCGGCGCGGCGCCGATTGCGATTGGTGGTCTGGCGATCTTCCTGCGGTACGGCAGCCCGCTGCCCCATAGCGTCGCCGCCAAGCAGGTCGCATATCAACCAACCTGGCCGTTCGAGAACGCGGTGGCGCTCGTGCTACAGGCGGGCCTACCGGGTTGGTCGACGTATCTCCTGGGTCAGCTACCCGCCGCGGCTGGGCTCGCGCTGGCTGGTTTGGGCCTGATCGTCCTGGTCGAGCTGATCAGGCAGGCGGTGCCATGGCTGCAGCAGCGCTCGCTACCGTGGCTGCCCTTCGCCGGCTTCGCCGCGCTGTACGTTGCCTTCTACGTTACCGTCGGCCTGCGCGGGGTGCGGCTGTTTCCGTGGTACTTGGTGCCCATCGAGCCGTTCTACTTGTTGGCAGCAGGGGCCGGACTGGCTCGCCTGGGGGCCCGCCGGTCGTCGTGGCTGGCGGCGCTGCTCGTGCTGTGGCAGCTGCCCGCGATTGATTGGCGGCAGCCGTTGTTGCCCGTCGGCCAGAGCATGGCCCGCGAGCAGTTGATGCTTAACGTGGGCTACGGGCTGGCGGCGAGCCTGCCGTCGGGCGCGGTAATCGCGGCGCCCGAGATTGGTGCGCTCGGCTACGCGTCGAACCTGCACATTCTGGATACCGTCGGACTGGTCTCGCCAGCGGCGCTGCGCTACTACCCGCTGTCACCCGAGCAGGTCCTGACCGACAACGCGATCCCGCCGCGGTTGATCGTCGACCAGCAACCCGACGTCGTGGTCACCTTGGATGCCTTTGCGCAGCGGTCGCTGTTGCCTGACGCTGCTTTCCAACGCG
>VBIC01000200.1:2385-3655 GCA_005881425.1 Chloroflexota bacterium | reverse complement strand
GCCCGGCTCTACAGCGCCCCCTCGTGCACGGCCTACGGCACCCCTGGCGCCAGCCCCTGGACGGTCACCTGCACCTACTCCGACGGCACGGTGTTGACCGACGTCGCACGGGTCAGCGGACCGCAGGGAAGCCGGTTCACACTCTCGGCAACGCGGTCCCTGCAGCTCCAGTTTGCCCGCGTGCTCACCAACGGCACTTCCCCCACGCTCGGCGCGTCCGCCAACGGCGACGTCAACAACCAGCGCTTCACGCCCGCGGTGGCCGCTCTGAGCCAGGCGGGGTGCGGGGGAGCGTCCGGCTCCGCGATCACGGTCAATGGGAGCGGGTCCCTGGGCGTGACCGGCGACCTCGTCGCCAACGGCTCGGTCACCATGACCGCCGGGAGCGTGGCGGTCGCGGGCGACATCTACGCGCGGTGCCAGTCGCCTGTGCCCGGCGCCGTCTCCAACCTCTGCTACCCGAGCGGCGCGTCGACGCCGTGCGGCTACCCGGACATCGCGGGTGCGACGCGCTCGGGTTTCCGCCTCGCGGACCCCGGCTATCCACCCCCTGGCGTGCCTGGTGGCGGCCAGGGCGTCGGAAGCGGAAACGTCATCGTCCTGCCCGGTGTCTTCTCCTCGCTGCCGATCCTCAACGGCGCGCACTGCTGGTTTTTGAGCGGGGGCGTGTACGAGTTTCTCGCCGGGTCCTGGAACGTGACCGACATCGTGAGCAACGAGCTCAAGCCACCCGATGAGCCCGATCCGTCCAGCAACCTGGTTCGCGCCGTGAACCAGTTCTGGACCTTCGGCGGCGCCAACTGCTCGGGGGCTTTTCAGCTGCAGAAGCAGACCGGATCGCGCGACCTGCCCTTCGGGCAATGGGGGATTGTCATCACCTCGGTCCGCACCGACACCTACAACGGCGTCAGCTACACGCGGGAGAGCGCGCTTTCGATGTGCCGATCCCTGAACCTGAACAACCACTTCGACGACATCCAGCTCTTGATCAGCAACGTCCCCGGCGCCACCTCCTACAACGTGTACGCCTCTCCGTCGCCCAACGGCTGCAGCGGACCTTTCGGGCTGGCGACGAGCGTCCCGGTCAGCGGGTCCGAGTCGAACTCCAACCTCAGCCCGTGTCCGAACGTCCTGGGCAACGGCTGCTCGCTCGGCAACGAGTCGACCTTGCTGAGCTCGGTGCTCGACGCCCCCTTCGCTCCGAACGCCGCCGCCGCCCCGGGGATCGTGGGAGCGTATCCGCCCGATGGCGAGCGTGCGCCGCTGGCCG
>VBIC01000200.1:514-2303 GCA_005881425.1 Chloroflexota bacterium | reverse complement strand
CCCGGCCCAATCACGCCAGGCGCGGTGGAGCTCTATTACCCCGCGGGCGGCTGCCTCACCTCAGGCAACTCCAGCGACACCTACATCTTCAGCGGCTACCAGTACGACTGGGTCAGCGTCTACCAGCCGGCGGCCAACGCGTGCTCCGTCTCGCTGGGGGCCGCCGAGAACAGCGCGTACGTAGGGCTCTTCTACGCACCGTCGGCCTCGGTCGCCATCACGTCGTCATATGTGGCTGAGGCCGCCGGCACGGGCGGGCTGATCGCGGGGTCGGTCGCGTTCAGCGGCGCGCTGCCGAAAATCGTCTACGACGCGGCCTACGCGCCCGTGCCTCCCGCGGCGCGGCTCGTCAGCTAGGTACTTCGAGCTCCACGGGCGCGCCCATTTCGGAGGGGGCGACGCCGTTCGTCTCGTGCGCGCTCTCTCCGCGTGCCTCGAGGTGAGCGATCCGGCGGTGCAGCGCGTTGGCCGCCTTGCCGTCGCCGAGCTCGTCGTAGCGCTGGACCGCCCCGCTCCACGCCGCCTTTGCGTCTTCGATTCGGCCGAGGCCCCACAGAGCGGTGCCCCGGCCGGTCAGGGCTTCGGCGCGCTCGCGCATCCGGTCCGCGGGCACCAGCTGCAGCGTCGAGTCGGCCAGGCGCAGGGCGTCCTCGAAGGCTCCCACGGCAAGCGCGTTGGTCGCCGCGCGCCCGAGGTAAGCGGCCGTACGCCCGGCGTCGGCCGCGGCACCGGACTGGTAGAGGTGATAGCCGATCTCCGCGGCGTGGTCGTTCGCGGTCTTGCCATACACCCGCTCCAACGTGTCGGCCACCGCGAGGTGGTAGGCCTGCAGGCGCGGCAGTGGAAGCGCCGCGAGGACACGCTGGCGCACCAGGTCATGCGCGAAGCGGTACGAGTCCTTGCCGGAGGCGACGATGAAGTGTCCTCGTGTCGCCTCATCCAGGGCCTCGCGCAGCTCGTGGCCCGAGAGCTCACCGAAGGACTCGAGCAGCGGGATGTCGAAGTCTCGGCCGATCACGCCGGCCGCGACCAGCATGCGCTGGGCGGGCTCGCTGAGCCGCTGGATGCGCCTCCCGATCAGCCCGCGCACGCTCTGCGCCAGCTCGAGGTCCTCCTCGGTGTAGCTGGCCTGGGCGTGACCGCCTCCACCACCCAGCAGGCTCTCGGATTCCGCCAGGTAGAGCAGCGAGTGCTCGACGAAGAGCGGGTTGCCCTCCGTGGCCGCCTGGATTCCGACCATCTGCACCGGCGTCAGAGGCGTTTCGCTCAGTCCCGCAACCACGCGCTCGATGTCATGGTCCGTCAGCCGGCCGAGCGTGATGCGCTGCGCCCGGCGCCGTTTCAGCAGTCGGGACAGCGCGTTGGCGAAGGGCCGTCCGGAGTCCAGCTCCGTATCCCAGTAGGTGCCGAGCACGACCATGTGGCTGCCGTTGATGCGCAAGGCCAGGTCGCGGAGCAGCAGGACCGTCGCCTCGTCCGCCCACTGCAGGTCGTCGAGCAGGATCAGCAGGGGTTTGGCCCCCTGGACCCCAGACAGGAACTCGTAGACCGACTTGAACAGCTGCTCGCGGATCTTGTCGGCGGCGACCTCGTGGCCGGCGGCCATTCCCCGGACCTTCTGGCGAAGGCTCGGAACGAGGGTGGCGAGCAGCGGTCCATGATGGCCCGCCGCCTCCTGGAGGGCCCGGGCCGTGTGGGTGGCGACGGCCGCGGCGAGGACTTCGCGGATCGGGCCGTAGGGCTCGCCATCATTCTCCAGGCACCGCCCGCTCAGCACGATCCAGCCCCT
>VBIC01000200.1:0-499 GCA_005881425.1 Chloroflexota bacterium | reverse complement strand
GGAACGCGAGGGAGCCGTTGCCGGTGGCGGCACGGTCGAGGACCATGCGGATGTCGACGCGCTCCTGCTCGCGGTCGACAAAGCCGTCGGCAGACGCCAGCACGCGCGGCGTCTCCTTGACCTCGCCCGGCGTGACCTCGTGCAGCCGCCATCGGTCGGGGAAGCCCTTGAGCTTGTAGCGACCGCGGAAGTCGAACTTCATCTCCGCGATGGGCCCGACAAGCTGGCGGACGATCTCCGAGACGAGGACCTCGCCGCCCTTCGCCTTGCCGGCGACCCTGGCGGCCACATTGACCGCGGCGCCGAAGATGTCGCCGGCTTCCTCCACCACCTCGCCGGTGTTGAGGCCGATGCGAATCCGCAGCTTGCGCTCAGGGTTTTGCTTGCTGTACTCGGTGATCGCCTGCTGGATGTCGAGGGCGCACTCGACCCCATGCCGGGCGGAGCCGAAGCTGATCATGAAGCCATCGCCCAGGCCTTTGATCCGGCGGCCGGCGTG
>VBIC01000199.1:1704-3468 GCA_005881425.1 Chloroflexota bacterium | reverse complement strand
GTGAACCCGCTGCCGGGCGCGGCCCAAGGCACGTGCTCGATCACCACCCCGTGCTCCGGGCAGCTCACGCGCGCTGTTCGCGGCACGACTGCGTGGTGACGTAGGCGGGGTGGTCGGCACCGATAAATGAAGACGTCGTCGTAGGCGGACGTGGGGACGAGCGGAGCATGGGAACGTGGCGACGGGGCAGGATAGGGGGCCGTTGAAGACGGAGGCCCCCCGAGGCTGGCACCTCGGAGGGCCGGTTGGTGGAGTTGGCCACCGTTGCCCATCGTATGGGCCTGTCGGCTGGACGCGGAGGCGTACGGGGCGGCAGGCCGCGATCTAGAGGTCCCGAGGCCGAACTGTCCGAGCTGCCGCAGGCCGATGTGGTTCTGGGGCTGGGACTGGCGGTTCGGGCGCCGGCCGGGGGTCCGGATCTGGGTGAGGCGCGCTTACTGCCGGAGCTGCGAGTTGAGTCGGACACTGCTGCCGTCGTTCCTGCTGGAGCGGCGGCTGGACCCGGTGAGCGTGATCGGGGCGGCGCTGGTGGCCATGGCGAACGGTCGGGGGATGAGGCCGGTGGCGAGCGCGCTGGGCGTGCCGCACGAGACGGTGCGGGGATGGCGGAGGCGGTACCGGGCCCGGGCGCCGACCTTGGTGGCGGGGTTCGTGGCGCTGGCGGTGGGTCTGGGCGCGATGGTGACGGAGCTGTCAGGCGAGCCGGAACGAGCCGGGCTGGAGGCGCTGGCGATGGCCTGGACGCAGGCCCGGCAGCGGCTGGGTGAGCGGGTGGTCGGTGTCTTCGAGTTCGCCAGCCTGGTCAGCGGCGGCGAGCTGCTGACCCACACGAGGCCGCCCTGGGCAGGGCTGGGCGGAGCGGCTTTGATGCCCCCCGTCCCCGTCAGCCCGTCACAGAGGAGCAGCTCATGAGCCTGGATCCCGCCGAAGTCCTCGCCCTCCGCCGGTACGCCCTGATCGCGGAGGCGGCGAACCCGCGCCTGACGGCCCGGGAGAGGGGCCAGTTGGTGCGCGAGGTGGCCGCGCGCGTGCACGAGCGCCCGGACGGCAGCCCGTGGGTGGTCAGCCGGACCAGCCTGGACCGCTGGCTGCGCTGGTACCGGACGCAGGGCTTCGAGGGCCTCAAGCGCAAGCCCCGCGGGGACGCGGGCGTCGTGCGCCGCCACCCTGAGCTCATCGAGGAGGCGGTCGCCCTGCGCCTGGAACACCCCGCGCGCAGTGCCGCTCACATCGCCGACATCCTGTTCGCGCGTCACGGCGTCCGGGTCGCCGAGCGGACGGTGAGTAAGCACCTGCGCCGGCGCGGTCTCGACCGCCAGCAGATGAGCGCCGACACCCGCGCCTTCGGCCGCTACGAGGCCGAACGACCCAACGGGCGCTGGATCGGTGACGTGCTGGTGGGGCCCTGGGTCCCGTACCCCCGCCAGGCTGGCAGTCTGCAGGCTCGTCTGTTCCTACTCGTGGACGACCACAGCCGCCTGCTTGTCCACGGCAGCTGGTGCACGCGGGAGAACACGCGCGCCGGACAGCAGGTGCTGCGCGCCGCCATCCAGCGCCGCGGCCTGCCCGAGCAGATCTACTTCGACAACGGCGCCCCCTTCGCCAACGCCGCCCTGGAGCGGACGTGTGCCGTGCTCGGCATCCACCTCATCCACTCCAGGCCCTACTCGCCCGAGGGGCGCGGCAAGCAGGAGCGCCTGAACCGCGTCATCCGCGAGCGCTTCCTGCTCGAGGCCGAGCACGCAGGCATCTCCGATCTGGACC
>VBIC01000199.1:0-1605 GCA_005881425.1 Chloroflexota bacterium | reverse complement strand
CGAGGCGTTCCGCTGGTCCTGCCTGCGCCGCGTCACTCGCACCGCCTGCGTCCACCTGCTCGGCAACCGCTACCAGGTCGACCCCGCCCTTGTCGGACGCCAGGTCGAGCTCCGCTACGACCCCGAGGACCTCAGCCGCATCACCGTCCACTTCCAGGGCGCCCCCGCCGGCCTGGCCGTCCCCTTCCGCCTCGGCCGCCACGTCCATCCCCAGGTCCCCCAGGCCCAGCCGCCCGCGGTCACGACCACCGGCATCGACTACCTGGGCGTGGTCCTCAACCAGTTCGAGCAGGCGACCGCCGAGAGCATCGCCTACCGCGATCTCGATCTTGACGGATCCCGGGGGCAGGGCCGATGACCATCCGCGCCACCTGGGTCACCCACTTCGGCTTCACCAGGGCCCCCTTCGGCAAGTCCATCCCCGCCAACCACCTGTTCACCCGCACCGCCTTCAACGAGGCCGTCGCACGCATCCGCTTCTGCATTGCCGAGGCGGCCCTCGGCGTCATCACCGGCGACGTCGGCATCGGCAAGACCGTCGCTGTCCGCGCCGCCACCGCCGCCCTCGACCCCACCAGCCACCAGGTCGTCTACGTCGCCAACCCCGCCTTCGGCACGCGCGGCCTCTACCTCACCATCGTCTCCGCCCTCGGCGCTCAGCCCCGCTGGAGCAAGGCCGAGCTCATGGCCCAGGCCCAGATGCTGCTCGCCGCCGAGGAGCAGGAACGCCACCGCCGCGTCGTCCTCATCGTCGACGAGGCCCACCTGCTCAGTCAGGCCCAGCTCGAGGAGCTCCGCCTCCTCACCAACTCCGAGATGGACTCCAAGAGCCCGCTCGCCATGATCCTGGTCGGACAGCCCACCCTCGCCCGCCAGCTCCGCATGGGGGTGTTCGCCGCGCTCGACCAGCGCATTGCCACCCGCTTCGCCCTCCAGCCCATGGACCTCGCCGAGTCCGCCAGCTACCTCCACCACCACCTCGCGCTCGCCGGCCGCACCGACCCGCTGTTCGCCGACGACGCCATCTCCCGTCTCCATCGCGCCGCCTCCGGGCTGCCCCGCGCGCTCAACAACGCCGCCGTCGCCGCCCTCATCGCCGCCGCCACCGAGGGCAAGGCCCTGGTCGATGACACCTGCGCCAAGAAGGCGGTCGCTGAGCTCACCAAGGAATGAGCCGCCGGCCCCCGCACCACCTCCTGTTCACCGCCGACGCCGCGAGCACCGTCTACGAGTGCAGCGCGTGCGGCGAGCGCTTCCTGGGCGAGCGCCGCTGCCCCGAGTGCAACCTGTTCGCACGCAACCTCGGCCTCGGCAGTGCCTGCCCCGAGTGCGACCAGATCGTCCTCCTCGACGAACTGCTCAACCTGTCGAACAGCACTCGGTAGGGGCTCCTCACCGTGCCGGAGCGGACGACCTTCCGGACGCTCCGCTCCGGCCCACCGTGCTCGTAGTGCTCGTCGCCATTCAGTGCGACCGAATCGTCGCCACGCAATCCTGCCGTTACGTGGTCAAACAGCGTTGCCGGCAACACCAGGCAGGCGCACGTCGTCACCTTGATGAGGCTGGATTGGCAGCGGCAGGGTTGGATGACCACCCGGCGGCGAT
>VBIC01000120.1:40145-48699 GCA_005881425.1 Chloroflexota bacterium | reverse complement strand
GCTGCTGCTGGCCACAGGCTCCGCCAGCGCCTGGAGCAGCCGCAGGGCGACGGCATGGCCCGGAGCCCGGAAAGCCAGTGTCGTCCCCGCCGCCGCGGCCGGGGTCAGGACCGCGTCGCGGCGCGGCAGGACGATCGTGAGCGCCCCCGGCCAGAACCGGCGCATAAGCCGGTGCGCCCGGTCATCGCACAGCGCCAGGGCCTCGACCTCGGCGATCGAGCTGACCAGGAGCACCAGAGGCTGGGCCGCCGGTCGGCCCTTGACGGCGTAGAGGCGGCGGACCGCCTTCTCGTCAGAGGCCCGCGCTCCCACGCCGTAGACGGTTTCGGTCGGGAAGACGATCACCGCCCCCCGGCGCAGCCGGGCCGCCGCCGCGTCGGTGTGGGCATCGTCGGCCGGCCACCTCTCGCTCATCTACCCCAGTCGGACCTCGACCGCGCGCCACCGGCCCGACAGGTCGCGGAGGACTTCCACCGAGGCTGCGGGGAAGGCACGCCTGGCCAGGGTACGAACTCTCGCCGCCTGAGCCGGGTCGCATTCCAGGAGCAGGCATCCTGGCGCGCGCAGCAGCGCGGGGGCCTGGGCGAGGAGCCGGCGGATGAGCTCGAGCCCATCCCGGCCGCCGTTCAAGGCACGCGCCGGCTCGTGACGAACGTCCCTGGGCAGGTGCCGACGCCGATCCAGCGAGAGGTAGGGCAGGTTGGCCACGATGCAGCGGACGCGGGCGGTTCCCTCCAGCAGGTCGCCCCGGCGGAGGCGGATGCGGGCCGCGACCCGGTGCGCCAGCACGTTGCGGCGAGCCAGCCGCAGGGCGAGCGGGTCCACCTCCACCGCCTCGATCCGGATCCGGCGCAGGGCACAGGCGAGCGCGATCGCGATCGCGCCGCTGCCGGTGCCCACCTCGACCACCCGGCGCACCGAGGGGTGCGCCCGCAGGAAGGCCAGCGCCCGCTCCACCAGCAGCTCCGTCTCCGGACGGGGAATCAGGACCGCGGGCGTGACCGCGAGCCGGTGGCCGTAGAACTCTTTGCTGCCCACCAGGTAGGCCACCGGCACGTGCCGCGCCCGGCGCGTGACCAGGGCCCGAAAACGGCGGCGGTCGTCGAGTCGTACCGGCGCTTGCGGATACGTGCGCAGCAGCTCACGTGAGCTCCGCAGCACGTGGGCCAGCAGCACCTCGGCGTCGAGCACGGGGGTGGGCAGGCCGGCCGCCCGTAGCCGCCGAAGGGCCTCGCCCAGCTCGGCGCCGACCGTGCTCCGGCTCAGCGACTGGCGCCGTTCGGTTCGGTCGCGGTGAGCCGGTTGGCCTGGTCCCACTGGATCAGCTTGTCGACCACCGGGTCGAGGTCGCCGGCCATGAACTGGGGCAGCTTGTAGTACTTGAAGTCGATCCTGTGGTCGGTGATCCGGCCCTCAGGGAAGTTGTAGGTGCGCACCTTCTCGCTCCGCTCGGCCGTGCCCACCGCCGAGCGGCGGGCCTGGGTGACAGCAGCCTCCTGCTGAGCCCGCTGTCTGTCGTAGAGCCGCGCCATCAGGACCTTGCGAGCCTTGGCCTCGTTCTTCAGCTGGGATCGCTCGTCCTGGCAGGAGACCACGATCGGCGGTCCTCCGTCCTCGGGCGTGTAGGTCAGGCGCACCGCCGAATCGGTGGTGTTCACGCTCTGCCCGCCGTGGCCCGTGGACCGGAAGACCTCCCGCCTGAGCCGGTCGGGATCGATCGAGACCTCCAGCTCTTCGGCCTCGGGGAGCACCACCACGGTGGCGGTGGAGGTGTGGATCCGGCCCTGGGCTTCCGTCTCGGGGACCCGCTGCACGCGGTGTACGCCGTTCTCGAACTTGAGCCGTGAGTAGGCTCCCCGCCCGCGCACCTCGAAAACGACCTCCCTGTAGCCGCCGCGCTCCGTCGCGCTGTCGGCGACCAGCTCGACCTTCCAGCGATGGAGGTCGGCGTAGCGGCTGTACATCTTGAAAAGGTCGGCCGCGAAGAGCGCCGCCTCCTCGCCGCCGGTGCCCAGGCGGATCTCGACGATGACGTCCTTTTGGTCCTTGGGATCACGGGGGACCAGGGCCAGCTTCAGCGCGGCTTCTAGCCGATCACGCTCCGCTTGCTGCTTGCTGAGCTCCTGGCGCGCGTAGGCCTGCATCTGTAGGTCCTGCTCGGGCTCCGCCAGCTCGCGGGCCTCCTCGATGGCCTGCTCGACGCGCCGGTATGCGGTGTAGAGATCGACCAGCTCCCGCAGCTGGGCCTGTTCCTTGCCCAGCCGCTGCAGCTCCTGTAGATCGCCGTGGACCGCGGGATCGGCCAGACGGGCCGCGATCGCGTCGTAGTGCGACCGCACCGCCTCGAGCTGCTCGAACATCAGGCGGCCGCCTCTTCCTCCTCCTGGCGCGCGGCCCGGAAGGCGGCCAGCGCGACCTCGATCTGGCGGTCGTCCGGCTCCCGCGTCGTCAGCCGCTGGGTCGCCAGCAGAGGGATGACCAGAACCCTGACGATGCGGTTGCGCCGGTGGCGCCCGGCGAAGCGGATTCCCTCGTAGGCGACCGAGGCGATCAACGGGATCAGGAGCAGCCGGGAGAGGACGAGCAGGAGCAGCGAGGGCCGGCCTGCCAGCGAGAAGACGAATACGCTGACCACCATGACCGCCAGCAGGAAGCCGGTGCCGCAGCGGGGATGCAGCATGCTCTGGGTCCGGATGCCCGAGACGTCGAGCGTGACCTCGTTCTCGAAGGCGTTGATCGTCTTGTGCTCGGCGCCGTGGTACTGGAAGACCCGTCTCACGTCAGGCGCGAGTGAGATGGCGTAGAGGTAGAGCAGCAGCAGCGCGATCCGGACCATGCCTTCGATCAGCGTGAAGCGGAGGGCCGAGTGGCCCCGGCCCAGCAAGCCCGCCGCCAGCAAGGGCAGCCCGAGGAAGAGCAACAGTCCCAGGGCCACGGCGATGCCGATGGTGGCCCCGATCGCCCGCGGGCTGAGCTCGATCTCCTCGCCCGCGGCCTGCACGTTGGCCGAGTAGGTGAGCGCGGACATGCCCAGGTGGAGCATCTCCCACAGGCCGGCCAGCCCCCGCAGGAAGGGCAGCTTCCAGAAGCGCGAGGTGTAGACGACCGACTTCAGCGGCTCGCGCTTGACCTGGATCTCACCGTCGGGCCGGCGGACGGCGACGGCGTAGGTGGTCCGGCCACGCATCAGGACCCCCTCGATCACCGCCTGACCCCCGTAGAAGAACGGCTCCTTGGTGCTCATCGGCGTCATAAGGCTAACAGGGGTTCAGGGAAGAAATTGCGGCCAGAGCCGGCAGCGCCTGCTGCCTGCCTTATCGCTTGCGCTGCTGGCGCTGGGTGAATCGGTCGACGCGGCCCTGGGTATCCACGATCCGCTGCTGCCCGGAAAAGAAGGGGTGGCAGACGGAGCAGACCTCGGTCTTGAGCTCTTTCTGGGTGGACCCGGTCGTGAAGCGGTTGCCGCAGAGGCAGACCACGACCGCATCGTGGTGGTAGGTCGGATGGAGCTGGGCTTTCACGGCCAGTGGATTATACCCGGCGGTCGGTTCATTGAATCGCCGGCAGGAGCGAGCTGGTGTGCTGCAGCCCGAGCGCGAGGGCAACCAGAAGTCCCAGGTAGAGCGCCCCGATCCTCCATTTGACGTCGGCCGGCACAGCGTAATACGCCGGGTTGACGTTGGAGGAGCGGAATCGCTGCCAGGTGCTGAAGGCCCCGAAGAGTACGACCAGCAGGAGCACCGGGCTGCGGAAGTTGCCGAAGACGAGCAAGCCCACGGCGATCAGAAGGCCGGCAACGTTGAACCAGCGGGAAAGCAGCGACAGCACCCTCCCCCCGTCGAGGGGCGTAACCGGGATGAGATTGAAGAGGTTGATCAGGAAGCCGAAGTAGGCAAGGCCCAGCAGCAGGCCGCCCATCGACCCGTCGGGAGCCTGCAGATAACCGAGGTAACACAGGCCTGCCGCTATCGATCCGACGATCGGTCCGCCGATCGCCATCTGCGCCTCCTGGGCCACGCTTCGCGGGCTCTGCTTCATGGCCACGAAGGCGCCCAGGAAGGGGATCAACACCGGCATGGTCGCCGGCATACCCAGGAGTCGGGCCACAAGGAGATGCCCCAGCTCGTGGACCAGGATCAGGGCCACGATTCCGGCCGCGAACCACCAGCCGAAGAGCTGTGCGTAGAAGACGATCGTGATTCCCGTCGAGACGAAGGTCAGCGCCAGGCCCTTGAACTTGAGCAGGACCCCGATCGCCGCCACCGCCGCCGCGGCCAGACCCTGCGGCGTGGACCGGGAGGGCCGTGCGGCCGGAATGTCCGCCTGGACCGGGTGATCGCTGCCCACGCCGTAGTCGGCGCCTGACTGGTAGCGGGGGTCGGGCGACGGAGAGTAGGGGTCCGCCATGACTAATCCCATGCCCAGCGAACCGGGTTTTGAATCACCTGAGCGAAACGGCGGCAGGGTCGGGATGCTGCTCGAGCCAGGGTCGGGTGAAGTTGCCCAGCTTCAGGCCGGGAGTGATGCTGCGGAGCTCCTCCACGAACCGGCGCATGCCGATCCCGGCCGTCGGCTCGGGGAGCCGGCCCAGGAGCCAGAGTGGATCGACGTTCAGGGTGCGCAGCTGGACCTGGTGAACGCCGTGCGCGGCGATGAAGGCCTGGAGCCGTGCGATCTCGTCGGGCGCGTCGGTGACACCGGGGAATGTCAGGAGGTTGACCGTCAGCTGGGCCCCGGCCCGATGCACGAGGGCTGCGCACTCCAGGATCTGCTCCAGGCCGTAGCCGACCGGCCGGTAGTAGGCGCGAAAACGAGTATCGTCCAGGCTGAAGAGGCTGATTCGCACCGAATTCAGACCGGCCCGGAGAAGGGCCTGCATCGTGTCCGGCCGGGAGGCGTTGGTGTTGAGGTGAATCGTCGCTCGGGGAAACGCCGCGCGCAGGCGTCCAGTGGCCTCCACCAGGGGGGCGCCGCGGGTCAGGGGCTCCCCTTCGCAGCCCTGGCCGAAGCTGATGAAGTTGCGCCGGCCCTCCTTGAGATGCCAGGCGCAGAGCTCCACGATCTCGGCGACCGAAGGCGCGAAGGCCAGCCGGGTCTGAGGCGCGTCCACGTCGCCCCACTGTTCCGAGATACAGCCCAGGCAGGCGGCGTTGCACGCCGGTGAGACGGGCACCGCTCCCTCGCCGGCGCGCAGGAACAGGTTCTGCGCCGTCAGGCAGCGATAGTCGGTTGCGCAGGTGACCAGATGCGCCACCAGCCGGTTCCCGGGGAGGTCATGACGGGCGGCGGCGATCCCCGGCGCGACACGCCGGCGGATCGGAGCCTGCGGATCCCAGGCATCCCAGGCATCGGTGCGCAGCGCCGCGACCACAGGCCGGCCCGCGACCGCGCCGACCGCGGCGTAGCCGTACAGCGGAAGGGTGGGAGCTCGCTGATCCTCCTCGTAGGCCGGCATCCAGGTCCGAAGGTAACCCGGCGGCAGGACCGCCGCCACCGCGACCGCGCTCCGCGAGCGAGGCTGCGCTGGGACTCCCGCCGGACTGCCGCCCAGCGGACGCCGCCCGGGCAGATGGACGAGCGCGGCGCCCTCGGGCAGCTCGATGAACCGCTCGGGAGCGTCGATCCTCCAGCCGCTGCGTCCCAGGGCGGTCAGTCCCTCGTCGACGCGGAGGGCACCCGTCGAGGTCGCGTACAGGGCAGCAGGCACAGTCAAGGAGTCTAGTCGAGGCGCCGCCGGCTCCGGCTCAGGCGGTCAGGGCAGCATCGCCATCGGATCTCGAGGGACGCCGTGGTCCCGGATGAGGGACGCCGTGGTCCCGGATCTCGAAATGCAGGTGCGGCCCGGTGGAGCGTCCCGTGGAGCCCATCAGCCCGATCGGCTCTCCTGGCAGTACCTGCTGGCCCGCGGTCACCTGCAGCTGTGAGAGGTGGCCGTAGACGGTGGTGAAGTCGTTGCCGTGGTCGATCTCCACGTACAGCCCGTACTCGCCCCAGCCGGCGAAGGTCACCTGGCCCCCGCCGGCCGCGACCACCGGAGTGCCGCTGGCGTTGGCGATGTCGATTCCGGGGTGATACTGCCAGAAGGGCTGGGTGATCACGCCCGCGGTGGGCCAGAGGAAGTGGGCGAGCCGGGGATGGTCCCCCGAGGGCGGGGCCTGCAGGGGCCGGACGACCGGCCCCTGGACCGCCGCGGCGGGCACGAAGAGCTGGTCGGGAAGAGGGCGGGCGTCAATCAGGCGATTGATGGACGCGATCTGCGCCGGGTCGACCCGGTACTGGCTCGCCACCTGGGCCAGCCGCTCTCCGGGAGCGACCGGGACCATGCTTCCGTCAACCGGGGGAAGGGTCACAGACTGGCCGGTCATCAGGCTGTCGGCGCTGACCAGGTGGTTGACCTGGATGATCGTCTCGACCGAGAGGCCGAAGCGATCGCCGATGGTGGCGATGGTGTCGCCCGGCGCCACCACGTAGGTACGCAGCGGCGGCAGTTGAACCGACTCGCCGGCGGTGGCGGTCGGGGCCACGATGGGCGCCGCCGACACTGCCCGATCCGGTGGCAGGAAATGGACCGCTGCCACCGCGTCGGCGTCCCGGTGATGGATGCCGAGCGGCACCACGAAGCCGACCGCAAGGGTCAGCGAGAGGATGAAGATGTGACTGGCGTAGCGGGGAGCGGGCTGCGACAGGATCGCCCTGGACGACCCCGAGGACACCCTTGCCTCGGACAAAACGCCACGCAGTGTACGAAGGCTGATTCAGGCTGTCAAACGAAACGTCCGCGTTTGTACAAAGCGTGCCACGAGCTCAGCGGACTTTCCGGTGTGCCCCTTCGACCGACTTGAGGGCGGAATGGTGCTTGGTCGTGAGATGGCGGATGGTTCCACTCTTGCTGCGGAAGACCATCGACTCGGTTTCGGCCCAGTAGTGATGGTAGATGACCCCATGCAGGAACTCCCCGTCGGTCACACCGGTGGCGGCAAAGGCCACGTCTTCGCCCCGGACCAGGTCGTCGACCGCATAGGTGCCGCGCAGTTTCTCGAATCCCGCGGCGCGGGCTCGCTCCTCGTCTTCGCGAGACCGCAGCCAGAGCCGGCACTGGAGGTCTCCCCCCAGGCACTTGAGCGCGCAGGCGGCGAGCACCGCCTCTGGCAGCCCGCCCACCCCCATCATCACGTCGATCCCGGTGCCTTCGAGCGTGGCCATGATGGCCGCGGCGATATCGCCGTCGCTGAGCAGACTGATCCTGGCGCCGGTCTGGCGCACCTGTTCCATCAGGGCTTCGTGCCGGGGCCGATCCAGCATCACCACCGTGAGATCGGAGAGCTGCAGGTTCTTGGCGAAGGCGATGCGTTGGAGGTTGTTCTCGACCGAATCCGTGACGTCGATGGCGCCGCGTGCCTGGGGGCCGACGGCGATTTTCTCCGCGTACAGCCCCAGCGGAGCGCGGACCAGTGAGCCCCGCTCCGCCGTGGCGATCACGGAGACCGCGTTGGGGAAGCCTTTGGCCACGAGCGTCGAGCCGTCGAGGGGCTTGAGCGCGACCTCGCAGGGCTCGCCCCTGCCGTCTCCCACAGCCTGGCCGACGGCGAGCAGCGCACCCGGTCCCTCTTCGCCGATCACCACCGTGCCACTCATGTGGACCCCGGTCAGCGCGTCGCGCATGGCGGCGGCCGCGGTGGAGCGAATTCCCTCGCGATCCAGGTTGCCCATCCAGCGCCCGGCCGAGAGCGCGGCAGCCTCGGTACACCGCACCAGCTCCAGCCCGACGTTGGGCTGGACCTCGCGAGGAACCGTGATGCCGCTAGGCGACGGGGCCGGGATTTCCGACTTCACGGGCGGGCGTGGGCCTGGGTTCGATGGGGGAGGCAGGTTCGAGCGACGGTACCAGAGGAAGGACGCCGGCTCGGGTCGCAGCGGCGCGCACGAACTCCCGGAACAGCGGATGGGGCCGGTTGGGCCGAGAGCGGAACTCCGGATGAAATTGTGAGGCGACGAACCAGGGATGGTCCTTGAGCTCGATGATCTCCACCAGCCGGTCGTTGGGCGAGGTACCGGAGAAGACCATCCCGGCCTCCCACATGGCCTCCCGATAGGCGTTGTTGAATTCGAATCGATGACGGTGGCGCTCGTAGACGACCGGCTCCTGGTAGGCGGCCGCGGCGCGGGTGCCGGGGGCCAGCTTGCAGGGATAGAGTCCCAGGCGCATGGTGCCGCCCTTGTCGCTCACGTCGCGCTGCTCGGGGAGGAGGTCGATCACCGGATGCCCGGTGAAGGCGTTGAACTCGGTGCTGTTGGCGTCCGGCTCGCCAAGCACGTCGCGGGCGAACTCGATCACCCCGCACTGCATGCCCAGACACAGGCCGAGGTAGGGAACCTGTTGAGTGCGCGCGTACTGGGCGGCGACGATCTTACCCTCGATCCCTCGATGGCCGAAGCCACCCGGCACCACGATCCCGTCCACCTCGGACAGCGCCGAGCGATCGCCGGCCTCGAGGGACTCGGAGGCGATCCAGCGGATGTCGACCCGCAGGTCGTGATGGACGCCCGCGTGGCG
>VBIC01000120.1:7738-40132 GCA_005881425.1 Chloroflexota bacterium | reverse complement strand
ATTTGCCGACCACGCCGATCCTGACCGAGGCGGCGGGGTGCTGGATCCGATGCACCAGCTCCTGCCAGTCCTGAAGGTCAGGCGGGCCGGCATTCAGGTCCAGGGCTTCGTCGATGAAGCTGCCCAGGCCGGCCTCCTCCAGCATCAGCGGCACCTCGTAGATCGACTGCGCGTCCGGCAGGGAGATGACCGCCCGCCGATCGACGTCACAGAAGAGCGCGATCTTGTCTTTCAGGGCGCCGCTTACCGGCCGCTCCGAGCGGCAGACTATCGAGTCGGGCTGGATGCCGATGCTGCGCAGCGCGGCGACACTGTGCTGGGTGGGCTTGCTCTTGAACTCCTCGGAGGGCTCGACGAAAGGCACCAGGGTGACGTGGACGTAAAAGACGTTCTTCCTCCCCAGGTCGTTCTTCAGCTGCCGGATGGCCTCCAGGAACGGCAGCGACTCGATGTCGCCCACCGTTCCGCCCACCTCGACCACCACGACGTCCGGGTTGTCCTCCCAGGTCACGCGCGTGATCCGCTCCTTGATCTCATTGGTGACGTGGGGGATGACCTGGACCGTCCCACCCAGGTAATCGCCACGGCGCTCCTTGGCGATCACCTCGGCGTAGATCTTGCCCGCGGTGACGTTGCTCGCCTTGCTCAGATTGGTGTCGATGAAGCGCTCGTAATGGCCGAGGTCGAGGTCGGTCTCGGCCCCATCGTCGGTGACGAAGACCTCGCCGTGCTGGTAGGGCGACATGGTGCCCGGATCGATGTTGATGTAGGGATCCAGCTTCTGGAGGGAGACCGACAGGTGGCGGGCCTTGAGGATGGTCCCGATGGACGCCGCCGTGATGCCCTTTCCTATCGAGGAAACGACGCCACCGGTTACGAAGACGTACTTCGGCACCGGGACTCTATTGTACCCCCTCTGCGCCTGGCCAGACCAGGCTCAGTCGACGCTGGCAGCCGCGGCGGCGCCTCGCGCCTCGAGCAGGACCAGCCTGGTCTCCTCGATAGTCGGCGAGCCGGTGATCTGAAGCTTGGGCTGAGGGGTGAGATCGGTCGCCCCCAGTTCCTTGGCGAACTTGTCGAGCGGCTCGAGATCCTGGGCCAACAGCGTAAGCCCGGGCAGGCGGTAGGAGATCGGCACCACCACCTTGGGCTCGATCTGGCTCACGATCTCGGTCGCCTGCGCCGACCCGATGTGGCTGCCACCGCCCACCGGCACGCAGAGGACGTCGATCTTGCTCCCGATCGCGTCCAGCTGGCCCTCGTCGAGCACGTGGCCCAGGTGGCCCAGGTGGCAGACGCGCAGGTCGTCGACCTCGGCCACGTAGATGAAGTTCTTGCCCCGCTTCTGCCCGTTCTGGGCGTCGTGGTAGGTCTGGATCCCGCGCAGGAAGATGCCCTTGATCTCGAACTCGCCGGCGCCGCTGACCAGGTGGTAGTCGCCGCTCAGCCCCTGGGTGCTGAAGTGCGTGGGGTCGTCGTGGGTGAAGGCCACGATCTGCAGGTTGAGGCGGACTGGCGCCAGCCCGAGCTTGGGGTCGTAGGGGTCGATCATCAGGGTCGCGTCCCGTCCCCTGATCCGGACCGCGTTCAACCCGAAGTAGGTGATCTCCATCGCTGGGCAGTTTACATCCGGTCCGGGGCGGAGACCCCCATCAGGCCCAGGGCGTTGCCGATAGTGGTCCGAGCGGCGAGGCAGAGCTGGAGGCGGGCCGCGGTCAGCGGCCGGTCGTCGGTGACGACACGGCAGTTCTTGTAGAAGCGGTGGATCGCCGCCGCCAGCTCGTCGGTGTAGAAGGCGAGGCGATGCGGCTCCAGGGATTCTGCCGCCTCGCGCACGACATCGGGCCAGCGCAGCATGACCCGCATCAGCTCCAGCTCCCACTCCGAGTCGAGGCGCTCCAGGTCTGATACGCCGGCATCGGCGCCCGCGTCGGCCCCGAAGGCGAGGACGTTGGCCAGGCGGGCGTGGGCGTACTGCGCGTAGTAGACGGGGTTGTCCGAGGACTGCTGCTTGGCCAGGTCGACGTCGAACTGCATGTGGGCGTCCGCGGAGCGCAGCAGGAAGAAATAGCGCACCGGGTCAGGCCCCACCTCGTCCAGCATCTCCTTGAGCGTGATCCCGACCCCCGCCCGGCGGGACATGCGGACCGCTTCCGCGCCCCGCTTGACCGAGACCAGCTGCACCAGTAGCACCTGCAGGCGGGCCGGGTCGATTCCCAGGACCTCGAGCGCCTGCTTGACACGGCCCACCTGGCCCTGGTGATCCGCTCCCCAGACGTCGATGGAGCGCTGGAACCCGCGCCGCTCGAGCTTGTCCCGGTGATAGAGGATGTCGGAGGCGAAGTAGGTCGGCTCGCCGTCACGCTTGAACAGGACCTCGTCCTTGTCGGCGCCAGTGACGAACCAGACTGCTCCATCCCGCTCGACGACCCGGCCCTTCGATCGAAGCTCCTGCCAGGTCTCGCCATCCCAGCGGCCGTCGTAGAGGCTGCTCTCGAGGAACTCCTGGTCATGCTTGATGTCCAGCCGGCGAAGGTCTTCGCGGATCGACGTCATGGTCTGCTCCATCCCCAGCTCAGCCAGAACCCGCGGGTCCAGTGAACTGCTCATCTCCCGGGCCCTGGGCTCGAGCTCCTGGGCCAGATCCCTTACGTACTCGCTCTGGTAGCCGCCTTCCGGCACCGGCTCATCAAGGATCCGGGCACGCAACGACTCTCCGAACAACCTGATCTGGCGCCCCTTGTCGTTGACGTAGTACTCGCGCTGGACCTTGAACCTGCTGGCCTCCAGGACGCGGGCCACGACATCCCCCACCACGGCGCCGCGCGCGTGGCTGAAGAGGAGCGGCCCCGTCGGGTTCGAGCTCACGAACTCGACCTGGACCGGGATGTCGTGTCCCAGGGACGACCGTCCCCACTGCGTGCCGGCCTCCTTGATCGGGACAAGCTGGGCGCGCAGCCACGAAGGCAGCAGCCGGAGGTTGATGAAACCGGGGGCCGCAATGGCCACCTCAGCAAAGCCGTCTGGAAGCTCCAGCCTTCCGGCCAGGCGCTCCGCGATCACAAGCGGCGGCTGGCGCAGCGAGCGCGCCAGCTTGAGCGGCAGCGTCACGCTGTAATCACCGTGCTGCGGATTCTGCGTCCGCTCGACGACCACGGCCGGCAGGACCGTGGTCGCCGCAGCCCAGCCATCGATGTTTTCCACCGCCTGGCGCACCGCCCGGTCGATCAGCCTCGAGGGGGAGGTGGCGGTGGTCGAGCTCAGGGTTGGGTTCCGAGCGTGACCTGCACCGTCAGCGTCTGCCCGCCCCGCTTCAGGGTGAGGCTGACGTGGTCGCCGGGATGGAACTGGCGCAGCACGTCCTTGAGTGGATGGCTATCGTCGATCGCCTGGCCGTTGACCTGGACGATGACGTCGTTCACCCGCACCCCGCTGCGATCGGCGGGCGATCCGGCGGCCACCTTCTTGACCAGCGCCCCCACGCTGAGACCATAGGTCGCGGCCGCGGTTTCGTCGACCGGCTCGTAGCTCACCCCCAGGTAGGGCTCGTTGACGTGGCCCGTCTGGATCAGCTGGGTGGCCACGTCATGGGCCGCGTTACCGTCCAGGGCGAAGCCCAGGCCGGGACCGGACTGCGCCTGCTCGATGGCGAAGTTGACGCCGACGACCTCGCCCGCACTGTTGAGCAGCGGACCGCCGCTGTTCCCCGGGTTGATCTGGGCGTCGGTCTGGATCGCGTTGAGGATGTTCTCCTGGGCTCCGGTCAGCGGATCGGGCACCTGGAGCGAACGGTTGAGGGCGCTGATCACGCCCCTGGTGACGCTGTTCTGCTGACCGAGCGGGCTTCCGATCGCGATCGCCAGCTGTCCGACTCGCAGGCTGTGCGAGTCGCCGAAGCTCAGCGCGGGGAGGTCCCTGGCGTCGATCTTGAGGACCGCGATGTCGTCCTGCGGGCTGGTTCCCACGATTCGGGCGTCGTAGGGCCGCGACTGGTCGCGCAGGATCACCTGGAGCTGGGTGGCGCCTTCGACCACATGGTTGTTGGTCACGATGTAGCCGTCGGAGCTGACGATGAAGCCCGAGCCGATGCCCTGCTGAGTCTGCTGCACGAAGAGGTCCGGTGAGGTCACCCTGGTCTTGATCTCGACCACCGACTTGCCGGCGGTGGCGGCGACGTTGATCACCGCCGACTCCTCGGTCAGGGTGTTGGTGATGGGCGCGAGCGGAGCCACCAGGTTGCGCGCCGCCGGACTGCCGGCCTGGCTGAGGCGCTGGGCGGTAAGGATGGTGGCGCCGCTGCCGGCGGCGGCGCCGATCAGGGCACTGATCGCGGCGATGCCGACGATGGCGTACCACCCGGGCCGGCGCGGCCTCCGCTCGGCCGGCGCCAGTGGGGCCGGTTCCGGCGGGCTGTACTGCGGCTCGCTCGCCACCCTCCCAGTCTACTTACCGGGCGAATCGCGGCTCGCGGACGCCCGCGCACGGCCTGGCCGCAAAAATTCTAATGCGGCCGAATTGCCTTGCGCGGCCTGCTCGCCGCGCGCCCTGGCTCGCCACCGCTGACGCGGCGTCTCGCTCGTTCAGCGGCCGGGAAGCGGCAGCCAGGTCAGCACCAGCTGCTCCGTGCGGTGGAATCCTGCTTGCTCATAGACGCGGACGGCCTCCGGATTGTTCTCCCGGGTCCAGACCGAGGCGAAGGTCACGCCCCGCTGGCGAAAGAGCTCGACCGCCCTGAGCAGAAGGCTGCGCCCCAGCCCCTTGCCGCGGAAGGACGGCTTGACGTAGACCTCCGCCACCTCAGCCTCGAGGCCAGTCCCGGGGTCGAAGAAAACGCACCAGCAGAAGGCGGTGATCTCGCCCTCCGAACTTCGCGCGGCCAGGATCATGTTCTCGCCCTGGAAGGTTGCCCGCGGCGGACGCTCCACGTCGGCCGCAATCTCCGGCAGGCTCCGCTGCGGATGCTCGTAGTGGCGCTGCTCTTCGAGCAGCAGCTCGCGCAGGAGCGGCTGGATGGCGCGATATTCGCCCGGCTCCAGGACGACGACCGCCGGCTGCGGATCCAGCCCTATGACTTACCGCCGCCGGCCGGGGCCGCGTCGAGCACGCCGCGCAGCGCCTGGGCCGCGCCCATGAGTCCGGCGCTCTCGAAGGGCACCAGGATCTTGCTGTTGTCACTGGTTGCGAACTTGGAGAGCGTATCGAGCTGGAGGATCGAGACCAGGGTGGGCGTGGGGTTCTGCTCGATAATCGCCTTGTAGACGGTCGCCACGGCCTGGGCGCGGCCTTCCGCCTCGAGGATGGCGGCCTGCTTGGCGCCCTCCGCCCGCAAGATGGCGGATTGCTTGTCGCCCTCGGCGGTCTTGATCTGGGCTTGCTTCTGCCCATCCGCGATGTTGATGGCGGACTGCTGCTGACCCTCCGACTTCAAGATGAAGGCGCGTTTTTCCTGGTCGGCCGTCTTCTGCAGGGCGAGTGCGTTCAGAATCGTCTGCGGCGGGGAAATGTCTACGATCTCGATCCGGTTGATGCGAATCCCCCACTTGTCGGTCACCGACTCCATCTGCGCCTGGAGCTGGGCGTTGATCCGTTCCCGCTGGCTGAGCGCCTCGTCCAGGGTCATCCCGCCGAAGATGGCGCGCAGGGTTGTGCGCGAGAGCTGGTCGATGGCCATGAAGATGGTGGCGTTGACGCTGACCGTGACGTTGTCACGCGTGATGACGTCCTGCTTGTCCCCGGTCCGCGGCGTCTCGCGGATGTCGACGAGCATGATGGCGTCCACCAGCGGGATGAGGAAGGTGACACCAGGCTGACGAACGGAATGGAACTGCCCGAGGCGCTTGACGACGCCGACGTATCCCTGCTGCACGATATTGACGGCGCGGGCGATGAGCACGATGGCGAGCAGGACGACGATGCCGATGAAGATCAGGGTCGGTTCCATTAATCCTCCAGGTTGTAAGCGTTCCTCACGCCGTAGGCGCCTGTGCCGATGGCGGGTCGTCGACCTCGACGATCAGGGTTGCGCTGCGAAGGGCTCGCACCACGACCGGCGTCCCTGCCGGCACTGCGGCGCCGGTTGCGGTCAGCGCCGGCCAGAGCTCGCCGGCGATCTTGACATGCCCGGGGCGGTCGGGCCCGAGTATCGGCTCCTGGAGGATGGCCCGCTCGCCGATCATGCCCTCCGCGCCCGAGCGAAGCAGGGGACCTGGCCGGCGTCCGAGTGCTCGCATCAACGGCGGTCGCGCGACCACGATCCCGCCCACCCCGACCGCCGCGAAGACCACGGCATCGACGAGCGCCGGCAGGCCGAGCAGAGCGGCGATCGCCGCCCCGGCAGCTCCCAGGGCCAGGAAGGCTGCGAAGAACGCCAGTGTCACGACCTCCGTGATGACCAGGATTCCGGCGATGATCAGCCAGAACCAGAAGAGACCCATCGCGGCACATTCTAGTGTGGTGCCGAACTCAGTGCACGCGCCCTTCGTCCAGCGTCCCGGAAGGCGTCAGGGACGAGCGAAACCGAAGCGCGACAGGATCGCCTGGCCGCGGGGCGAGAGGACGAAGCTGAGGAAGGCGGTCGCTGCCCGGTCGTTGTCGGTGTAGAGCATCAGCACCATCATGTACCAGGGGGCTACGTTGGCGGTGTCCGGGATGTCGACTGCCTGGACCCGCCCGCCGGACGCGTCCAGATCTGTCTGGTAGACGACCCCCGCGTCCGCCTTTCCGGCGCCGACCTGATCGATGACGGCGACGCTGTCCTCTTCCTGGCCGCTGCCTACCAGTGGTATCCCGGCCCGGCGAAGGCCAGGGCGGTGTCGCGTCCGCAGGGCAGGACGCGGCGGCAGGTCGCCACCACCAGCCCCGGCTTGCCGAGCTCTCCCAGGGTCCCGATCCGCTTCGGATTGGTGGCGGCGACCACGATCTGCATCTGGTTGCGGGCGAACAGATGGACGGCCCCGGCGACCGCCCGGCCCAGGACGAGGCGACGCAGAGTGGGCAGGTCCATGGTCGCGAATACGTCCGCGGGAACGCCGTGCTGCAGCTCACGCCCCAGGGTCGGCGAAGGTCCCAGGGTCAGATCCACGCGGACCGCCGGATAGGCGCGCTGGAACGATTGCTGGATGGAACGGAAGGCCAGGTCCAGCGAGGAGTCGGCGAAGACCGTGAGCGTGCCGCGCACCGCCACCGGAGCCGCAGTCGCATGGGCCGGAACAACGGGTGCCGACAGGCCGGCTGGGGAGATGCTGGCCAGCGTCACCGCAAGCGCGAACCCGGCTAATCCTGTGCGCACCGCATCCTCAGCATGGCACCGGAGTCACTTGACGCGCACGCCTGATCCCGCTACGCTGCGCGCATCCCGATTGCAAGGAGGTGCTGCCAGATGATCCTCGTGTCTGTGTTCCAGATTTCATCGCCGGCCGCCTCCGAGGCTCGCCTCTAGTCCCTTCCAGCCTTCCAGGCGCGCCGGATCTCGAAGCAGATCCACACCTGGAGGTCTTCATGGATTCAAGGGCCCCGACGGGCGATTCCGACGCGATTCACACGCGACTGCGTTCGATCGGATGGTCAGCCTGGTTCGAAGAACGATTCGCCGAGCACGGGCGTGGCGGCTCCGAACCGGGCCGCGTGATCGCAGACCACGGAAGCGCCTACCTGGTTCAGCTGGAGGCCGCGGCCGTCCAGGCCGTGGTGGCGGGCCGCCTGCGTCACGCGGCGAGCACGCGCGCGTCGCTCCCTACGGTCGGCGATTGGGTGGCCCTGCAGCGGCTTGGGCACTGTCCCGCAAGGAGGCCGATGCCTCGACCGTGGAGCAGGTGATGGCGGCCAACGTCGACCGCGTCTTCGTGGTGGCGGCTCTGTCGGAGGAGGTCAACCTGCGGCGGCTGGAGCGCTACCTGACGATTGCCTGGAACAGCGGCGCCTCACCGGTGATCGTCCTGACCAAGGCCGACCTGGCGGCGGATCCGGCCCAGGCCCTGGCCGGCGTCGAGCCGATCGCTCTCGGGGCTCCGGTCCTGCTCGCCAGCGGCGCAACCGGCGTAGGCCTGGATCGGCTCCGGGCTGAGCTGGGCGCCGGGCTCACCGGGGTCCTGATCGGCCCCTCGGGAGTGGGCAAGTCAACCCTGATCAACCGGCTGATGGGAGATGCCCTCCTCAAGACCCAGGCCGTGAGGCGCGACGGCAAGGGACGCCACACGACCACGCACCGCCAGCTGACGATCCTGCACCACGGCGGGATGCTGATCGACACGCCCGGGTTGCGCGAGCTCCAGCTCTGGGGGGACGGCAGCGCGCTGGAGCAGGCTTTCGAGGACGTCGCCCGGCTCGCGACCGGCTGCCGCTTTCGCGACTGCCGACATCAGGGTGAGCCGAGCTGTGCGGTTCGCCGCGCCGTCGAGCAGGGCGAACTGCAGGCGGACCGGCTGGCCAGCTACCGCAAGCTGGAGCGAGAGCTGCACGCGCTCGCGGTACGCTCCAGCGTCCGCCTGCAGCAGGAGGAGCGGCGCAAGTGGCGCCTGATCCAGAAGTCCGCCCGCGACCGCACCCGCCCTGGGTAGGCGCTTCCTCTCCCGACGCTCCCAACGTGGACACCGCGCGTCGTACGATACGTTCGGCCCCAGTGGATGAGGTCTCTCCGCTCCAGGCGACTTCACCGACTTCGGCCGGCGCTGTGAGCGCGCGGGTCGCATTCTGGCTGGCGTTGCTAGGGTTCGTCGGCGGGTTCACGCTGGCGGCCGCGGTGGTGTGGGTGGCCGCCTACTTTTCTGATCCCTACTTTCGCGATCCGTCGACCTTGATCGCCGGCGGGGCGTGCCTGATCGTGGTCTGCGCCCTGGGCGCGGTCTACGTCGGGCTGCTCCGCAGCGCCGAATGGCGCGCGCTCGACCGGGCGCCCCTTCGCGCCCGCGGCCGCCCAGCCGCCATTGCGGCACTGGCTGTGGGGATCGCGCTGACGCTCCTGTTCATCGCGGTGACCGTCTCCGATTGGAGCAACCCGGTCGGCGTCGAGGTCGTGCTCGCCGGAGAACTGGTCGTGCTTGTGGCGCAGCTGGGCGCCGTAATCGGGCTGGCGCGGCGGGCTCAGTTCGGCCGGGTCCTGGCGGGCACCGCGTTCGTCTGGTGGGCCGTGACGGTGGTAGGGCTGATCCCCGCTGTGATCTTCCTCCGCCTGCTCTGGACGGCTCCGCGCGAATCGCACGGCCAGGCTCGGCCTGCTTGATCGCAGTCGAACACAGATGATCGCGCAGATCCTTTCCCATCCCTTCACACTTCTCCTTGTTGGCGCGCTTCTCACCGGCGTGCTCGCCCCGCGGCTGTTGCGGGGATGGCAGGACGGTGCCAAGTCTCTCGAGCTGAAGGCCGCCATGGTCGAAGACATCGCGAAGTCGACCGAAACCTTCTTCTCACGCCTTCAGCTCATCGAGCTCAAGGGCGAAGCCGCAGTCACCTCACTTGATGAGGCACTCACGGACTGGCGCACGAGTTATGCCGTCCTCGATGCAAAGATCAGCACCTACTTTCCGTTCAGCGACGCGCTGCGTCGCGAGTGGGGCCAGGTCGGAGCAGAGTTGTGGACCACGTACTTTCTGCTGGCGAACAATACACCGGCGAAGAGAGAGGCTTTCTTCAAAGAAAGCGTGCTGCTATTCGGAGACGACCCAGAAGCCTACCGGACACTGATCGATGTTTCCATCACGCATGTCGGCAGCCGCAAGGCGGAGTACGACTTCGAGCTGCAGAAGCTGCTCGACACGTTCCGCTTGCACAGAGAGAAGGTGCTTCACCGTCTCCTCAGCGAGCATGCGCAAGTCAGATCGTCACCGCGGCTGAAGCGATTCGAGTCGCGAGCCGGGCGGAGGTAGGAATTCCTCCCTCACCCTCGCGGGAAGCGGCCGTTCCAAGCGCGCTGATGGCGTTCATCGAGGAACTGGCCCGCGCATTGCCGCCGGTGGTTGATTCCATCGGGTATGGAGCCGAGGATGGGGCTCGAACCCACAACCTGCTATTTACGAAACAGCTGCTCTGCCATTGAGCTACCTCGGCCTGGAGGTCCTCTAGTTTACCCGGAGCCCACTCGAGTGACGAGCTGAGGTCAGCTGCCCGCGGCCACGGCGGCAGCAGGATGGGCGGCGCCGGCGGCCACCTTGCGCATCAGCAGGTCCCCGCCGCGGGCATCGACCTCCACGGTATCCCCGTCGCGGAACGTCCCCTCCAGGATCTGGAGCGCGAGCGGGTCCTGGAGCCGCCGCTGGATGACCCGCTTCAGCGGCCGGGCTCCGAAGGTCGGGTCGTAGCCCTCGCTGCCCAGCAGCTGCTTGGCGGCGGGCGTCAGGATCAGCTTGATGTGCCGCTCCGCGAGTCGCCGGTAAAGGTAGCCGAGCTGGATCTCGACGATCCGGTCGATCTGCTCCCGGCTGAGCGGCTTGAAGATGATGATCTCGTCGACCCGGTTGAGGAACTCCGGCCGGAAGGTCGCCCGCACCGTGTCCATGACCAGGCGGCGCTGCTCCGCCTCGGGCATGCGGATGTCCTGCAGGACCGCGCTGCCCAGGTTGGAGGTCATGATGATGACCGTGTTCCGAAAGTCGACCGTGCGGCCCTGCCCGTCGGTCAGGCGGCCGTCCTCGAGAATCTGGAGCAGGACGTTGAAGACGTCCTGATGGGCCTTCTCGATCTCGTCGAACAGGATCACGCTGTAGGGCCGGCGGCGGACGGCCTCGGTGAGCTGGCCACCCTCCTCGTACCCTACGTAACCGGGCGGCGCACCCACGAGCCGGGCCACGGTGTGCTTCTCCATGTACTCCGACATGTCGATGCGCACCATCGCCTGCTCGTTGTCGAAGAGGAACCAGGCCAGCGCCCGGGCAAGCTCCGTCTTGCCCACCCCGGTGGGACCCAGGAAGATGAAGGAGCCGATCGGCCGGTTGGGGTCCGAGAGGCCGGCGCGCCCGCGACGGACGGCGTTGGCGACCGCCTGGACCGCCTCGTCCTGGCCGATCACGCGCTCGTGCAGCCGCTCCTCCATCTTGAGCAGCTTCTGCACCTCGCCCTCGAGCATCTTGTCCACCGGGATACCGGTCCAGCGGGAGACGATCCGGGCGATGTCCTCGTCGTCGACCTCCTCCTTCAGCATCCGGTGATCTTTCTGCAGGCTGAGAAGCTTGGCGTTGAGCTCCTCCAGCTCCTTCTGCAGCGCGGTGGCGTCGCCGTACTTGAGCCGGGCCGCGGTCTCGAAGTCCGCCATCCGCTCGGCGCGCTCGGCGTCCAGCCGCACCTGTTCCTGCCGGGCCTTGATCTCGCGAATCTGCTGGATCAGCGCCTTCTCCTGCTGCCAGTGCGCCCGCATCCCCCGGCTGCGCTCCTGGAGGTCGGCCAGCTCCTTCTCCAGAGCCGCAAGCCGCGACCTGGAGGCGGAATCCGTCTCCTTCTTCAGGGCCTGGCGCTCGATCTCGAGCTGGCGGATCTGACGCTCCACCACGTCCAGCTCCTGGGGAAGGCTGTCGATCTCCATGCGCAGGCTGGCCGCCGCCTCGTCGATCAGGTCGATGGCCTTGTCGGGGAGGAACCGATCCGTGATGTAACGGTTGGAGAGCATGGCCGCGGCCACGATCGCCGAGTCCGTGATCTTGACTCCGTGGTGGACCTCGTACCGTTCCTTCAGTCCGCGAAGGATGGAGATGGTGTCCTCGACCAGCGCGGCGTCCTTCTCGATGTGTTTGCGGTACTCGTCGAGCGTCGTCGCGCCGATGCAGTGCAGCTCGCCGCGAGCCAGCATCGGCTTGAGCATGTTGGAGGCGTCCATCGCGCCTTCGGCCGCGCCGGCGCCGACCAGAGTATGCAGTTCGTCGATGAAGAGGATGATCTGGCCCGAGGCCGACTCGATCTCTTTGAGCACCGCCTTGAGCCGGTCCTCGAACTCGCCACGGTACTTGGTGCCGGCGATCAGGGCGCCGAGGTCGAGGGAGACCACACGCTTGTTCTTGAGTGATTCAGGGACGTCTCCCTGGACGACGCGTTGGGCCAGGCCTTCGACGATCGCGGTCTTTCCGACTCCGGCCTCGCCGATCAGCACCGGGTTGTTCTTGGTCCGCCTGGAGAGGACCTGGATCACGCGCCGGATCTCGTCTTCCCGCCCGATGACCAGGTCGAGCTTTCCCTGGCGAGCCAGGGCGGTTAGATCGCGGGTGTACTTGTCCAACGCCTGGAACTTCGATTCCGGAGAGGCGTCGGTCACCCGCGCCGATCCACGGACCTGCGTCAGTGCCTGGAAGATCTTGTCCTTCGTCACGCCGGCCGACTGGAGCAGTCGTGCGCCTTCGGCGTTGCTCTCGTCCACGATGGCCAGCAGCAGGTGTTCGGTGGAGACGTACTCGTCCTTGAGCCGCTCCATCTCGTTCCAGGCCGCCTCGAGGACGCGCCTCAGCCGCGCGCCCAGATAGCTCTCGGCTCCGTAGACCTTGGGCTGGCGATCGAGGTAGGCCTGGACCGAGCCGCTCAGCTGCTGCGGATTGGCACCCAGCTTGGACAGTATGGCGGGCACGGCGCCTTCGCTCTGTTCCAGCAGCGCCCGCAGCAGATGCTCGGGTGAGACCTCCTGCTGTTGAGCCTCGGACGCGAATGCCTGGGCCTGGGCGATGGCCTCCTGGGACTTCTCGGTCAGACGGTCGGGACGAAGTGGCATGTTCTCGATCTACCCGTCTGGCAATTCAGCCTAAACCTTGCCCCGCCTGGCGCGCGTCTGTTTGCATGATTGAAGGAGAGCTGACCCATGTTAACGCCGCAAGGTCCGCACGGACTGCCGCAGCGCTGGGAGGCGGTGCGGCGCAAGCTACCAGCCGTCAACCTGGTGATCGCCGGCCATCCTCTGCATGCGATCCTCACCGACCTGCCCGCGGCCCTGATTCCGACCGGCTTCCTCTTCAGCTGCCTGGGTCGCTGGCGGCGGGAGCCGGCGCTCGAGTCTGCGGGTTTCGCGGCTACGACCGTGGGAGTCGCGGCGGCGGTGCCGACCGCGCTGGCGGGGCTGACCGACTACCTGATCCCGCGCAGAAGACCGGCTTCACGCACGGCCTCCTCAACCTGCTCGCCCTGGCTCTGGGCGTCGCCTCACTCAAGGGCGGCGGCCTGCACCGCCGAGCCTCGACCAGATCCCTGTGGCTGGGCGGTGCGGCGAGCGGTGTCCTGCTGCTCAGCGCCTACCTGGGCGGCGATCTCGTATATCACCGTGGCTGGCGGGTCAAGCCGATCGAGCGCGAGGAGATGGAGCTGCATCACGTTCCGCCCGCCGTGCACGACGACGACTTCGTGCTCCGGCCGCGAGCGCCCGCGGCTAGACCTCTTTGAAGTCGGCGTCGACCACGTCGCCCTCGGGAGCCTTGCCGTCCGAGCCCGGGCCTTCGGTCCCGGTCGCCGATTGCGCCCCCGCGGCCGCACCCTGCGCCTGGCGGTAGATCTGCTACTTCATGCGGGCGGCATCGTTGTCCTTGAGGGCCTGCTTGACGGGTTCGATCTTGCCCTGGATTTCGTCCTTGAGACCGCTGTCGATCTTGTCCGCGTTGTCGGCCAGCAGCTTCTCAGCCTGGTAGACAAGACTGTCCGCCTGGTTGCGGGCTTCGACCTCCTCACGGTGCTTGCGGTCCTCCTCGGCGTGGGCCTCGGCGTCCTTCACCATCCGCTGGACCTCGTCCTTGTTCAGGGTCGTGGAGGCGGTGATCGTCACCTTCTGTTCCTTGCCCGTGCCGAGGTCTTTGGCCCGCACGTTCAGGATCCCATTGGCGTCGATGTCAAAGGTCACCTCGATCTGAGGCATGCCCCGCGGCGCCGGCGCGATGCCGTCGAGATGGAACTTGCCCAGTGTCTTGTTGGCGGATGCCATCTCCCGCTCGCCCTGCAGAACATGGATCTCGACCGACGGCTGGCTGTCCGAAGCCGTGGAGAAGATCTGGCTCTTGGAGGTCGGGATGGTGGTGTTGCGCTCGATCAGCTTGGTCATCACTCCACCCAGAGTCTCGATGCCGAGCGATAGCGGCGTGACGTCGAGCAGAAGTACGTCCTTGACCTCGCCCTTCAGCACACCGGCCTGGATCGCGGCACCGACCGCGACGACCTCGTCGGGGTTGACTCCGCGGTGCGGTTCCTTGCCGTTGGTGAGCCGCTTTACCAGCTCCTGGATGGCGGGCATCCGGGTCGCGCCACCGACCAGGATGACCTCGTCGAGGTCGCCCGGCCCGAGCTCCGCGTCCTTGAGAGCGCTGTTGAACGGCTGGACGCACTTGTCGGTGAGGTCTGCCGTCAGCTGCTCGAACTTGGCCCGCGTGATCTTCATGTCCAGGTGCTTGGGGCCGTTCTGGTCGGCGGTGATGAAGGGCAGGTTGACGTCCGTCTCGGGACGGCTGGAGAGCTCGATCTTGGCCTTCTCGGCGGCCTCCGTCAGCCGCTGCAGCGCCTGCCGGTCGTTGCGCAGGTCGATGCCCTGCTCGCGCTTGAACTCATCGGCCAGGTAGTCGACGAGGCGCCGGTCGTAATCGTCGCCACCCAGGTGGGTGTCGCCGTTGGTGGCCTTGACCTCGAAGACGCCCTCGCCGACCTCGAGCACGGACACGTCATAGGTGCCGCCTCCCAGGTCGAAGACCAGGATCTTCTCGTTCTCCTTCTTCTCCAGCCCGTAGGCGAGCGCCGCGGCGGTCGGCTCGTTGATGATCCGGATGACGTTGAGCCCCGCGATCTGGCCGGCGTTCTTGGTCGCCTGCCGCTGAGAGTCGTTGAAGTAGGCAGGGACCGTGATCACGGCGTCGGTCACCTTCTCACCGAGATACGACTCGGCGTCGGTCTTCAGCTTCTGCAGGATCATGGCCGAGATCTGCTCGGGTGTGTGGCGCTGGCCCTGGATCTCGACCTCGACCCGGCCGTCCTTGCCAGCGAGGGTGCGGTAGGGCACCATCTTCCGCTCGCGGTCTACCTCTTCGAACTTGCGGCCCATGAACCTCTTGATCGAAAAGACCGTGTTCTCGGGGTTGACCGCGGCCTGGCGCCGAGCCAGCTGGCCCACCAGCCGCTCCCCCGACTTCGTGAACGCGACCACCGACGGCGTGGTCCGGCCGCCCTCGGCGTTCGCGATGACCACGGGCTCGCCGGCTTCCATGACGGCAACGACCGAGTTGGTCGTCCCGAGATCGATTCCAACAGTCTTTGCCATACCGATTTCTCCTCCGGCCCGTCAGCGGTCCAGCGGGGCCTTCCACCGGGCTTTGCGAATACGTATACGCGTATACCCGCCCGAATTGGGCGCTAAACGGTCCCGCGCGCTGCCGGCGGGAAGGGCCATCGCCGAAAACCCACGCGTAGAATAGGTTGTGCAGGCATGCGCACGCTCATCGTCGGCTGCGGTCGAGTCGGCGCCAGCCTGGCTCGGTGGCTCAGCGCCGAGGGGGACGACGTCACCGTGGTGGACGCCAGCGAACGGCCCTTCAGCCGGCTGGGCGAGGAGTTCACGGGAGAGATGGTGCTCGGCTCGGCCGTCGATGAGGACGTCCTCCGGCGCGCCGGAGTGGACCGGGCCGAGGCCTTCGTCGCGGTCACGGATTCCGACACCACCAATATCATGGCGGCTCAACTGGCCAAGCACGTCTTCGGCGTCAAGCGCGTCATCTGCCGCATCTACGATCCCGAACGTCAGAGCATCTACGCGGACCTGGGCCTGGAGACGATCTGTCCGACCACCCTGGGCGCGGAGAAGGTCGAGCGCTTCTTCCAGCAGGCAGCGCCCACACCGTCATGATCCCACCTTGCTGAACCTGATCCGCGGAGGCTACACCCGCCTGGTGGGCTGGCTGGCGCTGGTCCTCGGCGCCCTGATCCTGCTCCGCGACCTGGTCCAGGTGCGGTCGCTTCCCTACGCCGTGGCCGGGATTGGCATGATCGCATTCGGCGTCTGGCGGCTGCAGGCTGCCGCCCGAGACCGATGAGCGCCGTCGGGCTTCTGGTGGCGGTCGCCTTCACCATCGGCCTGGCCGGCACCCTGGGCTGGATGCTGCGGGTGCCGCCGCCCGCGCCGCGTGGCGCCACCAGCACGGTGCGCTCGGTGCAGGCCATCCGCAAGGTGATGGTTCCGATCATCGACCTCGGAGCCTCGGTACGTGCCGTGGAGCTCGCCGCCCGGCTCAACCAGGGTCACAAGGCCCAGATGATCATCGTTTACGTGCACGAGATCCCGCTGCAGTCACCACTGGTAGTGCCTGATCGCGACCCCAGGATTCAGGGGGCGCTCGACGCCGCAGCCTTCCTCGCCATGCAGCACGCGATCGAGCCGCAGACCAGGGTAGCCGCCGCCCGTCAGGCGGCTCATCGGATCGTGGAGATCGCGCGTGAGGAAGGAGTGGATCTGATCGTGATGGGGATTTCCTATCACTACCGGCCCAATGAAGGCCCGCTGGGGCGGATCGCGGACCAGGTCATGCGCGAAGCGCCCTGCGAGGTCCTGATCGATCGGGTGCCGCGCCAGAAGGTGGCCCTGATACCGACCGGAACCTAGCCGCGCCATGGCGCCTGCGAGGCTCCGCGGCCCTCGCCGCCACACTGTAGCGGGCCGGCTCGGATGCTCGCGCCTCGCCTTCCCGCCGCCGGCGCTGACGCGCGAAGCGCGACTCGCCCGGCGGGCTCGTAACCCGGGGACGTAGAGAAGGGCGGCATCGCGCCGCATCTCAGCCCAAAGGAGTCAGGACATGATTGGATCCAGCCTTGCCAGGTGGGCGCTCACTGGCGCCGCCGTGCTGGCGATCGCCGCCTGCGGTTCCGTCGCGACCCCCGCCGCCACCAGGTCGGCCAAGGCCTCGATCGTGATGACCGCGACGAAAACTGTCAGCGGGAAATCCGAGACCGTCCTCACCAATCAGCAGGGGCTCACGCTCTACTGGTTCAAGCCGGACAGCGCGACCATGATCGTCTGTACCGGAGGCTGTGCGGCCAGCTGGCCCCCGCTGGTGGCGCCCACCGGTAGCCTGCAGGCGCCCGCCGGCCTGACCGGAACTCTGAGCACGCTGGACGGAGCCAACGGCCACCAGGTCCTGTACAACGGCCATCCCCTGTACACCTACAGCAAGGACAAGGACAGCGGGGACGTCTACGGCGACGGCGTCGGCGGCAAGTGGTTCGTAGCCACGCCGGGCCTGACGCCCACCAGCGGTTAACGGGCGAGCCGGTTCACTAGGCGGTCGCCGTAGGGCAGTCCGAGGGTAGCGCGGATCTCGACCGAGAGCCGCCCCAGGGAGACGCGCGACTTCAAGAAGTAGCGCTGCACGTTCGGGACTTCGTGCCACCAGAGGTTGTCCTGCGCATCCGAATTGCTGACGATCCATATCGGGATCTCGCCGAGCAGCGGATCGGAGGCCCACGACTCGGCCAGGCTCCGGCCGGCCATGTCGGGCAGGCTCAAGTCCACGAGGACCAGAACCGGCCGCCGGCTGCGCACGAACTGATCGGCAGCGCGCGCCGTGGCCGCGTGCTCGATGGGCACGCCGTCCCCCCGCAGCTGCTCCAGAAACAGCTCCGCGGTGGCCGGGTCATCCTCGACCAGAAGAACCCGTCGATCCCGAGCCACGAATCCGAGCTTAAAGAGTCAAGCTTGCGGGGATCGTTTCAGGATTTCAGGCCGAGATCGCACGCTGGCGGCGCGCGGTTCGGTAGGCGTCGAAGGTGCAGAAGGCCCAGAGCCCGAGCCCGCCGAGATTGAGCGGGATCCCGATCGCGTCGCCGATCACTGTGAGGTCGAGCTCGGTGCCCAGTACCTCGGGACCGACGACGCCGGCGAAGAAGGCGAGCCCGCGCAGCGGGGCGCCGGCGTAGACGTGTCCCAGTCCGGGGATGATCGACAGCGCCGCGGCCGCCCAGGGATTCGCCCCACGAGTCGGGGCCGGAGCCTGCTTGGCATCGATCACGTCGCCCTCCATCGTGGGCACCCGCCGCTGGGCCCCGCAGTGGGGGCAGAATGCCGTGTCCTCGGGCAGGGTGCGGCCGCAGCGCGGACACTCGGTCACGGTGTCAGCCTACCTCTTGCCGCTCTGGGTACCATCAGGCCAGGATGAGCGACAAGCGTCAATCACTGGGGGACGCGATCGCGGCCCACGTCCACGACGCCGATGCGATCGCGCTGGGATTGGCGCTGGAATCGGGCATCCCCTTCGCCGCGGTCCACGAGCTGATCCGTCAGCGGCGCAGGGATCTCACCCTGATCGGCCCGATCTCCGACATGGCCTTCGACCAGCTGATCGGCGCCGGCTGCGTGACCCGCGTGATCGCGGCCTGGGTCGGCAACGTGGCCGGGGGCTCGGGTTACTGCTTCCGGCGCGCGCTCGAGCAAGGCATACCCCATCCCATCACCGTCGAGGAGCACAGCAATTTCACGGTCGGCCTGGGCCTCAAGGCGGCCGCCATGGGCGTGCCCTACCTGCCCACGCTCACCGGAATCGGGAGCGACATCGTCCGCGACCACCCCCGGATCCGCCCCCAGGACGATCCCTTCGGCGGCCCGCCGCTGCTGGCCGTGGGAGCGATCCGGCCCGACGTCACCATCGTCCACACCCAGCGCGCCGACCGGCACGGCAACGCCCACTTGTGGGGCAACCTGGGGCTCACTCTGGAGGGCGTCTACGCCGCGCGCCGCACCATCGTGACCTGCGAGGAGATCGTGGCGGACGAAGTGATCCGCTCGGATCCCAACCGGACGGTCATCCCCGGCCTCCTGGTGGATGCCGTGGTGGAGGTGCCCGGTGGCGCACTGCCGGCCTCGGTCCAGGGATACTGGCGGCGCGACTTCGAGACGTTTCTCGGTTATCACGGCCGCTCGCGCACCCTGGAAGGCTACCGGGCCTGGCTCGACGAATGGGTCCTCGGCATCGCCAGCCGTGACGCCTACCTCGCCCACCTGGGCCAGCCGGCGCTCGACCGGCTGCGCGTCCGGGATCAGCGGCTGGCAGCCGCCGCCAACTTCGCGCCATGAGCGCAATCGCTACCTACACCCGCCGCGAGCTGATGGTGGTCGCGGCCGGCCGCGAGATCCACGACCGGGAGGTCGTCTTCGTGGGCATGCGCCTGCCGCTTCTCGGCTTCGGCCTGGCCAAGGCCACACACGCCCCAGAGGCCGTGGGACTGTTCGAGAATGGAATCATCCGCGACCGTCCGGCCGAGGCCTTCATCTACACCATGGGCGATCCCCCCAACATCGCCGGCGCGCTGGCCTGTGTGGGACTGCTCGACGTGATGAGCCTGCTGCAGCAAGGCCGGGTCGACGTGGGCTTCATCGGCGGCGCCGAGGTCGATCCGCTGGGCAATCTCAACACTACCTGGGCCGGCGGCGAGGGGCGTCCGGTCCGCCTTCCCGGCAGCGGCGGCGGGCAGGACATCGCCAGCCTGGCGCAGCGCACCGTGCTGATCATGGAGCACGAGCCCCGCCGCTTCCGAGAGCGCGTCTCCTACGTCACCTCGCCGGGCCACTTCCCCGGACGCCGGCGTGGCGGTCCGGCCACCCTGATCACCACGCTGGGCGTTTTCGACCTTCGTCAGGGACGCTTCCGCTTGAGGAGCCTGCATCCCGAGGTCAGCCTGGCGCATGTGCGGGCCGCGACCGGCTTCGCGGTGGAGAGCGATGGGACGCCTGCGGTCACCGAACCTCCCACCCAGGAGGAGCTGGCCTACATCCGGCACGCCGATCCGCAGGGCTTCTGGACCGGAGACCATCGGGGCAAGGGAGGCGATTGAGGCGATGAGCGTGGTCCAGGCGGCGTGGGCCCCGACCCGGGAGCAGAGCGAGCGAACCCGTCTCCACCGCTTCCTCAGGGGGCACGGCTTGAGGGACTACCCGGACCTCTGCCGCAAGGCGGTCGAGGAGCCGGCCTGGTTCTGGGAGGCGATGGTAAGGGATCTCGGCATCGTCTTCAGGACCCCCTACAGCCAGGTGATGGACACCTCGAACGGCGTCCCCTTCACGCGCTGGTTCGTGGGAGCCAGCCTCAACGCCTACGACTCCGCTGTCCGTCGCCATGCCGCCACCGCGCCCGACCGTCTCGCCCTCTCGGCAGAAACGGAGGAAGGTACGAGGCGATCGCTCACCTATGGCGGGCTCGAGGCCGAGGTCGAGCGGGCGGCCGCGGGCCTGAAGTCGGCCGGCGTCACCCGGGGGGTGGCGGTCGGGATCTACCTGCCGCTGGTGCTGGAGACGGCGGTCGCCGTCCTGGCCTGCGCCAAGCTGGGCGCGATCGTGGTGCCGCTCTTCTCAGGCTTCGGGGCGCAGGCGATCCGCCAGCGGCTCGATGACGCGGGCGCGCGCGTGCTGATCACTGCGGACGGCGCCGTCCGCCGGGGACGGCCGGTGCTGATGAAGCCGGTTGCCGACGAGGCGGTCTCAGGCCTGCCCGGCGTGGAGCGGGTGGTGGTCGTCCGATGCTCGGGCGCCGCCGGGATCCCGATGACCGCGGGGCGCGACCTCCGCTGGGAGGAGCTGGTCCAGGGAGCGCGTGAGCCAGTGGAAACGGAAGCCATGAGCCCGCAGGACCCGCTCCTGCTGCTCTACACGTCGGGCACGACCGGCCGTCCCAAGGGCACCATCCACGGCCACGCCGGCCTGCCCATCAAGGCCGGGCAGGACTGGGCCTACGGCATGGACGTCGGCCCCGGGGACCGAGTCATGTGGGTCACGGACATCGGCTGGGTGATGGGACCTCTGCTGATCTTCGGGAGCATGATGCTGGGAGCCACCGCAGTCTTCTACGACGGCGCGGTTGACCATCCCGACCCCGGGCGCGTGTGGGCGGTGGCGGCGGGGCACGGGGTCACCCACCTTGGACTCTCGCCCACTCTGGTCCGCGTCCTCATGCCCCACGGCGACGCCTTCGCCCAGGCCCAGCCGCTGCCCGCCCTCCGGGTGCTGGCCTCGACCGGCGAGCCCTGGACGCCGGAGGCCTGGGAATGGCTCTTCGACCGCGTCGGCCGCCGGCGCGTGCCGATCATGAACTACTCGGGCGGGACCGAGTGCGGCGGCGGGCTGGTATCGGGCAACCTTCTCACGCCCATCCGGCCCGGTAGCTTCGCCGGCCCGATCCCGGGCGTAGACGCGGCCGTCTACGACGATCAGGGACGGCCGGTGAAGGGCCAGGTGGGGGAGCTGGTTGTCCGCCAGCCGTACCTGGGCATGACCCTCGGCTTCTGGAAGGATCCGCAGCGCTACCTGGACACCTACTGGTCGCGCTGGCCAGGTGTCTGGGTGCACGGCGACTGGGCCATGATCGACCAGGACGGCCAGTGGTTCATCCTGGGACGATCGGACGACACGATCAAGGTCGCCGGCAAGCGGGTCGGCCCAGCCGAGCTGGAGGCGGCGGCCCTGGATGGAACCCCGGTCGCGGAAGCGGCCGCCGTGGGCATACCGGACCCGGTCAAGGGCCAGGCGGTGGTCGTCTTCGTGGTGGCCAGGCCGGGCGCCGACCTGGCGAGCATTCCGGCCGCCGTCTCGGGGAGCATCGAACGCGAGCTGGGCAAGCCCTTTCGGCCCCAGGCCGTGCACGTCATCCCGCGGCTGCCAAAGACGCGCAATGGGAAGATCCTCCGGCGCGTGATCCGCAACGTGTTCCTGGGAGAGCCGCCGGGCGACCTGTCCTCGATGGACGACCTCGCGTCGCTGGAGCCGATCCGGGCGCTCAGGACCTGAGGCCGCGGGCGCTGGCGCGGCCTCCGTTGCTGCCGACGTAGCGTGACACTACTGGCAGGGAATCCTGTTGCCGCCTTCCCACGTTATAGAGGCAGGAAGCTGTGAAACCCCTGAACGCGGAGCTGGCGGCGCGAGCCTGGGACTTCGCCCAGGGACTCGATCTCGAGGCCTACCGCCGCCTCGAGGACGAGGTTCGCGCCAGCTGGCCGGCGACGGCCGGTCTGCGGGGCCTGGACTTCGACCGGGCGGTCCTGGCCTACATCGCCGAGCGCTGGCTGATCGACCCGAAAGCGGCCTGAGGCCGGCTCGCGACGCGCAAGGGCGCAGGGACAGGAGCGTTGCTTGGGACAGGCCAGGGTCCCCGTGTCCATCAATGACGGGCTGGCATTGATCCGCCGGCACAAATTCGACGAGGCGCTGCCGCTGCTCGCGGCGGAGGTTCGCCTTAACCCGGACGACGCCTACGCGGCGTACTATCTGGCCTTCGCTTTCGTCGGCGCGCAAGACCCGCAGCCCGCCGTGGCCCTCCTTGCCAACCTGGTGCAGGCCCATCCGACCTTCATCGACGCCCGCAACCTGCTCGGCCTGGCCAAGATCCGGACCTCGGACTTCGCCGGAGCCGCCCATGAATACCAGGCCGTCCTCAACCGGGAGCCTATGAACGCCACCGCGCTGCAGGGCCTGGGAATGATCCATTACTGGCGGCGCGAGACCGCGCTGGCCGAGGACTTCCTGGACCGGTCGCTGCGCCAGGACCCGGCGGCGCGCGACGCCCTGGTCTTCAAAGCCGACCTGCGCTTCTCGGCCGGCGACATCCCCACCGCGGTCGCCCTGCTCAAGGACGCCCGCCGGGTGGCCCAGCCCTCCCTGCCCGAGGTCTCCGACCTGGAGCTCAGCGACCGGCTGGTGCGCTATGAAGCCGCCCTCCTGCCGCTGCGCCGGGCACGCGCGGGACTTCCTGCGTTCCCGGGCTGGGTGATGATCGTGGTCGGGGGCACTATGGCCCTGGTCCTGATGGCCGGGGCGGGGCTGCCAGGCGCCGTCACCGGGCTCTCGCACTACAGCCGCGGAAAGGCTTTGCTGGCCCAGCATGACTACGGCGGGTGCGCGGCCCAGATGGAGCAGGCGGTGGGTGTGGTTCCTGATTCCTCCAAAGCCTGGGCCTACCAGGCCTACTGCTACCTGCTCGACGGCGATCGCCGCGCCGGCCTCTCGGCCTGGGCCACCGCTCGCTACTTCGAGCCCATGGTCATGCTCGACAACACGGTCGACAACGAGGCCTTCCTCTCCCTGGTCAGGACGGCCACGCATCCGCGCGGAGGCCCGAGCTGAGCGGCGCACTCGACCCCATCCAGGAAGACCTCCCGTTCCAGCTGCCGGCGAGCGGGCCGGCCGCAGAAGGCCCTGGCCCCGAGCAGCCGGCCTGGAAGCAGCCGCCGGCACCGCCGGGACCCTCGCTCTACGAACAGGCCCTCACCTGGATTCGATCCCTGCCCTGGGAGCGCTGGCGCCGGCAGGCCACCCCCCTGATCCAGGATGGCGCCCACCAGCTCGGCACCGTGGTCCGCGTGGGCGCGGGCCAGGTCGGGACCGTGGCCCGGGCGGCCATCACACGTGGCACTCCGTACACGGTCGAGCTGGCCCGGGCCACCGCGACCAGGGGGCTGATTCCCGGCGCGGCGCTCCGGCTGGCAAAAGGGGTGCACCTGATCGGCCTCCCAGCGGTCGTGATGCGCGCGGCGGTGCAGGTGCTGATCGTCCACCGGTCGGGGCTCGTGATCGAAGAGGCTGTCTTCTTCCGGGTCGACGACCCTGCCGCCTACACCGTCTACGAAGCGCCACCCCAGCTCGGGCTGGCGGCGGCGATCGCCTTCCTGCCCACACTCGTGGCCCTGGTCCTGGCCGTCGTCTGCCTGGCTCCGGCACTCGCGCCGCACTCCGTTCTCCACCTGCCCGCCACCTGGCTGACCTGGATCGAGATCTGGCTGGGCCTGGCCTTCGCCGCCCACTCCCTGCCCACCTACGAGGAGGCGGGGCCCCTGGCCGAGCAGGCCCGGGTCGGCGTGGGCAAGGCAAACCCGGCCGCGCTCCTGCTCGTCGGCCCCGCCTACACGGTGGCCTGGATCACACGGTTCGGCGGCCTCCTGCCGGCGCTGGCCGGCGGGCTTGCCGCATGGTGGCTGGCCGACGCCGTCATGCGGTTGCTCTGAGTTTGCGCTAGGCTTTCCGGCGTGACGCGCCGCCGCGGGGGGCGGTATCTCCCAGCCTTCCTGCTCACCGTTGCGCTGGCCGGTTGCGATTCCAGCGCCCCTTCCGACGCCAACTCAGTCGCTGTACAGGCGCCGGCGTCGGTCCCGGCCTCGGCCTGCCCCGGCGCCCAGGGGTACCAGCACGCCAATCTGGGCTACCGGGTCTGCTATCCGCGGGGCTGGGTGTCTCGGGATTACACCGCCGAACCGGGTGCCGGCGGGGCGCTGAGCGTGGTCGCCTTCGGCCCGGCCGGGCTGCCGCAGCACGTCCCCGCCGCGACCGATTTCGAGCCCCCACTTGCGATCCGGGTCTTCGCCGGCCCCAAGGCCGCCCTCGAGGCGAGCATCGCCCAGGGGAACTCCGTGACCGGGATCACGGTGGCGGGTGAGGCCGCCGACCGAGTGGCCGTGACCCAGGAAGGCCCGGCGGCCGGTGAGCTGATCGTGATCCTGGAACACGATGGCGACACCTTCGAGATCGAGAAGGGACCCGGAACCAGCCGCCAGTCCGAGTTCCAGGCGCTCCTTACGTCCTTCACCTTCGCCCAGCCCGCAAGCTAGGGCTCGCCCGCCAGCTTGGAGTCGGGGTCCCCCGGCCGAAGGCCAGGGGGCGCGCTTTCGCGCGTGAAGCGCCGGCGCCATAGGGGCGAGGCGCAAGGCAAGCGAGCTGCGTCAAATTTCGCTGCGAGCGCCCCGCGGAGCCCCGGAGGCGCCATGGCGCGCGTAAGTTCGGCCAGTCGGCCGCTTGACTGCGGCCGACTGGTGGAGGCGGCGAGAATCGAACTCGCGTCCGAAGCAGCGTTCCGCAAGATCTCTACGAGCGTAGTCCCGGTTCTCGATCTCGCCTTGAGGGCTCCCGTGGGACCGGATCCGTCAAGGCCAGTCGCGGTAGAGAGTCCGCCCGGCGGCCGCGACGCCCGCCGGGAGCGAGTCAGCGAGCTTTAACGCCGGTTTCCGTTCCTGCTGACGCGGAGCGGATCGGCGCCGGGGTCTAGCCCCGGTTTGGCTTCGCTACTTACGCAGCGAGGGCCAGTTCGCGATTGTTGGCGTTTATAGCCTTGCCGCTTTTACGTGCTCGGCGACACGGCCCGCCATCTTGCAGTCCACTACCCCGTCGAGACCTGGGTCCCCCGCCAGGCAGCCGGAGTCCCTTTGATTCTCCCCCGCGATCGCCCCGACTATGCGTTGCGCATACGGGCCCGATCCATCTCCCGCTGGGCTTCGCGGGCGCTGATCGCCTCCCGCTTGTCGTGGAGGCGCTTCCCCTTGGCCAGCCCGATCTCGAGCTTGGCCCGGTTGCCCTTCCAGTACATTCGCAGTGGGACCAGGGTCAGCCCTTTCTGCTTGATGGTCGTCCCCAGGGCGATGATCTCCGCCCGGTGAAGCAGGAGCTTGCGCTCCCGGCGCGGCTCGTGGTTGAAGACGGTCCCCTGCTCGTAAGGGCTGATGTGGACGTTGACCAGGAAGGCCTCGCCGTCGCTGATCCGGATGAAGCCCTCACGAAGGTTGGCCCCACCGTCGCGCAAGGACTTGATCTCGGTGCCGCGCAGAGCCATGCCCGCCTCCACGGTCTCCAGGATGAAATAGTTGTGGTAGGCGGCGCGGTTGCTGGCGATGACCGTGTCCCGGTCCTGCTTGCGTGGGCTCATCGCCTTCCCCGCAGGTAGTCCTCGACTGGCATCGGCCGGCCGCCCGGCGGCTGGACGGTCCGGATCAGGTAGGTACCGTCGCGGGTGTGAAGGGCCTGGCCTGGAGCGCCCTGCGGAGCGCTCGAGAGCGAGCCCTCCAGCACCTTCACCCGGGCCTTGCCCAGCGTGATCCAGCAGCCCGGCTCGCCGCTGAGAGCCCGGACCCGACGGTCGATTTCGGCCGCGGCCAGGTCCTGGTCGAGGTCGCCATCCGCCGCTGAAAGACGGCGGGCATAGGTGGCTCCGGTCGCGGGCTGCGGCTGCGGCTCCGGCCGGGTGGATCCGTGAGCCAGCTCGTCCAGGGTGGAGAGGAGGAGGTCGGCGCCCAGGGCCGCCAGCCTGCTCTCCAGCCAGGGGGCGGTCTCGTCGCCCTGGAGCGCGACGGACTCCTGCTTCAGGAGGGGACCGGTATCGACGCCGGCGTCCATCTTCATGATGCTCACTCCGGCGCGGCTGTCGCCAAGGAGGATGGTCCATGGGATGGGAGCGGGCCCCCGATGGCGGGGCAGCAGGGAAGCGTGCACGTTGATCGCTCCCAGCGGCGCGAGGGTGAGAAGGTCGATGGGCAGGATCTGACCGTAGGCGGCGACCACCAGCGCGGCGGGCCGGGCGGCCTGGATCCGCTCCATCGCGTCCTGGTCGCGAACCCGCGACGGCTGGAAGAGGTCCAGGGCCAGTCCCAACGCGGCCTCCTTGACCGGCGAGGACCGCAGCCGCAGCCCGCGGCCCGCCGGGCGATCCGGCTGGGTCACGACCAGGGCCAGCTCATGCCCGGACTCATGCAGCCGGCGCAGGGTGGGGACCGAGAAGGCGCCCGTCCCAGCGAATACCAGCCTCACGGGGCCGCAGGCCGGCCTAGGCCCCGACGAGCTCGGCCTTCTGCTCCTCCTCTTCCAGCTCCACCTTGCGCAGCGTCCCCAGGCTGGTCAGGCGGTCGGTGAAGAGGATGCCGTCGAGGTGGTCGATCTCGTGCTGGATGGCGCGGGCGAGGAGTCCATCGCCCTTGACCCGCACCGGCCGGCCGTTGCGGTTCAGGCCCCGGGCGACGACGCGGAGCGCACGCTTGACCTCGCCGACGTAGCCCGGGACCGAAAGGCATCCCTCCATCCCGATCTGCTCGCCCTCCGCCTTGACCATCTCCGGGTTGACCAGAGTGTGCAGGTTCTGATCGGTCTTGATCACCGCCACCCGCAGCCCGACTCCGACCTGGGGAGCCGCCAGGCCGACCCCGGGCGCCGCCACCATGGTGTCCACCATGTCGTCGATCAGCTTGCGAATGCTGTCGTCGACGCGGGGCACCCGCTTCGCCCTCTGGCGAAGGATGGGAGCCTCCTGGGTCAGGATCGGTAAGACCGCCACGCCTGCGATTCTCCTACATAGGGTCGACGTCGATCGTCCATCCGCGTCCGCGAGGAAGCCGATCCGTGATTCGGTGGAGCGCCACCCCCCGGATCGTCACCTCGACCCGGTACTCATCCCTCAGCCGGTAGACGAACGCAGCGGAGGGACCGAGGACCTCGATGTCGTCCAGTTTGCGCAGCCCGATTGTAGCAGACAGCTGTTCGACGTACCCCCGCGCTTCGCCCAGCGCGCGGGCCTCGTCGCGATGTGCGTATGTCGCCAGGATGAGCTCGGCAAAGGGCGGGAACCGGTAGGCCTGCCGCAGCGCCAGTTCCTCGCGGAAGAAGCCGCGATAGTCGTGGTATTTCGCGTGGCGCACCGCGGGGTGGTCAGGGGTATAGGTCTGCACGTAGACCTCAGCGGGACGGGTGCCGCGGCCGGCGCGGCCGGCGACCTGGGTCAGCAGGCTGAACGTCCGCTCCGAGGAGCGGTAGTCGGGGAAGTGCAGGCTGGTGTCGGCGTTGACCACGCCGACCGTCATCACCCCGGGAAGGTCGAGACCCTTGGCCACCAGCTGGGTTCCGACCAGGACGTCGCCCTCACCCCGCAGCATCTGTTCGAAGATCAGGTCGGCCGCATCGCGTCCCCTGACCGCATCCCGATCCAGGCGCAGGACGCGGGCGGCAGGAAACAGCGTCCGCACCTCCTGCTCGACCCGTTCGGTGCCGATGCCGAAGGACTTGATGGCGCGGCTGCGGCAGGCGGGACAGCGGACCGGCACCGGTTCGCTCGCGCCGCAGTAATGGCATTGAAGCCGCGCCAGGCCGGCGTGGTGGACGAGGGCGACGCTGCAGTGGGCGCACTGGCGGACGGCGCCGCAGTCGCGACAGATGACGAAGGTCGCCAGCCCGCGCCGGTTCAGGAAGAGGATGCTCTGGCCTCCCGCCTGCAGCGTCCTGCCCAGGGCCTGCTGGAGCGGCCGGCTCAGGGGACTGTAGTGCGCAGCCCTGAGCTCGGCCCGCATGTCCACCACCTCCACCGGCGGCAGGGCCAGCGCCTTCACCCGGTGGGGCAGCTCCAGCAGCCGATCCTGCCCGCCCAGCGCCCGAGCGTAGGCGACCACGCTCGGAGTCGCGCTGCCCAGCACCAGAACGGCCTGGGCGTCCTGAGCCAGCCGGCGGGCCACGGTCGGCGCGTGATAGCGGGGCATGCGGTCCTGCTTGAAGGCAGATGCCTCCTCCTCGTCGATGGCGATCAGACGCAGCCTCGGGATGGGCGCGAAGACCGCGGCCCGCGGCCCGATCACGACGTCTGCCTCGCCCCGGCGGATGCGCCACCACTCGACGGCGCGCTCGGCTTCGGTAAGGCTGCTGTGCAGGACGGCCAGGCGGCCGGGGAACCGGGCCGCGAAGCGGCCGACGGCCTGTGGCGTGAGGGCGATCTCGGGCACCAGCACGAGCGCCTGACCGCCGGTGCGGAGCACTGCCTCCAGCACCGCCAGGTAGACCTCGGTCTTGCCGCTGGCGGTGACGCCGTGGAGCAGGAAGGTCTCGGCCTCCTGGCGGGCCACCGCGATGCTGATGCGCTCGACTGCGGCGCGCTGGGCCGGCTCCAGCAGTGGAGCCGCCACGGCTTCGCCCGCGCCGGCCCGGGCCAGGATCCGGCTGCGCCGCGCCCGGCTCCTGGGAGGACGGGCCGTCACCGCCCTGACGCGGGGCGGCACGATGGCCCGGATCACCTCGTCGAGCGGGGCGGCGTAGTGATCGGCGACGAAGGCCGCCAGCCGGAGCACGCCCGGCGGCAGCAGAGGCTCGGCGTCGATCAGGCTTTCGATCGGTCGGGGATCGAGCACCGCCGGCGCCTCGGTCAGGGCGTAGACGAAGCCGGACACCAGTCGTTTCCCGAACGGCACCCGGACCCGCTGGCCGACCTGGACCATTCCCTGCAGCGGCTCGGGCACCAGGTAATCGAAGAGGCCCGAGCTGCTGCCCACCCGGGCGTCGACCACCACCTGCGCGATGGAGCGCGTGGCCTGAGCCGGGGCCGCATCGACCCTGTTACCGACTGCCAGCTCTGGCGGCCTCGACCGCATCCCAGATCCGCTGCGCGACCTCCCACTTGGATCGCCGCGGGATCTCCGCGATCACCCGGTGCGCGTCCAGGATGGTCGCGGCGTTGAAGTCGCTCCCCAGTCCCTGGCCGTCCAGGCCGACCGGGTTGGCCACGATCAGGTCCAGGCGCTTGACGCGGAGCTTCTCTCTGGCCCGTTCGATGAGATCCTCGGTCTCGGCGGCGAAGCCCACCTTGAGCGCCCCGGGGCGGAGCCTGAGCCCGGCCAGCAGGTCGGCGGTGGGCACCAGCCCCAGCTCCAGTCGCTCCTGGCGTCGCTTGATCTTCGCCGGGGCGACCTCGGCCGCCCGGTAGTCCGCCACCGCCGCGGCCATCAGGACCGCATCGGCTTCCCGCGCCGGCTGCTCCAGGGCGGCCAGCATCTCCTGGGCGCTGCCGACCGCGATCTCGTTCAGCCCCTCGAGCCCGGTGGGTAGGGTGGTGATCAGGGTCACCTGCGCTCCGCGGGCTTCGGCCACCTGGGCCAGCGCCCGTCCCATCTTCCCGCTCGAGAAGTTGCCCAGGTAGCGCACAGGGTCGATCGCCTCACGCGTCCCACCCGCCGTGATCACCACGCGCCAGCCCTCCAGCCGCCGGCGACCCTGGAGCACCGCCTCGGCCGCGGCGACGATCCGCTCCGGCGCGGCCAGCCGGCCCGCTCCCACTTTGCCCGAGGCCAGCCTGCCCACCGCCGGGGCGACCACGCAGGCGCCTCTTTCCCGCAGCGTCGTCAGGTGCTCCTCGGTCCTGGGGTGAACCAGCATGACGTCGTTCATGGCCGGGGCCAGCAGGAGCGGCGCGCGGGTGGCGAGCGCCGTGCCGGAGACGATCTCATCGGCCAGCCCGAGCGCCAGCTTGGCGATCGTGTTGGCGGTCGCGGGCACGATGAGCAGGATCTCAGCCCACTCGGAGAGCCGGATGTGTGCCTCTCCGCCTGCCCCGGGTTCGAGCCAGTCGCTCAAGACAGGTTGGTCGGAGAGTGCTTCGAAGGTGAGCGGCCGGATGAATCGCTGCGCCTCGGGGGTCATCGACACCCGGACCTCGGCACCGGCCTCGGTGAGGATACGCAGGACGTCGATCGCCTTGTAGGCCGCGATCCCACCGCAAACCGCCATCGCCACCCGGCGTTCGCGCAGGTCGAGCCCAGGCAGGAAGCTGCTCATACCTCAGCCCCCCGCCGGACATGCTCCTGGCCGATCAGCTCGAGGATCTCGCGCGCGCACTGGTCCACGTCGCGGTTGCAGACTACGTGCTCGTACTCCTTGGCCAATCCCAGCTCCACGAGCGCTTCCCGCTGGCGCAGCTCGAGCGCCTGGGCAGACTCCGTGTTGCGTCCGGTCAGCCGGCTCAGGAGCTCCTCGGTGGAGGGCGGGGTGATGAAGATGGAGAGGGCGTCCGGCTTGCGCCGGCGCACGAACCCCGCCCCCTGGACGTCGATCTTCAAGATGATGTCGTCACCACGCCGCAGCGCCTCCTCCACCCGTCGCCGTGAGGTGCCGTAGTAGTGGTCGTAGACTCTCGCCCACTCCAGGAACTCGCGCTGCGCGATCAGGGACAGGAACTCCGGTTCGGTGACGAAGGTATAGCTCCTGCCGTCGATCTCGTCCGGCCTCGGGGGCCGGGTGGTATAGGAGACGGAGTACTCGAGGTGGGGCGCCAGCTCGAAGAGCCGGCGGAGAACCGTGTCCTTGCCCACGCCGCTGGGACCCGAGATCACGATCAGCAATCCCTGCGTTCCTGCGCCGCCTCCGCCGGGCATGTTCAAGGAATTGTAGAGCCGCCCAGCGCAGACCACGCCGCCTGGAAGTCGGCCGGGGGGCGGCTGTGCCAGCTCAGCGGCGAGCGCCGGCCGTAGACGGGGGCGCCCAGAATGGGATGCCCGATATACGCCAGGTGCACCCGAACCTGGTGGGTGCGGCCGGTGCCGAGCGTGACCTCGAGCAGGCTGTGGCGTCCCGCGATCTCCAGCCGGTGGAACTCGCTGACCGCCTCACGACCCGCTGCCAGCACCGCCATGCGCTGCCGGTGGCGCGGATCGCGGCCCACGGCCGCCTCGATCCGGGCGGCCGCGTCCGGTACCTCGCCCACGACCAGGGCGCGATAGGAACGGCGCATGGTCCGGTCCTGCAACTGGCGGCTGAGCCCCTGGTGGGCGGCGTCGTTGCGGGCCACCACCAGCAGGCCGGACGTGTCCCGGTCCAGCCGGTGGACGATCCCCGGGCGTTCCTCTCCGCCGACCGAGGACCAGGCGGGCCCGCGCGCCAGGAGCGCGTGGACCAGCGTGCCGGTCCCGTGTCCAGGCCCCGGATGGACGACCAGGCCGGCCGGCTTGTCGATCACCAGGAGGTCGGCGTCCTCGTAGACGACCGCGAGGTCGATCGGCTCGGGCCGCAGCGTCGAGGGTACCGGCGGAGGCACCTCCCAGGCCAGGCGGTCGCCGGGCCTGAGCCGCGAGCCCGGACGGGCCGCCGACCCGTTGAGGCGCACCCGGCCCTCGACGATCAGGCGCTGGACCCGGGTCCGGCTGATCGAGGGCTCGAGCCGCGCCAGGTACTGGTCGAGTCGAGCGGCCGGCTCCTGGACGGTGTGCTCCCGGGCCATCTCATGGAGCCGGTCGCCGGCGCCAGAAGGCGCCCACCAGCAGCAGCGCCACGCCCACCGTGATCGCGGAGTCGGCCACGTTGAAGACCGGCCAGTGCGGGATCTGGATGAAGTCGATCACCGAGCCCTGCACCCCCCGGTCGTAGGCGTTGGCGATCGCGCCGCCGACCACCAGAGCGAAACCGATCAGGGCCGGCCAGTCGCCTGAGGGGACGCGCGCGTAGTAGACGAGGATGCCGACCACGACCACTGCCGAGATGAGGAGCAGCCCGACCGTGAAGTTCTGAAAGAGGCCGAAGGCGGCTCCGCGGTTGCGGATCACGGTCAGGAAAAGGAGGTGGTCGACCACCTGGCGGGGACCGTAACCGACGCCGAAGCGCCGGTCGACGTAGACCTCGGTGCCCCGGTCGACGGCGATCACAAGTGCCGCCACCAGCGCGAGCCCGGCGTAACGAGGCAGCAGCTTCAGCGGGGCGCGGCCTTCATCACACTGACCCGCAGAGGGTGGCCGTCGAGCTCGAGGGTCTTCTCGAAGGAACCCGCGGGAGCCGGCTCGCGGCTCATGGTCACGGCCAGGGTCTCGGCCGCGATGTAATCGCGCCACCGCTCCAGCGCCTCCGCCGGGAGTCCGTCTCCCTGGTAGAAGATCGCGATCCGGTCGTCGACCGAGAAGCCGGACCGCTTGCGCAGCTCCTGGATGCCGCGCACGACG
>VBIC01000120.1:0-7473 GCA_005881425.1 Chloroflexota bacterium | reverse complement strand
CAGGTGAACGCTCGCCGGCCGGCCCGGTCTGCCCCCGACCAGGTTTCGATAAATGGTCTCGGAGACGAAGGGCATGAAGGGGGCCAGCAGGGTGACGACTGTGACCAGCGTCCGGTAGAGCGTCTGGTAGGCGGCACGCGTGTCGTCGGCGGAGGCGGACTTCCAGAACCGCCGGCGGGAGCGCCGCACGTACCACTTGGAGAGATCGTCGACCACGAAGGACTCGATCCGGCGGGAGGCGGCGTAGGGATCATAGGCCTCGAGGGTCCGCTCGACGTCCTGCACCAGTCCAGCCAGCTCGCTCAGCAGCCAGCGATCCAGGATCGCCCGTCGCGCGATCGGGATTTCAGCCTGGTCCGGATCGAAGCCGTCCAGCCGGGCGTAGTTGGTGAAGAAGGCGTAGACGTTCCACAGCGTCAGCAGGAAACCCCGAACGATCTCGCGCACGCTGTCCGGATCGAAGCGATACTCGTTGCCCACGGTCACCGAGGAATAGAAGTACCAGCGGGTGGCGTCCGCGCCGTGCTGAGCCATGACCGCCATGGGATCGACCGTGTTCCCCAGGGACTTGTGCATCTCCTTGCCGTTCTTGTCGAGCACGTGGTGGTAGGTGACCACGTTCCTGTAGGCGGGCTTGTCGAAGAGCATGGTCGAGATCGCGAGCAGGCTGAAGAACCAGCCCCGGGTCTGATCCACCGCCTCGCTGATGAAATCCGCCGGGAATCGGGCCTCGAACAGCTCCCGGTTCTCGAAGGGGTAATGGAACTGGGCTACTGGCATGGCGCCCGAATCGAACCAGACGTCGATCACGTCCGTGACCCGGCGCATCACGCCGCCGCACTCGCAGGCAAGCGTGACCCGGTCGATGTAGGGCCGATGCAGGTCGTCCTCCAGCTTCAGGCCCAGCTCGGCCACGGAGCCGACGCACCGCTGACGCCCGCAGCTCTCGCAGATCCAGATCGGGAGCGGCGTCCCCCAGTAGCGCCAGCGGGACAGCGACCAGTCCACCAGCGTCTCCAGCCAGTTGCCCATCCGTCCGGCCTTGATGTAAGCGGGCACCCAGTTGATCTGCGCATTGTTGCGCAGCAGGCTTTCCTTGACGGCGGTGGTCCGAGCGAACCAGGAGGTCAGCGCGTAGTAGAGGAGCGGCGTTCCGCAGCGCCAGCAGAATGGATAAGTGTGCCGGATCGTGGTCGACCGGTACATCAGGCTACGCCGCGTCAGGTCTTCGATGATCATGGGGTCGGCCTTCTTGACGAAGACACCGGCGAAAGGCTCGACCTGGGGGAGGAAGCGGCCCCGAAGGTCGACTGTGTGACGCACAGGCAGGCCTTTGCGCTGGCAGAGTTCCAGGTCGTCGACGCCGTAGGCGGCGGCCGTGTGGACGATCCCGGTGCCGTCCTCCACGGAGACGAAGTCCGCGTCGACCACGTAGAAAGCGGGCACGTTCTCAGGCAGGAGGTAGCGATAGAGCGCCGTGTAGCGCTTCCCCAGCAGCGATCTGGCGTCGACGTCGGCCTCGACCTCGTATTCGCCCTGCAGGACGCTGAGCCGGGCGCGCGCCAGGATATAGCGCTCCTTGCCCTGGCGGACCCGAACGTAGGGAATGTCGAGGCCGACCGCGAGCGCGACGTTCCCAGGCAGGGTCCAGGGCGTGGTGGTCCAGGCCAGAAGATAGGTCCCTGGCTCGTCCTCGAGCTCGAACTTGACGTAGACCGATGGGTCCTCGACGTTGTCGCGGTAGCCCTGGGCCAGCTCGTGACTCGACAGCGGGGTCATGTCCCGGGGGCAGTAGGGCACCACCTTGAAGCCCTGGTAGAGGAGCTCGCGATCCCAGAGCTGCTTGAGGATCCACCACACCGACTCGATGTAGGTCGAGTCGTAGGTGCGATAAGCATGCTCGACGTCGACCCAGTACCCCATCCGCTCCGTGAACTGGGCCCACTCGTCGATGTACTCGAACACGCTCTGGCGGCAGAAGCGGTTGAACTCCTCGACTCCGAACTTCTCCACGTCCGGCTTACCCGTCAGCTTGAGCCGCTTCTCGACCTCGATCTCCACCGCCAGTCCGTGCGTGTCCCAACCGCCCTTCCGCTCGACCAGGTATCCCTTCATCGTCTTGTAGCGGGGAAACAGGTCTTTCATCGCCCGGGCCAGGACATGATGGATACCGGGTAGGCCGTTGGCCGTCGGCGGTCCCTCGTAGAAGACGAAGGGCGGCGCTTTTCGCCGCAGCTCGACGCTCTGCTCGAAGATCCTACCCTCCCGCCAGAAGCGGAGGACGGCCTCTTCCAGCTCGGCGAATTTGACCTGGCTCGAGACTTCCTGGAACGCCACTAGGCGAGCAGCTGCCCCAACAGGTAGAGAACCACGATGGCGACCATGGGCGAGAAGTCGATGCCCATCGCCGACGGCATGAACCTCCGCAGCGGCGCCAGCACCGGCTCGGTGACGTCGAAGAGGAAGCGCATGACCGAGCCGCCGCCGTCACGGATGAACCAGGAGGCGGCCGCACGGGCGAAGATGGCAAAGATCAGCAGGTAGATGAGGACGAGCGCGAATGAATGCAGGTAGGTCGTTATTGTCGCCAGAGTCACTTCAATGGAAGAGCGCCCGGCCCGAGACTCGCCTGTACCCGATCCGGCGAGGCGGCAAACAGGACGCGGCCCAATCGTAGCATGGAGGCTCCTTCCTCGACCGCGACCGGAAAGTCCTCGGACATTCCCATCGACAGCTCGGGCAGCTCGAGCGAGAACCGCTGCCGCAGGTCGTCCCGGATGGAGCGGAGCCGGCGAAAGACCGGGCGAGCGGCCTCAGGCCCGCCTTGGAGCGGTCCGATGGCCATCAATCCCAGCAGCCGGAGACGGGGCGAGGCGGTGATCGCCCGCATGATGGCATCGACCTCCGCCGGTCGAGCGCCGGTCTTGCGCGGCTCCTCGCCGGCGTTGACCTCGATCAGCACGTCCAGCGGCCGCTGAGCCCGCGCCGCCAGCGCCTCGACCAGGTGGACGCTGTCGATCGACTGGACCATGCTGAAGCGCTCGGCCGCCTGGCGTGCCTTGTTGCTCTGGAGATGGCCCACCAGGTGCCACTGGGGCGACTCGTCAGCGAGGGCTTCGATTTTGGCCAGCGCCTCCTGGACCCGGTTCTCCCCCAGCGTCCTGAGCCCCAGCGCCAGCGCTTCCCGGATCGGCTCCAGGCCCACGCCCTTGGTAACGGCGACGATCCGCACCGAACCGGGGTCGCGCTCGACGCGCTCCGCCGCCTGGGCGATGGCGGCCTTGACGGCCGAGAGCCGCGCGGCGATCGAGCCGTCCGGGGCAGGCCGGCTCAAGGGACGACGATCGCCGCCAGAAAGCGACCCGAGCGCCCGCCGCGATGCGAGAACCAGCGGGCGTCCTCGCGAGTGCAGGCGGCCAGGTCGGTGACGTGGTCGGGCGCCACGCCGGCGCGCTCCAGCTGAAGCTTGAGCGCACAGGCCAGATCCAGGGCGGCGCGACCGCCACGTGGGCGCAGGCTGCGATCCGCCTCCGGCAGGCGCTCCCGGAACGCGGCCACCACCTCGGGCCCGACCTCGTAGCACTCACCGCAGATGCCCGGCCCGACCAGGACCTCCAGCTCCTCGGGGCGGCTGCCGTACGCCTCCCGCATGGCGAGAACCAGCGCCTCGCCGGCACGGTCCAGCGTACCTCGCCAGCCGGCGTGCGCCGATCCGACCGCGCCTCGCGCCGGATCCACCACCAGGAGGGGATAACAGTCGGCGTGGAAGGTCAGCAGCGCCTGCCCCGGCACGTCGCTGGTCAGGACGTCGGTGCGCCGCACCGTCTGCCCTCCGGGCACGCCTTCCGCCCTGCGGAAGGCGTGCACCGCCGCGCCGTGGACCTGCTCCGCAAAGGCGGCCCGGTTGAGGTCGAAGCCGACCGCCTCAGCCAGCTGCCGGCGGCGTTCCATGACGGCTGCGGCGTCGGGGGCCTGCGTCAGGCCCATCGAGCCCAGCTCGGTGGTCGAGAAACCATGCCGGGCGGGGAAGGTGGCGACGGAAAGGACCGCAACGTCGCGGACGGCTGGCAAGGTGCGTCAGCCCTTCTTGTCGCGGCTGAGCAGCTGATCGATCTCCGATTTCACCTCTTGCAGATCCATGAAGGACCGGTAGACCGAGGCGAACCGGATGTAGGCGACCTCGTCGAGTCCGCGCAGCTTGTCCATGACCAGCTCGCCGACCTCGCGGGATGGGATCTCGACTTTGCCCCGGGTCCGCAGCTCGGCCTCGATCTCGTCGATGATGCGCTCCACCGCGCTCGGCGATATGTCCCGCTTGGTGGTGGCCTTCATCAAGCCGCTGAACAGCTTCTGGCGGTCGAAGTCCTCCCTGCGGCCATCCTTCTTGATCACATAGAGGGGAACGGCCTCGATCCGCTCGTAGGTGGTGAAGCGCTTGGTGCACTGGAGGCACTCGCGCCGGCGCCGGATCGACTCACCGGTATCCGAATCGCGCGAGTCGACCACCTTCAGGTCGACATGGCCACAATATGGACACTTCATCCGCCGTCAGTATCCCACATGTTGTGTCTGCCCTACGACGGGCCGTCCGCGAGCCGCAATTGCGCCCGGTAAGTAAGGGGGTGGGTGGCGGGAAGGGGCACCACCCACCCAGAGAGGCTATCGGCGTGAACGCAGGAAGGCGGGAATGTCCAGGTTGCTGGGGTCGAATCCGCGGTAGGCAGGAACCTGCTCCTCGACCGGAGCCGGCCGGGCGTAATCCTCGTCCGCCTCGCCCATCGACTCGATCCCACCGGTGAAGCCGGTCGCGACCACCGTGATCTTGACCTCACCGGACATCTTCTCGTCGATGACGGTCCCGAAGATGATGTTGGCGTCCTTGTCGGCTGAGCCGCGGACGATCTCCGCAGCCTCGTTGACCTCGTGCAGGGTCAGGTCGGTCCCGCCGGTGATGTTGAGGAGGATGCCCCGGGCGCCGTCGATCGAGGTCTCGAGCAGGGGGCTGGCCACGGCGTCGCGGGCCGCGTCCGCCGCCCGCTGGTCGCCGCTGCCGAAGCCGATGCCCATCAGAGCGGCGCCCTGCCCCGACATGACCGCCTTGACGTCGGCGAAGTCGAGGTTGATCAGGCCCGGCTGCACGATCAGGTCGGAGATACCCTGCACGCCCTGGCGCAGGACGTCGTCGGCGATCTTCAGCGCCTCGGTGAAGGGGACCTTCTTGTCGGTGACGTCGAGAAGCCGCTGGTTGGGGATGATGATCAGGGTATCGACCTTCTCCTTCAGGGTGAGGGCCGCCTCCTCAGCGATCGACCGACGGCGGGTGCCTTCGAAGGCGAACGGCTTGGTCACCACGCCGATCGTGAGCGCGCCGTTGTTGCGAGCGATCTCGGCGATCACGGGCGCCGCGCCGCTGCCGGTCCCGCCACCCATGCCGGCGGTCAGAAAGACCATGTCCGCTCCCGTGAGCAGCTCGGTCAGCTCCTGCTGGCTCTCCTCGGCGGCTTCGCGGCCGATCGTCGGGTTACCGCCGGCGCCCAGTCCTCGAGTCAGCTTCTTGCCGATGTTCATCTTCGTCTGCGCTTCCGAGTAGGCGAGCGCCTGCAGGTCGGTGTTGATGGCGATGAACTCGACGCCGCGCAGCTTGGAGCGGATCATGCGGTTGACCGCGTTGCTGCCGCCTCCGCCCACCCCGACCACCTTGATCCGGGCGTTTCCTTCGAGCGTGCGGTCGGCCTCGCGCACCTTCAGGTCTTCCTTGTCTCGGTCGAGCCGGGCCCGCATGAAGCGCTCGGCCGGAGGCCGCGGGTTCAATCCTCGGATCGGATACTGGTCGTCGACATTCATCAGGGCCTCCTTCCTTTAGAAGAAATCGCGAAGCCAACGAACCGTGCGCTGATAGGCGGCCGACATCCCCGCGCCGACCGGGACGTGGCCGTTGTGACGCTCGCGAAACTTGAGTCCCCAGCGGAGCAAGCCGATGGCGGTGGCGTACGACGGCCCCCCGACCTGGTCGTTCATGCCCGTCACCCCGTTGGGGGCGCCGATCCGTACCGGGAGGTCGAGGAGCGCCTGGGCGGCGTCGGTCATCCCCAGCAGCCGGCAGCCGCCGCCGGTCAGGACCACCCCGCCCGGGAGGAAGCCGTCGCGGATGCCACGCCGGATCTCGATCCTGACCATCTCCAGGATCTCCCGGGCCCGAGGCGCGATGATCTCGGCCAGATGCCGCCGGGGCACGATCTGCGCCCGATCCTGGCCGATCTGGTGCAGCTCGACCATCTCCTCGCGCGGGATGCAGGCGGGGATGGCGTGGCCGTAGTTGACCTTGAGCATCTCGGCTTCGTCGAGGCTGGTGCGAAGGCCGATGGCCACGTCATTGGTGATGTGGGCCGCTCCCACCGGGAGGACCGCCGTGTGGACGACGCTGCCGTCGGTGAAGAGCGCGACGTCAGTCGTGCCGCCACCGATGTCGACCAGCGCCACCCCCAGGTCGACCTCGTTGTCGCTGAGCACGGCCTCTGATGAAGCCAGCGCCTGGACCACCAGGTCCTCGATGCCGAGGCCGGCCTGGTGCACGCACTTGACCACGTTCTGGACCGCGGTCAGAGAGCCGGTGATGATGTGGGTCTCGACCTCCAGGCGGGCGCCGCTCATGCCAACGGCGTCCCGGACCCCCTCCTGGCCGTCGACGGTGTAACCGCGCGGCACCACGTGGATGATCTCGCGATCGCTCGGCACTGAAACGGCCCGGGCGGCGTCGATGACCCGGCTCACGTCCTGGGCGCCGATCTCCCGGTCGGCCCTGGCGACCGCGATCACGCCTCTGCTGTTCTGGCTCAGCACGTGCGTCCCGGCCAGGCCGACGTAGACCGACTCCAGCTTATGGCCGCACATCCGCTGGGCGGCCTCGGTCGCCGCCGTGATGCTGCGCACGGTCTTCTCCATGTTCACCACCGCGCCCCGGCGCAGGCCTTCGGAGGGAGCCTCACCCGTGCCGATGAGGTTCAGGCCGCGGTCGGTTTCCTCACCGACCACGCAGCAGACCTTCGTGGTGCCGATGTCGAGTGCGACGACGTATTTGGACCGAGGCAACAACCTTTCCTGGAACGTGTGGAAGGACGAGTTTGCCACATTATAAGGTGGTCGCCGCCCGCTGGCAACACAATTCTTGGGCCCCGGCTCGGCCTCGCATTGGCTCGCAGGAGGTGGCTGCCGAGGCTCAGAGCAAGTGGCGGCGGATCACGGCCAGGTTGTCGAAGATGCGGACTCCGAAGGCGACGATGGCGGCAAAGTAGAGCTCGACCCCCAGCTTGTCGCCGAGGTAGGTGAGCGCGCCCGCGACCACGCTGTTGACCAGCAGCCCGGATAGGAAGACCTTGTTCTCGAAGTTGCCGTTGAGCCAGGCCTTGACCGCCCCCAGGATCGAGTCCAGGGCCGCGAGGATCATGACCGCGGTGTAACGGGCGTAGCCGGGCG
>VBIC01000119.1 GCA_005881425.1 Chloroflexota bacterium | reverse complement strand
GGGGCCGGCCTGCTCTCCATCGTCGCCGGCCGGAGCTCACCGCTCGGCCCGCCCGAGCTCACGTGACTTACCGGGCGCATGTGCGGCGGCCGGTATAATCCCCGTCGTTGACGGGCGCATAGCTCAGTTGGTACGAGCGCTTCCATGACAAGGAAGAGGTCACAGGTTCGACTCCTGTTGCGCCCACCAATCTCCGATGCCGCAAAGGCAGGCGCGGCCGGACGTTGTATCGGAGATGGCCACCAGGGTCCGGCGCTGGCTCGCCGCGCTGCTCGATCGGGTCCTCCTCCACGGCTTCTTCTGGAACTGACGCCCAGGACGCGGCCATGACCCAGGACGCCGTCGCCTCGCCGGTTGGGATCGAGGAGATCGAAGCCGCCGCCCGACGGGTGGCGCCGTACGTGCTCCGGACGCCGGTCCTGGATGGATCTGCGCTCGGGACCGGCCCCCTCTGGCTCAAGGCGGAGAGCCTGCAGAAGACCGGCTCCTTCAAGGTCCGCGGGGCTTTCAACGCCGTGCTCCAGCTGAGCGCCGAGGAACGCGCCCGCGGCGTCATCACCCTCTCGGCCGGCAACCACGGCATGGCGCTGGCGCTGGCCGCCGCCTCTGCGCGGCTGCGATGCGTGGTGGTCCTCCCCGACGACGCTCCGGCCATGAAGGCGCGGGCGATCGCCCGCCTGGGCGCAGAGCTCCTCCCCACGCCGCGCGCGGAGCTGGGAAGCCGTCTGGACCAGGAGCGCGAGCGGCAGGGGCTGACACTGGTTCACCCCTTCGACGATCCCGCGGTCGTCGCCGGCCAGGGGACCGTCGGGCTGGAGATCCTCGAGGCCGTCCCCGAGGCGGGCACGATCGTGGTCCCGGTGGGCGGCGGCGGCCTGATCGCCGGGATCGCCGCCGCAGTCAAGGCGCGGCGCCCGTCGGTCCGGGTGGTCGGCGTCGAGCCGGAGATCTGTGCCGCGGTCTCGGACAGCCTGCGGGCGGGGCGGCCGGTCGCGCCTCAACGCTTCGATACCGTCGCCGACGGGCTGGCCGCGCCCTACACCCGCCCTCTGAACCTCGGGCTCATCGAGCGCCTGGTGGACGGGATGGTCCAGGTGAGCGAGAGCCAGATCGTGGCCGCGGTCCGGGCGGTCGCCGTCGACCTGCGCCTGGTGGTCGAGCCCGCGGGAGCGGCGGCTGTTGCCGCGCTGCGCGAGGGGCGGGTCGCCGGCGGGGCCGGTGCGACCGTGGCAGTCCTCAGCGGAAGCAACGTCGACCCCGAGCGCTTGGCCGCCTGGCTAGCATAAATCCCCGGGCTCACGCGCCCGGGGATCTGAGCGAGGAGAGAACCGCCATCTTCAAACGCAGCCGGCCCTCGCCGCTTACGGCCAACTGGTCATGACATAATTTTCGTCGGTCATGCCTGAGCCGAACCAAGAGGATCATCACCGCGTCCTGATCTTCGAGAACCAGCCCCGGCAGGCCGGGGCCTACCGCGAGCTGTTCGCCGCCCGCGGCTTTGCAGCCGAGACCGCGCTGCCCAGCGAGGACGTGAAGGCGATCTGCCAGCGGTCGCGTCCCGAGATCGTGATCTTCGACATGGGCTTCTGGGAAGGGGACACGGCCTACGTCTTCGGGGTGCTGAACGAGGCCGACGGTTTCGAGCGGCCGGTCGTCATCGGTTTGGGCACGCTCCCGCACCAGACCCGCCGGGCAAAGCGGTTTGGCGCGGACGCCGTCTGGATCCGCGGCGTGGACGACGCCGTCGGCCTGGTCCAGATGGCGGACGACCTCCTCCAGCGCCGCCGCGCCGGCTCCCTCAAGCCCCGGATCCCCACCACTCCTCTCTGACGGGCCGTCCTTTTCCCCAGGGAATCCTCCTCGACCTTCGTCCATGTGGATAAGGACGGTCAATGCTTGACAGGGCCGCGGCAGCGACCATAATCAAAGGCGCGCTTCCAGGGGAATGGCCGACGCGAGGCCGTGGAGGGCAGCAGCCAAACAGGAGGTCGTTCCTCTATTTTGAAAACCGTCACGTCGTCCAAGCAGTGCGCCTGTCCCGGCTGCGAGAACCCGGTCAAGAAGCTCACCGCCCGCTATTGCAGCATCCGCTGCTGCGCCCAGGACCCGGCCCGGCAGGAGCGCCTGCGACGCCAGGCGCGGCGGGCGCCGATCGTGCCGCTCGCCCATCAGCTCTCCATGATCTTTCAGGTTCATCCCGACATCGAGTCTTCGCTGGACGACCGCACCCTGAGCCGGGAGGACGTCCCGGCCGGTCTGCAGCGCCTGCGCGCCGTCTGATTCCACTCTGCTATACTCTCCGGCTACTGAAGCAGAGGCTGTCCGACTCTCACCTCAAGGCCGCGGCTGAAGAGGTTCGAGGACGCAAGATAGCCGAGGCTATCTTTTTTTGTGCATGAAGGAGGCTTGATCCACGGCATTTCGGGAACTACGAATCAACGACCAGATCCGCGCCAGTGAAGTCCGAGTCATCGACGATCGAAATCAGCAGTTGGGCGTCATGCCGATCGACCGCGCCAAGGCGCTCGCCGTGGAGCGCGAGATGGACCTCGTCGAAGTAGCCCCCCAGGCTCAGCCGCCCGTCTGCCGGGTCATGGACTACGGCAAGTTCAAGTTCGAGAGTCTGAAGAAAGACAAGGATGCGCGCCGAAAGCACAACGTCATCAAGGTCAAGGAAATGAAATTGCGACCCAAGATCGGTGAGCACGACTTCCAGACCAAGTTCCACAGCGTCAAGTCCTTCCTCGAGGAGGGGGACAAGGTCAAGCTCACCATCATGTTCCGCGGCCGCGAGATGGTCCACCAGGACATCGGCAAGAACCTCCTCGAGCGGATGGCGCGCGAGCTGAAGACGATCAGCACCGTGGAGCGCAGCCCGCTCCTGGAAGGTCGCAACATGATCATGATCCTGGCCCCCGTCGCCACCCCGGCGGGCAAGGCCTAGAGAAGGAGTCGAGGATGCCCAAGCTGCGCACCCACCGGGCGAGCGCCAAACGTTTCCGGATCCTGAAGTCCGGCAAGGTGGTCCGGCCGCACGCCCAGAAGAGCCACCTTCTCAGCCACAAGTCACAGCGGCGCAAGCGGCAGTACAGCAAGCTGCTGATCCTGACCAGAGGAGCGGCCCGCCAGGTTCGTCGGGCGCTGCCAAACCGCTAAAGGAGACACCCCCATGCCTCGAGTCAAACGCGGCGTCACCGCGCGCCGCCGCCACAAGAAGCTGCTGGCCATGGCCAGAGGCTACCGGATGACGCACCGGACGCTCTTCCGTCCCGCCAACGAGGCAGTGCTCCACGCTCTCCACTACGCGTTTCGCGACCGCCGCGCCCGCAAGCGTGACATGCGCAAGCTCTGGATCGCCCGCATCAACGCGGCCACCCGCAATCAGGGGCTGCCCTACAACCAGTTCATGCACGGGCTCAAGGCAGCCGGCATCACCATCAACCGGAAGATGCTGGCCGAGCTCGCGGTGCGCGACGCGGTCTCGTTCAACCAGCTCGTGGCGATCGCCAAGGGCTCACCGGGCCCCGGCTGAGCGCCGCAGCCGGCGTCGAGGGCGAGCTCGAGCGGCTCCGGCTCGGTGCCCGCGCTCAGATCGAGGAGGCCACAGATGCCTCCCGGCTGGACCAGGTCCGGATCGAGCTGCTGGGGAAGAAGGGGGCGCTCACCGCGGTCCTGCGCGGGCTGGGAAGCCTGCCCTCCGACCAGCGTGCGGCGGTCGGAGGGCAGGCCAATCGCCTCAAGGCCGAGATCGAGGCGGCCCTTGCCGTTCGGAGCCGGGAGCTCGAGCAGGCGCGGCTCGGGCGCCTGAACGAAAGCGAATGGCTGGACGTCAGCTTCGTCCCCGAGGGCTCGGTCCAGCGGGGCCACCTGCACCCGCTCACCCTCGTGCTGCGGGAGATCAAGGCCATCTTCTCCAGCATCGGCTACCGGGTGGCGCTGGGGCCGGAGGTGGAGGACGACTTCTTCAACTTCCAGGCCCTGAACATCCCGCAGGGACATCCGGCGCGCGACGAGTGGGACACGTTCTACCTGCAGAACAGCGACCTCCTGCTGCGCACGCACACCTCGCCGGTGCAGATCCGCTACATGCGGGACCATCGGCCTCCGATCCGGATCATCGCCCCGGGTCCGGTCTACCGGCACGAGGCGACCGACGCCTTCCACGAAGCCCAGCTGAGCCAGGTCGAGGGGCTCGCCGTGGACGAGGACATCCGGCTGTCCGACCTGATCGGCACCATCGAGTACTTCTCCCGCTCCATGTTCGGGGCCGACCGGCGGATTCGCATCAGCGGCGACCACTTCCCGTTCACCGAGCCCTCGATCGGGGCCGCGGTCTCCTGCGGGATCTGTGCCGGGGCCGGCTGCCGCAGCTGCCGGGGCGGCTGGCTCGAGATCATGGGCGCCGGCATGGTCCACCCGCAGGTCCTGCGCAACGGCGGGATCGACCCCGACCGCTACTCGGGCTTCGCCTTCGGCATGGGCCTGGACCGGATCGCCATGCTCAGATACGACATCGCCGACATCCGCAGCCTGCGCGAGAGCGACGTGCGCTTCCTGAGGCAGTTCGGATGATCTTCTCCCGTACCTGGCTGCAGGACTACGTCGACCTTCCCGACGACCTCGAGCGGCTGGTGGAGCGGCTCACGCTCTCCGGCACGGAGGTGGAGCGGGTGGTGCGGCAGGAGGCGGTCTTCGAGGGTGTGATCGTGGCCGAGGTCACCGGCCTGCGCGGGCACCCCAACGCCGACAAGCTGCAGCTGGCGACGGTGTCCATGGGACGGAGCAGCGTCGAGGTCGTGACCGGCGCTCCCAACCTGTCTGTCGGCGATCGGGTCCCGCTGGCTCCGCCGGGGGCCCGACTGAAAGACCGCCGGATCGAGGCCCAGTCCTTTCGCGGGGTCCGCTCCGAGGGCATGCTCTGCTCCGCGATCGAGCTGGGGCTGGGCGATGACGCGAGCGGGATCATGATCCTGGACCCACAGGCGCGCCCCGGGACCGACCTGCGCGCGCTCTACCCGCCGGACGTCATCCTCCACCTCGAGGTGAAGTCGAACCGGCCGGACCTGCTGGCTCACCTCGGAGTGGCGCGCGAGATCGGGGCCCTCTTTCAACGCCCGCTGCGGCCTCCCCTGGCCGGTCCCGACGTCGCCGGCGTCGCCGCACCCTTGGCGACCATCGAGGACCTCGAGGGTTGCCGTCGGTTCGCCGGCCGCGTGCTCACGGGCATACGGGTCGCGGCCTCGCCTGCCTGGATCCAGTCCCGCCTGCGCGCCGCCGGCGTGCGTCCGATCAGCAACGTCGTCGACGTGACCAACTTCGTCATGCTCGAGCTCGGCCAGCCGATGCACGCCTTCGACCGGGCCCGCCTGCGCCAGGGGAGGCTCTGGATTCGCCGGGCGCGTGCGGGCGAGAGCCTCCTCTGCCTGGACGGGAAGACCCGGGAGCTCGACCCGGAGTTCATGGTGGTGGCCGACGCCGCAGGGCCCCAGGGGATCGCCGGGATCATCGGCGGGGCCGACTCGGCGGTGAGCGAGCAGACGGCGGAGGTGGTCCTCGAGGCCGCAACCTGGGAGCCCCGCCGGATTCGGGCCACGGCCCGGGCGCTGGGGATCCGCACCGAGGCCTCCCTCCGCTTCGAGAAGGGACTCAGCCCCGCGCTCGGGCCGCGGGCCGTCGAGCGGGCGGCCACCCTGCTGACGGAGATCGCCGGCGGGCGGGTGACCGAGGGCACGGACGTCTACCCGAACCCCGTGCGGCCGGCGCCCATCTCGCTCACGGCGGAGCGCCTCAACCGCACGCTGGGTGTGGCAGTGCCGGTCCAGGAGGCGCAGGCCATCCTCCAGCGGCTGGACTTTCGGGTCGAGCTCTCCGCGGACCGGCTCTCCGTCACCCCGCCCGATTTCCGCCTGGACTGCTCCATCCCCGAGGACCTCGTCGAGGAGGTTGGCCGGGTCTACGGCTACCAGCGGGTCCCCAGCACTCTTCCCGGCTCGCGCCGGCCGGTGGGCGAGATCTTCGAGCCGGACGAGGTCGAGGAGCGAGTTCGCGAGGTGCTTGCCGGGCTGGGCTTCACCGAGGCGGTCACCTACCCCATCGTCGATCGCCGGTCCGCCCTGGACCTGCGCCTTCCCGCCTCTGCGGGGCGCCCGGCTCTGATCGCCAACCCGATCGCGGAAGACCGCGACGCGCTCCGGGTCAGCCTCCTGCCCGGACTGCTCCAGGCTCTGGCGCGCAACGCCCGGCTCGACCAGCCCGGGGCCCGGCTGTTCGAGCTCGGCGCCGGCTTCTGGCCACAGGGTGGCGACTCGAAGCGCGTCGAGCGGGTCGAGGAGCCCCGGCTGCTGGCCCTGGCGGTCCACGTGCCCGCTTCCGATCCCTCCGCCTCGGCTCCGCCGCTGCGAGCGCTCGCGGCCGCGCTCCGCCTGCTCGGGGAACGGATCGGGGGCCGGGCGGTCGAGCTGCGGCAGGTCGAGGCCGAAGGTTTTCATCCCGGACGGACCGCCGCGCTCACCCTCGAGGGCCGGGCGGCGGGCCTGGCGGGTGAGGTCCATCCCTCGGTGCTGGCCCGCCTCGACCTGAGCGGCCGGGCGGTCGCCGCTGAGGTGGTGCTGGCGGATCTCGTGGGCGACGGCCGTTACACTCCGCGCGCGGCCCCACCGCCCCGCCATCCAGGGGTCCGGCGGGACCTCACGGTGCTGGTGGCGGGCCGGCTCCCGGCGGCCCAGCTGGTGCAAGTTATGAGGGAGCTCGGCGGTTACACGTTGCGGGAGGTTTCCATGCTTTCCGAATACACCGGCCCCCAGCTGGGTCGGGATACCCGCAGCCTCAGCTTCCGCCTCTCCTACCAGGCCGAGGATAGAACCTTGACCGGCGACGAGGTGACGCGCCTTCAGGAGCGGATCGTCGCCGGGCTGCTGGAGCGCTTTCCGGGGGAGGTGCGCTCGTGAACGTCCTCGACGGCGTCATCTTCCTGATCCTGGCCGGCAACGTGGTTCTCGGCTACCAGTACGGCATCGTGCGCCGGGTGGTCGCAATCGCCGGCGTCTTCGCCGGGGTCGGCGCCGCGACCTTGACCAGCGCCAACACCTCGACCTACGTCGCCGGCTGGCTGGGGACCGGATCGGCCATCTGGGCCCACGTCATCACCTACACCGCCATCGTGCTCTTCGTCGTCATCCTCTTCGAGGTCCTGGGCGCGGTCTACCAGCGCTGGATCAACCAGCTGATCGCTCCGCTTTTCGACCGCCTCTCCGGCATGCTCGGCGGGCTGGTGGTGGGATCCGTGGAAGTGACCCTGCTCCTGATCGTCGGGATCGGCCTGATCAACACCAGCCTGCCGGCCGGCTACGTCTATCCTCCGGCCTTCTTCAGCATGCAGCAGCTCTTCTACGGGTCCCTGCTGGCGCCGCACTTCTACGGTCTCGAGCCGCTCACCCGCGCCCTCTTCGCGATGGTCCTCCCCGGCAACCTGGGGACCTACTTCACGCAGCTCCTTCCTCACTGATCGGGGCAGAATAGAGCGATCGCCAGCCTGACCACGCCGCGACTTCGACGCGCCTTCTACGCCCGCGACCCGGTCACCCTGGCCCGCGACCTGATCGGCCGGATCCTCTTCTACCGGACACCGCGAGGGCTGATCGCCGGGCGCATCGTGGAGACGGAGGCCTATACCGGCGACGCGGATCCCGCCTCGCACGCCTTTCGGGGCAGGACCCGGCGCAACGCCGTGATGTTCGGACCGGCGGGCTTCAGCTACGTCTACTTCAGCTACGGCATGCATCACTGCCTCAACCTCACCGCCGAGCGGCCGGGTCGGGCGGGCGCGGTGCTGCTGCGGGCGGTCGAGGTCATGGCCGGGGAGGGGATCGTCCGAAGCCGCGGCGTCGACGGTGTGGCCTCAAGACTGATGAGCGGCCCGGGCAAGATCGGCCGGGCGCTGGGGTTGACCCTCGTCGACAACGGCCTGGACCTGACCCGGGGGCCGCTGGGCGTGGCCGCCGGGGACCCGGTGGAGGACCAGGCGGTGGCCGCCGTGCCCCGGATCGGGATCAGCCGGGCCGTCGACCTGCCCTATCGCTTCCTGCTGCTGGGGAACCCCTCGGTCTCGGTCGGCGTCAGGCGCAGGGTCAGGGCGACTGCACCGGGGCGGGCGGACCCAGGGTCACGCTCACGGTCTGGGTCGCGGGAGCGTTAGCCGGGTTGTAGTCGTAGGCCTGGACGGCGACGCTGTGCACCGCGCCCGGTGGGCCGGTGACGGTGAAGGTGTAGGGAGCCAGGGTCCGCCTGACCGGCGTCGCCGACCCGTCGAGGAAGAAGTCGACCTCCTTGATCGCCTCGTCGTCCTGGGCATGAGCCGTCACGGTCACGCTCCCGTCCGCGTTGACGGCCCTGGTCAGGCTCAGCGTGGGTGGGATGGTCTCGGTCATGACCGCGCAGGGCTGGTTGGGGGCCTGGGGGACGTTGCGCTGCTTCATGTCATCGGGATAGCCCGGCGGGTAGACCAGGAAGGTCTTGACCGTGGTCAGGTTGGCCGGTATGTCAGGCGTGGCCAGCCCACCGTCGGTCAAGCAGACGCGGACCTGGCGATACCAGTCGTCGGGGCGGTTGGGGGCCGCCCCGGCCACGAACCAGTCGGTGATCGTCTGGCCGCTGCAGGCATCGGTCGCCAGCAGCCCGCTGGCCCGGCACACCGTCATCTTGCGCAGCCCGTCGGGGACCTGGAAATCCCGGACCGGCCGGTTGGCCTCGTAGGCATTGAAGATGTCCCTGAAGATCTGGCCCGCGCCCATCACGCCCCAGACCACGTTGAGGTTGGTGTTGACGTTGCTCGGGCAGGACCCGGCGCAGGTATGGCCCATCCAGGCGCCGATGACGATGTCGGGGTTGTAGCCGATCAGCCAGGAGTCGTGCCAGTTTTCCGTGGTCCCCGTCTTGGAGGCGAAGGGACGCTTGATGTGGAGGTCGGCGCCCACCGGCCGCAGGATGTCGCTGATCATGTAAGCGACCTGGGGAGACAGCACGCGCGTTCCGGGGGCGGGCTTCCACTGCTCCAGGACGCGGCCCTCGCTGTCCTCGACCTTGAGGATGACGGTGGGCGCGTGAGAGATGCCGCCCGAGGCCAGCACGCTGTAGGCGTTGAAGTGCTCGAGGGGCACGACCTCGGTGGCTCCGATCGCCTGGGCCAGGCCCCGGTCGGGGCGGAGGTCGGCGCTGGTCAATCCCATCAGGCGCGCGGTCTGGAAGACGCGGGTGTAGCCCAGGTTCTTGAGCAGGAGGATGGCGGGAATGTTGCGAGACTCGGCCAGGGCCTGGCGCAGGGTGATCAGGCCCTCGCTGCGATGGTCCCAGTCGACGAAGGCGTGGCCGTCGATCTTCCCCTGCGTGTCGTTGATCAGGGTGGCCGGTGTGTAGCCATTGGAAAAGGCCGTGGCGTAGTCGTAGATCTTGAACGAGGAGCCGGGCTGCCGGCCCAGCCCGCCGGTGATCACGTTGAACTGGCCGCCTATCCCCACGTTGTAGTAGTCGGCGCTGCCCACCATGGCCAGGACCTGGCCGGTCGAGGGGTCGATCACCTCGGCGGCGCCATTGTTGACGTTGCGAGCCTTGAGGCTGGGCTGGTTGACCTCGGTGTGGACGGCGTTCTCAGCGGTCTGCTGCAGGCCCAGGTCGAGGGTCGTGGTCACCCTGAGCCCGCCGCCCTTGACCACGTCGGCGCCGTAGCGCTGGGTCAGGACCTGGAGCACGTAGTCCACGAACCAGGGCGCCTTGACGTCGCGCTGCATGGATCCGTTGACGAACTTGAGCTGCTCCTTGAGGGCGGCGTCGTACTCGGCGGCGCTGATGTAATCGTCGCGCAGCATGGCCTTGAGCACTATCACCTGGCGCTCGCGAGCGTCCTGGACCGTCTGCGGATTCAGCGGGTCGAATGCCGAGGGCGCGTTGGGGATGCCGGCCAGCATCGCGCTCTGCGCGATGTCCAGGTTGCGAGCGGGGGTGGCGAAGTAGGTCTGGGCCGCCGCCTCCGCCCCGTAGGCCTCGTGGCCGTAGAAGATCTGGTTCAGGTACATGGTCAGGATCTCGTTCTTGGTGAAGCGACGCTCGATCTCCACGGCCAGCACCGCTTCGCGGATCTTGCGCTCGAAGGTCTGGTGGCTGGTGAGGAAGCTGGCCTTGACGAGCTGCTCGGTGATCGTGCTGGCGCCCTGCTCGATCCGCTGATGGGTCAGGTTGGCGATGGTCGCCGCCACGATGCGCTTGAAGTCCACGCCGTGATGGGTGTAGAAGCCGCGGTCTTCGACGGCGATGGTGGCCTGTACCAGGTGGGGTGAGATCTGGGAGAGCGGCTCGACGGTGCGGATCACACCCTCGGTGTGCTTCACGTAGAGGAGAGTTCCGTTCCGGTCGTAGATCTTGGTGGCCTGAGAGAGCTCCTTGGTGCTCAGCGAGCTGGGATCGGGAAGGTCGCGGGTATAGGTCTGGTAGCGGTCGAAGGCCTCGGCGCCGCCGCTCAGCGATAGCGTCCCCAGCAGGCTGAGGGCGATGACCAGCAGCGTGTGGTGGGGAGCGCGGCGCCGGCGGGAGAGGCGAACGACGCTGAGCACCCGGATGGCGGCACGCCGCGCGCGCTCGTGTCGATCTCCCATCGAATTCCTGGACTATAACGGCCGAGTTCGAAAAAAGGTGACGGGTCCGCGGAATTGGCCCAGATATACTCAGCCCCCGAGAGCCGGCAGCGATCTGGTGATGGAACCGTGAAGGAAAGTAAAGACCCAGCGAGCTCAACCTGGGAGACGCTCAGCATGGGCGCGGTCGACATCGTCGACCGGGAGCACCTGCGGGCCCGGGTCGAGCGCGGTGACCGCCTCCGGGTCAAGCTGGGACTGGACCCTACCCGGCCCGATCTGCATCTGGGTCACACCGTCGTCCTGCGGGCGATGCGGCGCTTCGAGGACGCGGGGAACACGGGCGTCCTGATCGTGGGGGACTGGACGGCGCGGATCGGCGACCCGTCAGGCCAGAACGTGACCCGGCCCCAGCTGACGCGGGAGGATGTCGAGGCGGCGGCCAAGACCTACCTGGCTCAGCTCTGGAAGATCCTCGACCAGAGCAGGACGGAAGTCCGCTACCAGTCGGAGTGGTTCGACCCGATGAAGCTGGAGGCCCGCGACGACTTCGCCAGGCGGCACCGCGAGGGCCGGCCCATCGGGTTGCACGAGCTCCTCTATCCGCTGCTGCAGGGTTACGACTCGGTTGCCGTGCGCGCCGACCTGGAGCTGGGCGGCACCGACCAGACCTTCAACCTCCTGGTGGGACGCGATCTGCAGCAGGCGGCGGGCCAGCAGCCCCAGGACATCCTGACCCTGCCCCTGCTCGAAGGCCTGGACGGAGTCCACAAGATGAGCCAGAGCCTCGACAACTACATCGGCATCGACGAGCCGGTGAGCGACATGTACTGGAAGGCGATGGCGGTTCCGGACTCACTCATCGTCCGCTACCTGGAGCTTGCCACGACCGCCCGACCCGAGGAGGTCGCCGCCGCGCGCAGTGCGCTGGAGCGGGGCGCCAACCCGCGCGACCTCAAGAAGGACCTGGCCAGGCTCCTGGTCAGCCTGTATCACGGACCCGACGCGGCGGCCGCCGCGGAGGCGGCCTTCCTCAAGTCCCCCCAGGCCGCCGAGAAGACGGTGCCCGCGGGACGGCAGCGCCTCGACGCCCTCTTTCTCCTGACCGGCCTGGTCTCCAGCAAGAGTGAGATGCGGCGCCTGACCGAGCAGAGAGGCCTGGCGGTGGATGACCGGCTGGTCGCCTCGGCGGAGGACGAGATCGAGCCTCGCACCGGGATGGTCTTGAGGCGGGGAAAACACCAGGCCGTGACGCTCAGGGTGCAGTAGACTTTCAGGTCGGATGTCCGGGCACTCCAAGTGGTCGACGATCAAGCACAAGAAGGCGGCGACGGACGCCCGCAAGGGGCAGCAGTTCACCAAAGTCGCCAGGGAGCTCACCATCGCGGCGCGCGAGGGCGGCGGCAGCCCGGACGCCAACTATCGCCTCCGTCTGGCGGTGGAGAAAGCGCGCAGCGTCAACATGCCTCAGGACAACATCAAGCGCGCCATCATGCGCGGCACGGGCGAGCTGGCCGGCTCGACCATCGAGGAGCTGCGCTTCGAGGGCTACGGCCCGCATGGGGTCGCGATCATGGTTGACACCCTGACCGACAACCGCAACCGCACCTCGAGCGACGTCCGTAATCTCTTCACCCGGGCCGGCGGCAACCTGGGCGCCACCGGCAGCGTGGCCTGGATGTTCACCCGCCAGGGCCAGATCGTCGTCGACGCCGGCCGCAAGGACCCCGACGAGGTCGGTCTCGAGGCGATCGAGCTGGGGGCCTCCGACGCCCGCGTCGACGGCAGGACGGTCGAAGTGGTAACCGATCCCAGCCGTCTCGAGGCGCTCCGCGACAGCCTGAAACAGAAGGGCTACCAGGTAGAGTCGGCCGAGGTCACGATGAACGCCTCCCAACTGGTCAACCTGGACGAGTCCCGCGCCCCCTCGGTGCTCAAGCTGCTGGACGCCCTGGAGGAGCACGACGACGTCCAGTCCGTCTACTCCAACGTCGACGTGGCCGCCGAAGTCCTGGAACGGATAAGCGAACGAGTTTCGTGAGCGCCCTCTCCGGGTCCTGAGGCCGAACCATGGTGGGAAGCAGCCGCGATGGGGTGATGGTGATGGGCATCGATCCCGGGCTGGCCGACACCGGATACGGCGCCGTGCGCCGGTTCAACGGCCGTCTCTCGCTGGTCAGCTGCGGCTCGCTCAAGACCCCCGCCAGCCTCTCCGATCCGGATCGGCTGCGGCTGCTGGCGGAGCAGATGCGGCGCCTCTTCGACGACCTCCACCCGGAGGTGGCCGCCTTCGAGGAGCTCTTCTTCAGCAAGAACGTGCGCTCGGCGATGGCGGTGGGGCAGGCGCGGGGTGTTGCCCTGCTCTCCGCCGTCGAAGCGGGGGCGCGGGTCCACGAGTACTCGCCGGCGCAGGTCAAGCTGTCGGTCACCGGCTACGGCGGCGCCACCAAGGCCCAGATGCTCAAGATGGTTCAGGCAGTGCTCGGGACCCGCGACCTGCCCCGCTCCGATGACGCTATCGACGCCCTGGCGGTAGCCATCTGCCACCACCACAGCGGCCGCCTGCGGACCATCCTCAGCCGGGCGCCCTCGACTCCGCCGAGGCCGGCGCCCGTGGGCCGCGGCCTGCGGCTGTGATCGCCAGCCTCGAGGGGAAGGTCGCCTGGCGGGGCCCGGACTCGCTGGTCCTCGACGTCCACGGCGTCGGCTACCAGGTGGCCATCGGCGCCCGCACCGCCGCCCAGCTGCCCCAGGCCGGGCAGCCGGTGCGCCTGCATACCTACACCTACGTCCGCGAGGACGCGCTGGCCCTCTTCGGCTTCCTCAGCGTCGAGGAGCTGACCTTCTTCAAGCTTCTCCTCTCGGTCAAGGGCATCGGACCCAAGGCAGGCCTGGCCATCATCAGCCGGGGCGAGCTGCGTATCCTCAAGCGCGCGATCCTGCAGGAGGACGCGGCTCTGCTCGCCACCGTGCCCGGGATCGGGGCCAAGACCGCCGCCCGGGTGGTGCTCGAGCTCAAGGGAAAGCTGAAGCACGAGATCTTTCCCGAGGAGTCCCGCCAGCCCGCCGGGGCCCCCTCGGACCTGGTCACCAGGGCGCTGGAAGTGCTCACCGGCCTCGGCTACTCCTCCCCCGAAGCCAGGGAAGCCGTACGCCAGGCCTCCGCCGGCAACGGCGGCAGCCAATCCGTGGAGGAGCTGGTCACCGTCGCTTTGCGCGGCCTCGACCGCGGATGAGCGAGCGGGTGATCACCGGCGAGCAGCGGTCGGAGGACCAGGACTTCGAATGGAGCCTGCGTCCCCGGCGGCTGGAGGAGTTCGTCGGGCAGGAGGCGATCAAGGCCAAGCTGCGGATCCTGGTCCAAGCCGCCCGGGGGCGGGACGAGCCGATCGAGCACATCCTGATCGCGGGACCGCCCGGACTGGGCAAGACCACGCTCGCCAACATCATGGCCAACGAGATGGAGGTCGGCATTCGCACCACCTCCGGGCCGGCCATCGAGCACCAGGGGGCGCTGGCTTCGATCCTGACCAACCTCCAGGACCGGGAGATCTTCTTCGTGGACGAGATCCACCGCCTCTCCCGGCCGGTCGAGGAGGCCCTCTACCCGGCGATGGAGGACTTCAAGTTCGACTTCGTCAGCGGCAAGGGCGCCGGCGCCCAGACGCTGCGGCTCCAGCTGCCCCGCTTCACCGTGATCGGGGCCACCACCCGGCAGGGCATGCTCTCCGCTCCCCTGCGCGATCGTTTCGGCGACCTCTATCCTCTCTACTTCTACAGCTCCGACGACCTGTTCCAGATCGTGCGGCGCTCGGCTCACCTGCTCAAGGTGCCTATCGACGAGGCCGGCGCCCGCATGATCGCGAGCCGGGCGCGGGGCACGCCGCGAGTGGCGAACCGCCTCCTGCGCCGGGTGCGCGACTACGCGCAGGTCCGGGCCAGCGGCGTCATCGACGAACCGGTGGCGCTCGACGCGCTGGGCATGCTGGAGGTCGACGAGCTGGGTCTCGACGCCATCGACCGCCGCATCCTGCAGACCGTGGTCGAAAAGTACGATGGCGGGCCGGTAGGCCTGGAGACGATCGCGGTCTCCGTCTCGGAAGCTCCCGAGACGGTGGAGGACGTCTACGAGCCGTTCCTGATCCAGCTCGGCTTCCTGGCGCGCACCCCGCGGGGCCGCGTCGCCACCAAGCTGGCCTACTCCCACCTGGGCCTGGTCAAGGCGGGCTCCGACCAGCCGACCCTCTTCTGATCGGCCGCGATCGACGGCTCCAGATCGGAGCCGTCGTCTTCACCGTAGCGGCCGCCTCCTTCTCCCTCTACCTTTTCAGCGGCACCCTGCCGCTCTACCTGCACCGCGACCGCGGCTACTCGCTGCCGGCGATCGGATTCTTCGTGGGCATCGCCTTCGTGGTCCAGATCGGGGCGACGCTGCTGGTGGGCCCGATGATCGATCGCAGGGGCGCCCGGCTGGCGCTGCGGCTGGGACCCGCCCTCTACCTGGCGGCGGCGGTGCTCTTCCTCAGCAGCACGACCCCGCTGGCGATTGCTGCCGCCAGGGTGCTGCAGGGGCTGGGAATCGCCATGATCCTTCCCGGCGCCTACGCCGTGGTGCCGACCCTGATCCCGCCTCGCTTTCGCGGCACCGCGCTCGGCGCCTTCGGGGTCTTCCAGAACCTGGCGCTCGCGGTGGGTCCGCCGCTGGGCCTGTGGCTGCTGCGACACGGGGCAGGCGCACTCTTCGGCGCCGCGACCGCGGCTGCCGCGCTGGGCGCCCTGCTCAGCCTTCTGCTCCGGGTCGGGCACGGGGCCGGGAGGGAAGGACCGGTGTTCACCTACCGCCGGGACTGGACGCCCCTGCTGACGCTGACCTTCCTCACTATTGTCTACTGGGGCGTGGTGACGGCCTACCTCCCGCTTCACGTGCCCAGTTCGCTGATCCCGGCGGTAGGCTGGTTCTTCACCGCGGACGCGCTCGGCGTGCTCGCCTTCCGCATCCCGGCCGGCTTCCTTTCGGACCGGTTCGGCTCGCGGTGGCTGTTGCTGGCCGGCATCGTGGTCACCGTGCTGGCCATCGGGCTGCTGCTCCTGCCGGCGGGCCTGTGGACCCTGGTGCTGGCCGGCGCCGGCACCGGGGCGGGTGCGGCCTTGCTGATCCCGCCCACCCTGGTCGAGCTGCAGAAACGCAGCGACGACCGCGATCGGGGCACGGCGATGGCGCTCTTCACCACCAGCTTCGCCGCCGCCATCGGCGTAGGCAGCCTGGCCGCCGCCCCGCTGGTGGAGCGGGTCAGCTTCGAGGCGGCGCTGCTGGTCAGCGCCGTCCTCTGCCTCGCCGCGGCGCCGATCGCGTTCCGGCTCCAGCAGGTCCAGCAGTCCACCAGTGCGGACGGCTGACTTCGACTACGAGCTGCCCGCCGGCCTGATCGCGCAGCGCCCGCCGATCGAGCGCGACGCGGCGAGGATGCTGGTGCTCGACCCGGGTGCGGCCACCATCGAGCACGCGCTGGTACTCGACCTGCCCCACTACCTCGAAGCCGGTGACGTCCTGGTGCTCAACGACACGCGGGTGCTGCCGGCCCGGCTGCTGGGCCGCCGCCGCGGCGGCGCGCCGGCCGAGGTCCTGTTGCTGCGGCCGCTGGCCGGGCGCGAGTGGGAAGCGCTCATCCGGCCGGCCCGGAAGCTGCCGGCGGGCGCGGTGGTGGACTTCGAGGGCTCGCCGCTGCGGATAACGGTTCTCGGTGGGGAAGAGGAGACCCGCAGGGTCCGCCTGGAGGGCGAGGCGGCTCTCGACGAGGTCCGGCGCATCGGCCGGATGCCCACCCCGCCCTACATCAAGGAGCCGTTGGGCGACCCCGAACGCTACCAGACTGTCTTCGGATCGAGGGAGGGCTCCGCGGCCGCCCCCACGGCCGGCCTGCATTTCTCGCCGCGGCTTTTTTCGGGACTGCGGGACAGGGGGATCACCATCGCCTTCGTCACCCTGCACGTGGGCCTCGACACCTTCGCCCCGGTCCGCGAGGAGGAGCCGAGCGGCCATCGCATCCACCGCGAGGCCTTCCGCCTGGGGCAGGAGACGGCGGCGGCGATCGCCAGCGCCAGGGAGACGGGCCGCCGGGTGGTGGCGGTCGGCACCACCTGCGTGCGGGTGCTCGAGAGCTGCGCCCGCGACGACGGCTTCGTCTCCGCCGGCGAGGGCTGGACCGACCTCTACGTCCTTCCCGGCTTCCGCTTCAGGGTCGTGGACGCGATGCTCACCAACTTCCACCTGCCCCGGAGCACGCTGCTGATGCTGGTGAGCGCGTTCGCGGGGCGGGAGTGCGTCCTCGCCGCCTACCGGGAGGCCATCCGCCTCGAGTACCGCTTCTACAGCTTCGGCGACTGCATGCTGATCGCGGGCCGGGCCCGGTCGTGAGCTTCACCCTGCAGGCGCAGGAAGGCGGCGCTCGCAAAGGTGTGCTGCGGACCGCGCACGGGGAGGTGCAGACCCCGGCCTTCATGCCGGTGGGAACTCAGGGCAGCGTCAAGGCGCTCAGTCCCGACGAGCTGCGCGATCTCGGGGTCGGAATCCTGCTGGGAAACACCTACCATCTCGCGCTGCGCCCGGGTGCGGAGCGGATCGCGCGGCTGGGAGGCCTGCACCGGTTCATGGGCTGGGGAAGCTCGATCCTCACCGACAGCGGCGGCTTCCAGGTCTTCAGCCTCGACCACCTGGTGACGGTGGCAGACGAGGGAGCGACCTTCCGCTCCCATCTGGACGGCAGCCCCCAGCGCTTCACGCCGGAGTCCGTGATGGCGGTGCAGCGCGCCCTCGGATCGGACGTCGCCATGGCCTTCGACCAGCCCGCGCCCTGGCCCGGCGACCTCAGAGGCGCCCGAGCCGCGATGGAGCGGACTCATCACTGGGCCGAGCGCTGCCTGGCGCAGGAGGCCGCGCCCGGACAGCTGCGCTTCGGCATCGCCCAGGGGGGCTTCGATCCGGAGCTGCGGGAAGAAAGCGCCCGGGCGCTGAGCGCGATGGCCTTCGACGGCTTCGCGGTCGGCGGCCTGAGCCTGGGGGAGCCCAGGGCGACCACCTACCGCCTGCTCCAGCTTCAGACCGCGATCCTTCCCGCCGACCGGCCGCGCTACCTGATGGGTGTGGGCACGCCGATCGACCTGATCGAGGCGGTCAGCCGGGGTGTCGACCTCTGCGACTGCGTGCTGCCGACCCGGATCGCCCGCAACGGTTCGGTGCTGGTTCGCGGCGGCCGGATCAACCTGCGCAACGCGCGCTTCGTAGAGGACGGCGGACCGCTCGACGCCGGCTGCGACTGCTACGCCTGCCGCGGCTTCAGCCGGGCCTACGTCCGGCACCTCTTCATGGCCGGAGAGATCCTGGCCCATCGCCTGGCCTCGATCCACAACCTGGCCGTGCTCCTCCGCCTGACACGGACCCTTCGGGACGCGATCGGCGGCGGGCGTTTCCTGGAGGTCGCCGCCGCCCTGCGCGCCGAGTGGGAGAGCGCACCCCTGCCCTGAGAGCTGTATCTATACTTGGCTCTCGATGCGCGCCAACCGGTACCTGCTCCTGCTCATCGCCGGCGTCGCGCTGGTCGCGGCCTTCGTCGACGGGTATGCCTACGTCTTCAGGCTGGCGACCCACCAGTCCCTGACCGGTCCCATCAACCAGATCCCCCACCTTGCCGTCCCGGCGCTGGGCTTCAACCAGCAGATCTACATTCACAAGGGGCTCGACCTGCAGGGCGGCACCCACCTGGAGCTGCAGATCACCAACGTCCGCAACAACATGCCCATCTCCAACGCTCGCGACGCGGCCATCAGCATCCTGGAGCGCCGGGTCAACGCCTCCGGCTATGCCGAGTCGGTGGTGCGGGCTGAAGGCGCCGACCGGATCGTGATCGAGCTGCCGGGGGTCAACCTCGAGCAGGCCAAGCAGATCCTGGGCAAGACCTCGTACCTGACCTTCTGGACCTGGGCGCCGGGCACCCCGGACGCGACCACCCTGAGCGACCTCAACCCGGCGGATGCCAACAAGTACCAGGGCTACAAGCCGGTCTACACTCACATCGACGGCAGCATGCTGACCCAGGCCGTCCGCTCCACCGACCAGAGCGGCCTGCCCGACGTGTCCTTCACGCTGAGCTCGTCAGGCGCACAGCTCCTCTGCAACGTCACCAAGGCGGCGGTCGCCAAGCCCCAGGGCGATCCGCAGAACAAGCTCGCCATCTTCCTCGACAAGGACCTGATCGAGGACGCCAACGTCCAGTCCGAGATCTGCGGCGGACAGGGACAGATCACGGGCGGCTTCACCCAGGACTCGGCTCAGGCGCTGGCCGTCCAGCTGGACTCCGGCGCCCTGCCGGGCACGATCCAGACCCTGACCAGCACCGAGGTCAGCGCCACTCTGGGCGCCAACACCGTCCGCCTCAGCCTCCTGGCCGGCGCCCTGGGACTGGCGATCGTGGTCCTCTTCATGATCAGCTACTACCGCCTGCCGGGCGTGGTCGCCAGCCTGGCCCTGCTCCTCTACGCGGCGATCGCGCTCGCCATCTTCAAGCTCTTCGGGGTGACGCTCACCCTGGCCGGGCTGGCCGGGTTCGTCCTCTCGGTGGGGATGGCGGTCGACGCCAACGTCCTGATCTTCGAACGGGTCAAGGAGGAGCTTCGCGCCGGGCGGACGCTGGGCGCGGCGATGGAGGCCGGCGTGGCTCGGGCCTGGCCCGCGATCCGCGATTCGAACACCTCCACCTTGATCACCTGCGGGGTCCTGTACTTCTTCGGCGCGCCCCTGATCAAGGGCTTCGCCATCACCCTGGCGATCGGGGTGGGTGTGAGCATGTTCTCCGCGATCGTGACCACCCAGCAGCTGCTGCAGGTGGTGGCGGGCATCCGTCCCGCGCGCCGCCTCGGCCTCTACGGAGTCTCCGCGCCCCGCAAGGCCGTGGCCGCGTGAGCGCGAAGGTCGCGGACCAGGTCCTCGACGCTGCGCCGCGCACCATCGACATCGTGGGACGGCGCAACTGGTACTTCGCGCTTTCCCTGATCATCATCCTGCCCGGCATCATCTCGATGGCGCTCTTCGGCTTCCGGCTGGGGATCGACTTCCAGGGCGGCAACCAGCTGAGCGTGACCTTCAAGCATCAGGTCCAGGCCACGGCGGTGCAGAAGGAGATGGACAGCTTCAACGTCCAGGCGACCGTCCAGCAGGCCGGCGGCGACGCCGTCCTGATCACCACCAGGCCGCTGGGGAGCGACCAGGAAAGCCGGATCCGGAGCGACCTGGGCAGCAAGTTCGGTGGCGGGATCAAGGACATCAGCACCCAGTTCGTGGGCCCGGTGATCGCCCGGGAGCTGGTGGCCGGGGCCGTCCTGCTGATCGTGATCGCCTCGGCCTTGATCGTGGCCTACCTGAGCTTCCGCTTCAATTTCAAATTCGCGGTCTGCGCCATCCTGGCCCTGCTCCACGACGTCTTCGTGCTGGCCGGGGTCTTCTCGATCATCGGCCACTTCACTACGCTGGGCGAGATCAACACCCTGTTCGTGACCGCCGCCCTGACCGTGATCGGCTTCTCCGTCCACGACACGATCGTGATCTTCGACCGGATCCGGGAGAACATGCGCCAGGCGAGCCGCCTCAACTTCGAGCAGAACGTCAACCTCAGCATCGTCCAGTCGCTGTCCCGGTCGATCAACACTTCGATGACCGTGGTCTTCGTGCTGGTGGCACTCTTCCTGATCTCGCCGCCCAACATCAAAGGCTTCACGCTGGCGCTGCTGATCGGCATCATCAGCGGGACCTACAGCTCCATCTTCAACGCCAGCCCGCTCCTCGTCGTCTGGAGACGGCTCGATCCGCGATAGGCTCCTATACTGGCCTCGAAGTGAATACGGAGAGCGCCGCGACGGTGGAGCGGCTGCGCGGACTGTTCCTGCCGACGCTGACCTTCCTGGGCTTCGAGCTGTACGATCTGAAGCTTCTCGGTCAGCATTCCCCGCTCCTGCGCGTGACCATCGACCGCCCGCAGGGAGTCTCCCTGGACGATTGCGAGCGCGTCAGCCACTCGCTCGGCGCCCTCCTCGACCAGGCGGATCCGCTTCCCGGCCGCTACACGCTGGAAGTCTCCTCACCCGGAGCTGAACGTCCCCTGCGCAGCCTGGAGGAGTATCGCCGCTTCCTCGGCCGGCGGGCCAACATCAGCTATCGCGTGGACGGCGGCCACCGCGTCGCCGAAGGGCGAATGGTGGGCGTCTCGGACGATCGTGTCGAGCTCCAGCTCCGCGATGCGCAGACGGTCTCGATCCCGCTGGCCGACGTGGAAGCAGCCCGTCTTGCGGTCGACCTGTGATGGGCTAGATCCGTTGGCCACGCTCAAATCCGACTTCATCAAGGCGCTCGACCAGATCCAGGACGAGAAGGGGATCTCCAAGCAGTCGCTGCTCAACCTGGTGGAAAGCGCGCTGGCCACGGCCTACCGCCGGGCCTTCAACCCGGCCGAGCCGATCCGCGTGCACGTCGATCAGGACACGGCCCACATCGAGATCTTCGGCCGGCGCAAGGCCGTCGAGTCGGTGTCTGATCCCGCCATCGAGGTGGCGCTGGAGGAGGCAAGGCGGGTCCGCCCGCAGGCCAGCCCCGGGGATCTGGTCGAGATTCCGATCCCCACCGACGACTTCGCGCGCCTGGCGGCGCAGATCAGCAAGCAGGTGGTCTTCCAGCGGCTGCGGGACGCCGAGAAGGACCAGGTCCTGCGCGACGTGCTCGAGCACCGCGGCGAGCTGGTCAGCGGCGTCGTCGATCGGGTGTTGGAGCGGCCGGCAGGGCGCATGGTCTACCTCGAGCTGGGCAAGGCGGAAGGTGTGCTTCCGCCCGAGGAGCAGATCCCGGAGGAGGCGATCCGGCCGGGTCAGCACCTCAAGGTCCTGCTGCTCGACGAGCGGCGGCGCAGCAAGGGAGCCCAGGTACTGGTGACGCGAGCGCACAAGGCGCTGGTGCGCCGGCTCCTGGAGTTCGAGATTCCGGAGCTGAGCTCGGGCGCGGTGGTGATCCGCGCCCTGGCCCGCGAGCCTGGAGTGCGCAGCAAGGTGGCGGTGGAGGCGCGGCAGGAGGGCATCGACCCGGTGGGCGCCTGCGTCGGACCCAAGGGCGTGCGGATCCGCAGCGTGGTGGGTGAGCTGGCCAGCGAGCGGGTGGACATCATCCCCTGGGCCGAGGATCCGGCCCAGCTGGTCGCCAACGCGCTCAGCCCGGCGCAGGTGGACCGGGTGGAGATCGACCGCGAGTCGCGCACCGCGACCGCCCACGTCCCGGACGGGCAGCTCTCCCTGGCCATCGGCAAGGACGGCCAGAACGCTCGTCTGGCCGCCAAGCTGACGGGCTGGCGCATCGACATCAAGCCCACCGCGGACCTGCCGGCGGAGGTGCCCGCCGCCAAGACCACGTGAGCCAGGGGTCTCCGCTGCGCAGCTGCGTCGCCTGCCGCAGCGTCAAGAGCAAACCCGAGCTGATCCGCTTCGTCCGGCTCGCCGGCGGTAAGGTCTCGATCGACCTCCGCGGCCGGGCACCGGGCCGGGGCGCCTATCTCTGCCGCGATCCGGCCTGCTGGGCTCTGGCTCGCAAACGCCGGACACTGGATCGCGCGCTCCACGTCACCGTGGCGGCCGACGATTGGTCCGCCTGGGGCTCGGGAATACTGTAGGGGCGGAGCGGCGCAGCGCCGCACGCTATCATTCCCAGTTGAGTTCGAAGACAAAGGAGTATCCATCGCCACCACACAGACGCGCGGCATCAAAGTCCAGCAGCTGGCTCGCGACCTCGGGATCGAGGCTCGCGACATCCTCGACTTCCTGAAGAGCGGCCGGCATGCCCCCCGCCACGCCATGGCGGTCCTGACTCCGGAGCAGGAGGCGTCGGTTCGCACCCAGTTCGCGGCTGGAGCCGCCGCCGCCGACGCCAAGCCGGCGGTGCGCGAGACCCAGGTCCAGCTGCCGCCCTCTCTGACGGTCAAGGAGCTGGCCGATTACCTGCACGTCACCGCCGTCGAGATCATCAAGGAACTGATGCGCAACGGCATCATGGCCAACATCAACCAGCAGATCGATTACGAGACGGCGGCGATCGTCGCCGATACCTTCGGGGTGCAGGCCAGCCCGATGGCCATGGACACCGCGGTGGTGGAGGCCGTCGCCGAGGACCAGACGCAGGTCAAGATGACCTCCCGGTCCGAGCTTTTTAGCCTGGAAGGCGAGGCAGCTGAGGACCTGAAGACCCGGCCGCCGGTGGTCACCGTCATGGGCCACGTCGACCACGGGAAGACCTCGCTCCTCGACGCCGTGCGCCAGACCAAGGTCGCCGCCGGGGAAGCGGGCGGCATCACCCAGAGCATCGGCGCCTACACCGTCGAAGAGCGTAATCGCCGGATCGTGTTCCTCGACACCCCCGGTCACGAGGCTTTCACCGCCATGCGGGCCCGGGGAGCCCAGGTCACCGACGTCGCGGTGCTGGTGGTAGCCGCCGACGACGGGGTCATGCCTCAGACGGTGGAGGCGATCTCGCACGCGAAGGCGGCGGGAGTCCCGATCGTGGTCGCCATCAACAAGATCGACAAGGAGGGCGCCAATCCGGATCGGGTGATGCAGGGCCTCTCGGAGCACGGGCTGGTCCCCGAGAAGTGGGGCGGCCAGACGGTGATGGTCCCGGTTTCAGCGAAGCTGAAGACGGGGCTCTCCGAGCTGCTGGAGATGATCCTGCTGGTCGCCGACCTGCAGGACCTCAAGGCGAATCCGGCCAAGCCGGCCGCGGGAACGGTGATCGACGCCCACCTGGAGAAGGGCCGCGGGGCGGTGGCCACCGTGCTCGTCCAGAGCGGGACTCTCCGGGTCGGGGACAACGTGGTCGTCGGCCACATCTTCGGCAAGGTCCGGGCTCTGCTCAACGACCAGGGGAAGAAGCTGAAGGAGGCTCAGCCGGCGACGCCCGCGGTCCTGATGGGCCTGCCCGACGTGCCCACCGCGGGCGACATCTTCCAGGTGGTCAGCAGCGAGAAGGTGGCACGCACCATCGCCGGCCAGCGCGCCGAGCTGCGGCGGGTGGCGGCGCTCTCGAAGACCCGCCGCATCACGCTCGCGGACCTGGCCAGCCAGGTCGAGCAGGGAGCGGTCAAAGACCTGAACCTGGTGCTCAAGGCGGACAGCAACGGCTCGCTCGAGGCGCTCAAGCAGTCGCTCCTCAAGATTCAGGACCCCAAGGTGCAGATCAAGATCGTGTACGAAGGCGTCGGTCCGGTGACTGAGTCGGACATCCTGCTGGCCGCCGCTTCCAACGCCCTGGCGATCGCCTTCAGCGTCAAGCCCGACGTCCAGGCGCAGCGCGCCGCTGAACGTGAGAAGGTCGACATCCGCCAGTACGACGTGATCTACAACGTCACCAACGACATCGGCAACGCCATCAGAGGGCTGTACGAACCGACCTTCGTCCAGGTCTGGGAAGGCCGCGCCGAGGTGATCACCCCGATCCGTATCCCGAAGGTGGGCACGATCGCCGGCGTGCGCGTCCAGGAGGGGAAGATCACCAGCGGGTCGGTGGCCAAGGTCTCGCGCGCCAACCAGCTGCTCTTCGAGGGTCCGATCGGCGGCCTGAAGCGCTTCAAGGACGACGTCAAAGAGGTGACAGCTGGGCTGGAGTGCGGTATCCGCGTCGACGGCCACCAGGACTTCCAGCAAGGCGACATCATCGAGTCGTTTCAGGTACATCAGGGCTAACGGCTTCGAGCTCAGAGACCTACCGGGCGCAATTGCGGCTCGCGGACGGCCCGTGCGCGGCCCGGCCGCAGAATTCCAGTGCGGCCGGCATTCCTAGCACGGGCCTGCTCGCCGCGCGCCCTGGCTCGCCACCGCTGACGCGGTGTCTCGCTCCCTGAACTCGAAGCCGTAAACTCGAAGCCGTAAAGCCGTAATAGACTTTCCGAGTGCTGCGCGTCGTCGGCGCCAACGACAGGCCTCGGCGGATCGCTCTCATCGGCTTCGGCTCCGTGGGCAAGGCCTTCGCCCGGCTGCTGCTCTCCAAGGACCGCGTCCTGCGTGACCGCTACGCTTTCGACTGGCGGGTCACGGCGATCGTCACGGCCCAGCATGGCTTCGGTGTGGACGACGCGGGACTCGACCTGGAGACCTGCCTCTCGCAGCCGTCCCTGCCGGAGGGCGGCCTGCCGCCCCCGATCCAGGCCCTGCCGGCGGACGTCCTGATCGAGGTCACCCCGCTCAACGCCAGGGATGGGCAGCCGGCGCTGGACCACCTCCGAGAGGCGCTCGCGGCCGGCATGGACGTGGTGACCGCGAACAAGGGCCCGATCGCCCACGCCTATCGCGAGCTCGAGAGGCTGGCCCGCTCTCAGCGGCGCTGCCTCCGCTTCGAGGCCACGGTGGCCGACAACCTGCCCCTCTTCAACCTGGCTCGGAGCGCGCTGCCGGCGGCCGAGATCCGGTCCGTCCGGGGCATCTTCAGCAGCACCACGAACTACCTGGTCACCAGGGCCGCGGCCGGCTGGCCCCTCGGCGACGGCCTGAAGGAGGCGCAGCGGCTGGGCATCGCCGAGCGGGATCCGAGCAACGACCTCGAGGGCTGGGACGCCGCGGTCAAAGCGGTGATAGTGAACAACGTCCTCCTGGGCGGAGAGATCAGGGTCCAGGACGTGGTGAGGGAACCCCTGACCGAGGCCGTCGCCGCCAGGGCCCGTACCGTCACCCGCAAGGGCAGGCGCCTGCGCATGGTGGCCTCGATCGAGCCGGACGCCGCCCGTTGGGGTCCGGTCGAGTTGCGGCCCGACGACCCTCTTTACGCCGTCGACGGTTTCTCCCTGGCGGCCGACATCACCACCGACGTGGCGGCCCGGCTCAGCCTGCGACTGCACGAGCCGCACGTGGAGCAGACAGCCTACGCCCTGCTCACCGACCTCCTGACGCTGGAAGGGTGATGCGCTGGGAGAGAATAGGGCCATGGCCACGCATCGAGTGGAACGGGTCGCCGCCCAGCTCCGCCAGGAGATCAGCCAGATCATCATCCGGGACCTCAAGGACCCGCGCGTCACAATGGCCAGCATCAGCGACGTGAAGCTCTCTCCCGATCTGCGCAACGCGACCGTGAAGGTCAGCGTGCTGGGGGAGCCGGAGCAGCAGGAAGCGGCCGTGGAGGGGCTGCGCCACGCCCGGGGCTTCATCAGGCGGGAGATCGGCGCCCGGCTGACCAACCTGCGCTTCGCTCCCGAGCTGCGCTTCGAGCTGGATCGGGGCATCGCCTACAGCGTGCGGGTCAGCCAGCTGCTGCGGGAGGTCATCGAGCAGAACCCGCCGGCGAATGGGTAGCAGCCCGCCCCTGTCGCCCCCACGGGGCGAGGTGCTGGCGGTGGCCCCAGCCATCTGGAAGGTGGTGGAGCGGCATCCGGTGCTGGGCGCGGTCACCCACAAGGACGCGGACGGCGACACCCTGGGCTCGGCGCTGGGGCTGGCCCAGGCGCTCGAACCACAGGGCAAGCGGATGCCGGTCGTCTCCTCACGGCCGGTGCCCGGCGCCTGGTGGTTCCTGCCCGGGATCGAGCGTGTCAACCGCGATCCGCTCCCCGAGGGCGTGCCCCTGTTCGTCTTCGACTCCACCGACGCCGAGCGCACGGGCGAGCACCTGGATGCCGTCCGTGAGGCCCCGGTGGTCGTCAACGTCGACCATCACGTGACCAACGCGCGCTTCGGCACGCTCAATCTCGTGGTCACGGACGCGGCCTCCGCCGGTGAGCTGGTCTACGACCTGCTCAAGGCCTGGCAGCTGCCGGTTCCACCGGCAGCCGCGAGCTGCCTCTACGCCAGCATCCTGTCGGATACGGGCGGCTTCCGCCACGACAACACCTCGGAGCGGGCGCTGCGGGCCGCCGCCGAGCTCGTGGCCCAGGGCGCCGACCCGGCGCTGATGGCCCGCGGCCTCTTCAAGAGCCGCCCGTCGTCGACCCTGCGGATGCAGGCCCGGATCCTCCAGCAGACCCATTTCGAATACGACGATCGCCTGGTCTGGGCGGCGATACGCTTGAGCGACCTGGTCGAGAGCGGTGCCACCGTGGACCAGGCCGACGGGGCCATCGACCAGCTCAACACGGTCCGCGACCAGGAGCTCGCCATCCTCTTCAAAGAGGTCTCACCCCGGCTGATCAAGGTCAGCCTCCGCTCCAGGGACAGGATCGACGCGGCCGCGCTGGCGGCGCTCTTCGGTGGCGGCGGCCATCGCCGGGCGGCGGGGATGGAGATGGCCATGCCGCTCGCCCAGGCGGAGGCGGAGGTCCTGGCGGCGGCGCGGGCGCGGCTCAGCCAGTCCTGAAGCCGCGATCGATGATCTCCGGCATCCTCAACCTGAACAAGCCGGTCGGCCCCTCTTCCTTCTCGCTGGTGCGGCTGGTCCGCCGCCTCAGCGCCGTCGACCCGATCGGGCACGGCGGCACCCTGGACCCGGCGGCGGAGGGGGTCCTGCCCATCCTGCTGGGCCGGGCGACGCGGCTGGCGGAGTTCGTCCACGAGTGGCCCAAGACCTATCTCGCGACCGTCCAGCTGGGCGCGACCTCGGACACCTACGACCGCGAGGGCACGATCACGCCGGTCGCCGGCGCCTCGGAGCTCGGCGCAGCGGACCTGGAGGCGGTCCTCCCCCGATTCGTGGGATCGATCATGCAGGTTCCGCCCATGCACTCGGCGATCAAGCTGGGCGGAGAGAGCCTGTATCGGAAGGCTCGCCGGGGCGAGGTGGTGGAGCGCGCCCCACGCCCGGTCAGGGTGGATCGGCTTCAGCTGCTGGATCTGGACGCCGAGAACGCGCGGGCCCGCCTGGAGGTCGTGAGCGGAAAGGGGATGTACGTCCGGAGCCTGGTGCACGACCTCGGCGCCGCGCTCGGCTGCGGCGCTTACCTGGCGGCGCTGAGGCGGACAGCGTTCGGGCCGCTCGAGGTCCAGGACGCACTCACGGTCGCCGACCTGGAGGCAGATCCGAAGTCCTGGCTCGGAAAGCTCCTGCCCCTGGACCTGCCCCTGCGAGGGTGGCCCTCGCTGGCCCTCACCGGACCCCGAGCTCGGGCGGTGCAGCAGGGGCAGGCCGTCCCGGTGCCGGAGGCGGCCGCCTTGGGCCGCCACCGCGTGGTCGACGGCGAGGGACGCCTGCTGGGCTGGGGCGACGTCGACGCGGCTCGCCGCCTTCAGCCCAAGGCGGTCTTTTTGCCATGAGCCTGCAGCGGGTGGAGGGCTTTCCCGAACCGAGGACGCTGGGGCCGAGCGTCCTCACCATCGGCGCCTATGACGGCCTGCATCGGGGACACATGGCGCTGCTGGGACCGGTGATCGAAACCGCGCGCCGTGAGGGCCTGCTCAGCGTGATGGCGACCTTCGAGCCGCATCCACGCTGCGTGCTGAGCCCGAAGGACTGTCCGCCGAACCTGACCACCCTGGAGGAGAAGGCCTGGCTGCTGGAGGGGCTGGGACTCGACTGTCTGGTCGTGATCCCGTTCACCCAGCAGCTTGCCCAGCTGCGTGCCTCCGGCTTCCTGCAGCGGCTTCTGCGCGGCATCGAGCTGCGCCGCCTGGTGGTGGGCTACGACTTCGCCTTCGGCCGGGGGCGCCACGGCGACCACGCCTTCCTCCGCCAGTTCGCGGAGCGCCGCGGATTCGTGCTCGAGACCGTGCCCGCGGTGGTCCGCACGGGGGAGCCGATCGGCAGCTCGCGCATCCGGCGGCTGATCCTGCTCGGCCAGCTGCGGGCGGCTGCCCAGCTGCTGGGCCGCGATTACCTGCTCCGCTCCAGGGTGGAGCACGGCAGCCAGCGCGGTCACAGCCTGGGCTTTCCCACGGCAAACCTGGCCATCGCGAAGAACAAGCTGATCCCGCCCCACGGCGTCTATGCTGTCCGCGTGCAGGTGGAGGGGCGCAACCACCCGGGAGCGGCCTACGTCGGGATCCGTCCCACTTTCGGAGAGCACCAGCTGATGGTGGAGGCCTATCTGTTCGATTTCGAGGGCGACCTCTACGAGCGTGAGCTGGCCGTCTCCTTCGTGCAGCGGCTGCGAGGCGAGCGCCGCTTCGCGACCGTCGCCGCCCTGCAGCAGCAGATGCGCAGGGACGTCGACAAGGCGAAGAGAGTCCTGGGCAGCTGAGCGCGCCGCCGCCGCTGGTCATCGTCAACCCGGTGGCAGGGGGCGGTCGGGCCCGCCGCTACTGGCGGCGCTGCGCGGCGGCGGGCGCGATCCAGGCCGAGGTCGTCTACACCAGCGCTCGGGGCGACGCCCGCCGTTTCGCCGCCGGGGCCGGTTCGCGGCTGGTGGTGGCGGTGGGTGGCGACGGGACGGCGAACGAGGTGGTCAACGGACTGCTCGACACGGCGGCCGTGGCCCGGCCGCGCCTGGCGGTGCTCCAGTGCGGCACCGGCAGCGACTGGCAGCGCACAGTTCCCGGTCCCCGCCGGCCGGACGAGACGGCCGCCTGGCTCGCCGGCGACCACTGGCGTCCGATCGACGTGGGCCGGCTGGAGAGCACGGCGGGGCGCCGCCACTTCCTCAACGCCGCCGACGTGGGGATCGGCGCCGCCGTGGTGCGACGGGCGGAGCGCGGCGTGCCGGCTCTCGGAGGCACCGTCAACTTCCTCGCTGCGGCCGTGGTCAGCCTGCTGCGCTATCGCAACACCTGGGTGCGGATGGCGCTGGACGGCGGTCCACCGGCCACGATGCGGATCCGGACCATCGCCGTCGCCAACGGCGTCTACTTCGGAGGCGGGATGCGGATCGCACCCCAGGCCCGCCCCGACGACGGAGCCTTCGAGGTGGTGGTGATCGGAGACGTCTCCCGCTGGCTGGGCCTGCGCAGCCTCCCGCTCCTCTATCGGGGGACGCACGGCCGGCTGGCCCAGGTCCGCTTCGTCAGCGCGCGGCGGCTGCTGATCGAGGCCGATCCGCCGGTTGGGATCGAGGCCGACGGCGAGCTGGCGGGGGAGACTCCCGCGACCTTCGAGATAATTCCCGGCGCACTGGAGATTCTGGCCGGGCCCTGACCCTGCTGAGCGGCTGGCCGGGACTTCGATTCGGAGAGGATCGGGTATACTGCCCCCTGACCTGGCGCGGGTGCGCGACTTGCCAACGGCATCCGGGCTCGGCAGTATCGAAGGAGGTATCCCGACTGGCAATCGTTGAGAAAGCGACCGTAATCGACGCCAACCGTCGGCACGACGCCGACACCGGCTCGCCGGAGGTGCAGATCGCGCTCTTCAGCGAGCGGATCAACCATCTCACAGAGCACATGAAGCAGCACGCCCAGGACCACAACTCGCAGCGCGGCCTGCTGCAGCTGGTCGGTAAGCGACGCCGCCTCCTCAACTATCTGCAGCGCACCGACGTCGAGCGCTACCGAGCCCTGATCGCCAAGCTCGGGCTCAGGAGGTGATCGTCTAGCCCACGCGAATCGCCGCGCCCGGCCAAGCGGCCTGCCAGGTTAGAGATTGGTGTACGGAGAAAGGATTCCTTTCTTCGAGCCCCAACCCCTAACCGGACTCGAGTCGCAGCCCCTGGGCGCTCGCCGTCCGTATACCGTCGCCGCGCCAGCGCGCGGCCCAGGAGGAACAGTGAACAAGACACAGATCGAAATCGGCGATCGGACGCTGACCATGGAGACCGGCCGGGTCGCCGGACAGGCCTCGGGAGCGGTGATCGTCCGCATGGGCGACACCATGCTGCTCGTGACCGCCGTGATGTCGGCTGAGCCTCGTGAGGGCATCGACTTCTTTCCCCTCACCTGCGACTACGAGGAGAAGCTCTACGCGGCGGGCAAGATCCCGGGCGGCTTCATCCGCCGTGAGGGCCGGCCCAGCGAGCAGGCGGTGCTCAACAGCCGCCTGATCGACCGCCCCATCCGTCCCCTCTTCCCCAAGGAGTTCCGCAAAGACGTGCAGGTGGTCGCCACCGTGCTCTCGGTGGACCAGGACGCCGACCCGGCCGTGCTGGCGATCGTGGGCGCCTCCGCCGCGCTGAGCATCTCTCAGATTCCCTTTCAGGGCCCAATCGGGGCGGTCCGGGTGGGTCGCTTCGACGGGCAGCTGGTGGTCAACCCCTCCGTTTCGAAGATGGAGGAGAGCAGCCTGGACCTGGTGGTTGCAGGCACTCGGGACGCGATCATCATGGTCGAGGCGGGCGCCAGGGAGGTCCCGGAGGAGAGCGTGGTCCAGGCGCTCGAGCTCGCGCAGCAGGAGATCATGCGCATCTGCGACGCCATCGATGCCTTCGCCCGTGAGGTCGGCGTACCCAAGGTGCAGGTCGTTCCGCCTCCCGGCGATCCCGAGGTGGAGGCCGCGGTCGACCGGTTCCTCGCCGATCGGCTGGACCAGGCCCTCTTCAATCCCAGCAAGCAGCTGCGGGAATCCGCGCTCGACGACCTGAAGAAGGAGACCGTGGCCGAGCTGGGTCCCCAGTTCGCCGATCGACTTCCGCTGCTGGCGCGCAGCTTCGAGGCCAAGGTCAAGCAGCGGGTCCGGCAGAAGATCCTCGACGAGGGGAGGCGTCCCGACGGGCGCCAGACGACGGATATCCGGCAGATCACCTGTGAGGTGGGCCTGCTGCCTCGTACCCACGGCTCGGCGCTCTTCACCCGGGGTCAGACCCAGGCGCTCAGCATCGTCACTCTGGGCTCGATCGGCGACAAGCAGAAGCTGGACGGGCTCGGCCTCGCGGAGTTCAAGCGCTTCATGCACCACTACAACTTCCCGCCCTTCTCGGTCGGTGAGGCGCGCCCCCTGCGCTCTCCCGGCCGTCGCGAGATCGGCCACGGAGCCCTGGCCGAGCGGGCTCTGTCGGCGGTGGTCCCGCCCGAGGAGGAATTCCCTTACACCATCCGGCTGGTGACCGAGATCCTCTCGTCCAACGGGTCCACCTCCATGGCCAGCGTCTGCGGCTCGAGCCTGGCGATGATGGACGCCGGCGTCCCGATCAGGGGCCAGGTCTCGGGAATCGCCATGGGGCTGATCACCGAGCCCGGCAGCGGCCGGGTGGCGATCCTGAGCGACATCCAGGGCGTCGAGGACGCGCTGGGTGACATGGACTTCAAGGTCGCGGGCACCCGCCAGGGGGTCACGGCCATGCAGATGGACATGAAGATCAAGGGCATCGGCGTCGAGGTCCTGCGCCGCGCCGTCGAGCAGGCCCGTCAGGGCCGGATGTTCATCATGGACAGGATGGACGCGACCATCGCGGGGCCGCGTTCGGCCATGTCGCGCTACGCGCCGCGCATGCTGACCATCCAGATCCATCCGGACAAGATCCGGGAGGTGATCGGCCCCGGAGGCAAGATGATCCGCAAGATCATCGAGGACTCGGGGGTGAGCAGCATCGACATCGAGGACGACGGCCGGGTCGTCATCGGCTCGCTCGATGCCGACTCCGCGGCCAAGGCGGAGCAGATCATCCAGGAGATCACCGGTGAGGTCGAGGTGGGCAAGACCTACCGCGGCAAGGTGGTCCGGATCATGCCCTTCGGCGCCTTCGTCCAGATCATGCCCAACACCGACGGGCTGGTCCACATCAGCCAGCTGTCCGAGGAGCGGGTGGGCCGGGTCGAGGACGCGGTCAACCTGGGCGATGAGATCGACGTCAAGGTGACCGAGGTCGACAAGCAGGGCCGGGTCAACCTCTCCCGCAAGGCCGTGCTCGAGGAGGCCAAGGGGATCACAGGCGGCAACTACATCGTGAGCGACCGGGACCGCGGCGGTCCTCGGCGCGACGGTGGCGGAGGCGGAGGCGGCTACCGCGGAGATCGCGACCGCGGCCGGCCTCGTGAATACGACCGCGCCGGCCGGGGTGACCAGCGGAGCTGAACGTTCCCGGCCCGACCTGCGGGTTTATACTTTCGCCGACTTGGTGACGTTCGCCGACCTGCCGAGCTTGAGCAGGGCCGTACACGACTGCCGGCGCTGCCCGCTCGGCGCCTCGCGTACGCACGCCGTACCCGGGGTCGGGCCTGCCGATGCCCGGATCCTGATCGTGGGTGAGGCGCCGGGCCAGAACGAGGACCTGCAGGGCGAGCCCTTCGTGGGCGCCGCCGGCAAGCTGCTGGACCAGCTGCTGCGCGGCATCGGGCTCTCGCGGGCCGACGTCTTCATCACCAACATCCTGAAGTGCCGCCCTCCGGGCAACCGTGACCCCCAGCCCGACGAGGTCGAGGCCTGCTCGCCCTTCCTCGAGGACCAGCTGCGCCTGATCCGCCCCGAGGTGGTGCTGGTCCTGGGGAGGCACGCGCTGGCCCGGCTCCTTCCCGGGCAGGACTCGATCACCCGCGTCCACGGACGGGTCATCTCCAGGGACGGCGTCAGCTACATTCCCGTCTACCACCCTGCCGCCGCGCTCTACAACAGCTTCCTGATGAAACCGCTGGAGCAGGACTTCCAGGCGGTACGCGCCCACCTCGACCGGATGGCTGCCCGCAGGGCGGTCGAGGCCACTGCCCAGCCCGTGGCCGCGGCTCGACCCGAGGAACAGCTCACCCTCTTTGGCTAGTCGTCCGGGCCCGGAGAGCTGATGGTCAAGCGTCCTCGAGTCCGTGTCATCCCCCTGGGCGGGCTGGGCGAGATCGGCCGCAACATGATGGCCATCGAGTACGACGAGCAGATCGTGGTCGTCGACGCGGGGCTGATGTTCCCCGAGGAGGAGATGCTCGGCGTGGACCTGGTCCTGCCCGACGTCACCTACCTGATCGAGCGCAAGGAAAAGGTGCGCGCCTTCCTTTTGACCCACGGCCACGAGGACCACGTGGGGGCGCTGCCCTACGTCCTGCCGCGGGTCTCGGCGCCTCTGTACGGAAGCCGCCTCACGCTGGGCTTCGTCAAGAACAAGCTCAAGGAGCACAAGCTCGCCTCCGCGGTCGAGATGCACGAGGTGAAGGCCGGCGACGTGATCGACCTTCCACCTTTCCGCGTCGAGTTCATCCACGTGGCGCACAGCATTCCCGACACCACCGCGCTCGCCATCGAGACGCCGGCCGGGATGATCGTGCACTCGGGCGATTTCAAGATGGACCAGACCCCGGTAGACGGCCAGCCCACCGACATGGCGCGCCTGAGCCACTACGGGAACCGTGGCGTGATGCTGCTGATGTCCGACAGCACCAACGCGGAACGCGAGGGCTTCACACCTTCGGAGCGGACCATCGGCGAAGCCTTCGAGGACATCTTCGGCCAGTGCGCCGGACGCATCATCGTCTCCACCTTCGCCTCCAACATCTATCGAATCCAGCAGGCGATCCATACCGCGGCCCGCCACCGGCGAAAAGTAGCGGTGGTGGGGCGGTCGATGATCAACAACCTGACCATCGCCCAGGAGCTCGGCTACCTGCAGGTGCCGGACGACACCCTGCTCAAGATCCAGGACATAGGCAAGCAGGCGGACGAGAACCTGGTCATCCTCTCCAGCGGCAGCCAGGGTGAGCCGCTCTCGGCCCTGACCCGGATCGCCGCCCAGGAACACCCGCAGGTGAAGCTGAAGGCGGGCGACACGGTGATCCTCTCCGCCACTCCGATCCCGGGCAACGAGGAGCTGGTTTCGCGCACCATCAACAAGTGCTACAAGCACGGTGCCCGCGTCTTCTACTCCGCCCGCAACCGGGTGCACGCCTCGGGTCACGCCAGCCGGGAGGAGCTGAAGCTGATGCTCAACCTGGTGCGTCCCCGCTTCTTCATGCCCATCCACGGCGAGTACCGCCACCTCTCGCTGCACGGAGAGATCGCCGAGGACGTCGGCATCTCGCGCGATCACGTGATCGTGGTCGACGACGGCAATGCGGTCGACGTCGGAGACGGCCTTCCCCAGCGGGGGAACAAGGTCCCGGCGGGCTACGTCTTCGTCGACGGGCTGGGGGTGGGCGACGTCGGCTCGGTGGTGCTGCGCGACCGGCGCGTGCTCTCCCAGGACGGGCTCTTCCTGGTGATACTGACCGTGGACAAGGACACCGGCCAGATCGTGGGCAAGCCCGACCTGATCTCGCGCGGCTTCGTCCACCAGCAGACCTCGGACACCCTGCTGGATGCGGCCCGCGACCGGCTCACCGAGACCTTCGCCAAGAGCTTGACCGGACCTCCGGAGTGGCAGGTGATCAAGAACGCGGTCCGGGATTCGATGAGCAGGTTCCTTTACGACCAGACCCGGCGCCGGCCGATGATCATCCCCATAGTCGTCGAGGTCTGATTCACCGTGGCCGAGCCGGCGCGCTGGCGCCGCGGCCTCACGGACTCGGGCAGGGGCTACTTCTCGCTGCGGACGGACGAGACCGGCGAGGTCCCGGTGCGCCTCTTTCTGACCGAGGCCCTTCTGGCGGAGACCGAGGATTCGATCTATCCCCAGATCGTGAACGCCACCCGTTTCCCCGGCGTGCGCCTGGTGGTGATCACCCCCGACGTCCACCACGGCTACGGCGTCCCCATCGGCGCGGTGATCCTGAGCGACGCGGACACGGGGGCGGTCGCGCTCGGGCCCGTAGGATTCGATATTGGTTGCGGGATGCTAAGCGCGGCGAGCGAGGTGCCGGCCGAGGCGGCCACGCCTGAGAACCGGCGCCGCTTCAACCAGGAGGTCACGCGCCGGATCGCGCTGGGGCCGGGCAAGGTCAGCCGCGGCCGCCTGAAGGCCCTCGACCGGCGAGAATTCGAGGCCATCATCCGCGGCGGGGCCGCCTACTACATCGAGCGCTACGGATCCACGGTGGACCGCACCAACACCGAGCGCGACGTGGTCCCGGTCTCCGACGACTGGCTGCCGCCCTGGGGAGGTCCTGGCCGTCCCGAACGGGGCATGCCTCAGCTGGGCACCCTCGGCGGCGGCAACCACTTCATCGAGCTGCAGGCGAACCTCGCCCGACACACGCTTTACGTCCAGATGCACTCCGGCAGCCGGGGCTTCGGCCACGGGCTGGCGACCAATTACTTCCACCTCGCCCGAATCGAGAACCCTGCCATCAAGGCACTCGATCTCGGCTATTTCACGCCCGACTCCCGGCATTACCGCGACTACCTCAATGCCGTCGCCGCCGGCGCGAACTTCGCCATCGTCAACCGCCTGGCCATGTTCGAGCAGATCGCGCTGGCCTTCCAGGAGGTCTTCAAGGGTCCGCTCCGCCTCGTCTACGAGATCAGTCACAACCTGGTCCAGCGCGAGGCGCACCCCGATTTCGGCTGGGTCCACGTCCACCGCAAGGGCGCGACCCGCGCCTTTCCCGGCGGGCATGAGGCGCTCAAAGGCACTCCCTGGGAGAAGGCCGGGCACCCGATCCTGATCCCGGGCTCCAATCGGGACAGCAGCTTCATCCTGCGTGCCCTGCCCGGGGCGTCGGCCAGCGGCTACTCCGTGAACCACGGCGCGGGCCGGCGGATGTCCCGGGCGGCGGCCCGCAAGGCGTTCGCCCAGGCCGAGGTCGACGCCGCCTATCGCCGCGAAGGCGTGGTCGTCAACCTCGACGGAGTGGTCCCGATCGACGAGTCGAAGGACGCCTACAAGCCTGTGCGGGAGGTGGTGGCCGCGGTGGAGAGGGCGGGCCTGGCCGCGATCGAGCACGAGCTGCGGCCGCTGGCCAGCATCAAGGGCAACCAGTAACCCACCCGGCTGGTCTTGTGCCGACGGCCGGGTTACAATGGCAGGCATTCGTCGCAGCCATCGTCGTAGCCCTACCCCTGTCATGAGGTCGCGCCGCAAGCGCCTCGGCCGCGTCAAGCGGGCGGCGTCGCGCCAGCGTTTTCGGATCAAGGCGCCTCGCCTTCCCGATCTCCAGGTTTCCGGTCGGCAGCGGCGCGAGCTGGCCGGGATCGCCTGTCTGGCCCTGGCCGCCCTGATCACGCTGGCTGTGATCCTTCCCACGAGCGGCTCCGCCATGGCCTTCCTGCGCACCGCTCTGCAGGGCGGCTTCGGGCTGGGGGTCGCCTTCGTGATCGTGATCGCGATCGCCGCGGGCATCGAATTCCTGGCGCCCTGGATCGAGGTCATGACGCTGGGCCGGCTGCTCGGCCTGGGCCTGATCCTGGCCGCCGTGCTCGGCCTGCTCGGCCTCTATGGCAGCGGCGGCACCGTGGGGGGCCTGGAGGCCCGGGGCCTCTTTGGGCTGGTGGGGACCGCGGGCAGCCTGCTGCTCCTGATCGCCGCCCTCGTCGGCGGCATGGTGCTGGCCTTCGACCTTTCGCTGCGCGAGCTGCTGGCCGCCGTACAGGCGCGCTACCCGAAGCCTGAGCCCGCGCCGCCCACGCCATCCGCGCCGAGGGAGAAGCGGGCTCGCGAACCGTGGGCGGCGCGCAACCAGGTGCTGCGCGGCGAGGCCGACGAGCCCCTGCTGGTTCCGATCCAGGGCGTGGCCGCGGCCACGGCGGAGGCGCCGATGGCCCTGGTCGCATCGCCTGTTCCGGCGGTCGAGGCGGCAGGGGAGAGCGAGCCGGTGAAACCGAGGGCCAGGCGTCAGCGGGCTGAGCCGGCAGGCTCGACTGGGACCCACCTCCCAGCCTCGGGCGCGGACCCGGAGCGGGCCGAGGTCGGACTGGCGCCGCCGGTCCTGGCCGAGGACGAGGTGCAGCGGCCCTGGATCAAGCCCGACCTGAGCCTGCTCGACACCGTGACCGTGCGCAAGGAGCGCCTGCAGGACGAGATCAAGAACACCATCCGGCTGATCGAGCAGACGCTGCTCAGCTTCGACGTCGAGGCCACCGTGATCGGGGTCAACTCCGGACCCTCGGTGACCCAGTACGAGCTGCAGCCGGCGCGCGGGGTCCCGGTGCGCAAGGTGACCGCCCTCCAGAATGACCTGGCGCTGGCCCTGTCCGCGTCCATCCGCATCCAGGCTCCGATCCCGGGCAAGCCTGCGATCGGGATCGAGGTGCCGAACAAGGCCACCAGCCTGGTCACCCTGCGCGAGATCATCCAGACGGCCAGGTTCCAGGACGACAAGACGCTCCTCTCGCTGGCCATCGGGACCGACGTCTCGGGCAACTCGGTGGTGGGAGACCTCACCCGGATGCCCCACCTGCTGATCGCGGGTGCGACCGGTTCCGGCAAGAGCGTGTGCATCAACGCGCTGATGGCCGGCCTCATGTTCCAGGCGACTCCTGACGAGATGAAGATGATCCTGATCGATCCCAAGCGGGTCGAGTTCGCCCTCTACCAGGACATGCCCCATCTGCTGGTCCCTGTGGTGACCGAGTCCGACCACGCGGTCTCAGCCCTGCGCTGGGCGGTGGCCGAGATGGAGAACCGCTACAAGCTGTTCGCCAGCCACACGGTCCGGAACATCGGGGACTTCAACGGCCGCGCTCCGGAGATGGGGCTCAATCCGCTCCCCTACATCGTGGTGGTGATCGACGAGCTGGCCGACCTGATGATGGTTGCGGCGGGCGAGATCGAGGAGCTGATCTGTCGCATCGCTCAGCTGGCGCGGGCGGTGGGGATCCACCTGCTGGTGGCGACCCAGCGTCCCTCGGCCGACATCATCACCGGCCTGATCAAGGCCAACATCCCCTCGCGGATCGCCTTCGCGGTCAGCTCCAGCATCGACTCTCGCGTCATCCTGGACGAGACCGGCGCCGAGAAGCTGCTCGGTCGAGGCGACATGCTCTACCTACCGGTCGAAGCCGGCAAGGCGACCCGGTTGCAGGGAGTCTTCGTCTCCGACCGGGAGATGAAGGCGATCGTCGACTTCTGGAAGGGTCAGGGCGCGCCCCAATACCAGGAGGAGATCTTCAACGTGGAGGCGACCGTCTCCTGGGTCAAGGAGGGCGCCAAGCGGGATCCACTCTTCGCCAAAGGGGCCCACGTGGTGGCGACCGAAGGACGGGCCTCGGTCTCCTTGCTCCAGCGCAAGCTGAACGTGGGCTACACGCGGGCCGCGCGCATCGTCGACCAGCTCGCCGAGCACCGGGTGATCGGGCCTTACGAGGGCAGCAAGTCCCGCGAGGTCCTGATGAACCTGCTCGAGGTCGATGAGCTGGTCCGCGACCTCGACGACGCGAATTGAGAGGGCCCGGCGGGGCCGCGCGCGGGTCGTGGCGAGCGGCAATTGCGCCCGGTAAGTTCTCGACAGACAGCTGTCAATCGGGGGCGCTAGCATAGCCCGGTGGCTCAGGAGTACAGCTTCGACGTCGTTTCGCAGTTCGACCGCCAGGAGCTGGTCAACGCCGTCAACCAGGCCCAGCGGGAGATCGCCACTCGCTACGACTTCAAGGACACCGGGGCGACCATCGAGCTCGGCTCGGAGGAGATAACGCTGCACGGACCGAGCGACTTCAAGCTCAAGTCGATGCTCGACGTGCTCCAGGGCAAGCTGGTGCGGCGCCAGCTCTCGCTCAAGATCCTCAAGCCGGGGGCGATCGAGCCCGCCGCCCGGGGGACGGTGCGCCAGACCCTCACCCTCCAGGAGGGGCTGAGCGACGAGCTCGCCCGTGACCTGGTCAAGCAGATCAAGCAGGTTTCGCCCAAGGTGCAGCCCCGGATCCAGGGAGACACGATCCGCGTGTCCAGCCGGGAGAAGGACCTGCTGCAGCAGGTCATCCAGGCGCTCAAGGACGTGGACACTCCGGTCCCCCTCCAGTTCATCAACTACCGATGAGCGATACGGTGGCCCGCGCCAAGCCGGATGAGGAGCTGTTCTCGATCGCGCAGCGGGTGGGCGAGCGGCTGCGCGCGCGAAAAGAGACGGTGGCGGTGGCCGAGTCCTGCACCGGCGGCCTCCTCGGCGCCGCCCTGACCGACGTGCCCGGCAGCTCAGCCTACTTTCTGGGCGGCGTGATCGCCTACGACAACCGGGTCAAGCTGGACCAGCTCGGAGTGCCCTCAGCCCTGCTCGAGACCGAGGGGGCGGTCAGCGCGGCGGCCGCCATCGCCCTGGCGACCGGAGTCCGCGTCCTCCTCCAGGCCGACATCGGCCTCTCCATAACCGGCGTGGCGGGGCCGGCCGAAGAGGAGCACAAGCGAGCCGGGCTCACCTACGTCGGGATCACCGCCCCCGCGCCGGCCGCCACCCGCTACCAGTGGGACGGCGACCGCTGGCAGAATCGTCGCTACTCCGTTCTCGCCGCGCTCGGCGTTCTGGATCAGACCCTGGCAGCCATGTCCAAGCCTTGACAGTACTACAAGAATGTGTAACAATGCTCAGCGCGGGCCAGGCCGCTGACTGAAAGAAGGGAGAAGATGTCCGAAAAAGAACGTGCCTTGACCGCCGCGCTCAGCCAGATCGAACGCTCCTACGGAAAGGGGGCCATCATGAAGCTGGGAGAGGCCGCGGCCCAACGCAACATCGACGTGATCCCCACTGGCGCCCTGACCCTCGACCTGGCCCTGGGCGTGGGCGGCATCCCGAGAGGGCGGGTGATCGAGATCTACGGGCCGGAATCGTCCGGCAAGACGACGCTCGCGCTCCACGTCATCGCCGAGGCCCAGAAGCGCGGCGGCGTCGCCGCCTTCATCGACGCCGAGCACGCCCTGGATCCGGTCTACGCCTCCCACATCGGGGTCAAGACCGAGGACCTGCTGATCTCGCAGCCCGACACGGGGGAGCAGGCGCTCGAGATCGTCGACGTCCTGGTGCGCTCGGGCGCGGTCGACGTGATCGTGATCGACTCCGTGGCGGCGCTCGTGCCGAAGCAGGAGATCGACGGAGAGATGGGGGAGAGCCACGTCGCGCTCCAGGCTCGCCTCATGTCGCAGGCCTTGCGCAAGCTCACGGCCGCCATCTCCAAGTCCAACACCTCGGTGGTCTTCATCAACCAGCTGCGCGAGAAGGTCGGCATCATGTTCGGCAATCCGGAGGTGACCACGGGCGGCCGGGCGCTCAAGTTCTATGCCTCGGTCCGGCTCGACATCCGTAAGATCGACTCGATCAAGAGTGGGCTGGACGTGGTCGGCAACCGGGTCAAGGTCAAGGTGGTCAAGAACAAGGTGGCCCCGCCCTTCCGCTCGGCCGAGTTCGACATCCTTTACAACGAGGGCATCTCCTACTGGGGGAGCGTGCTCGATGCCGCCGTCGAGACCACCCTGGTGGAGAAGAGCGGCTCCTGGTTCTCATACAACGGGCAGCGCCTGGGCCAGGGCCGGGAACAAACGGTCGCCTTCCTCAAGGGTCACGCGCAGGTGGGGGAGGAGATCATTGGACGCATGCGCGAGCGGGCTGAGAAGACCATCCTGCAGCCAGTCTGATCCGCAACAAGGCGGCGGGGATGCGGCGGGGCCGCCGCGCCCCGCCGGCGGAGCCGGACAACGTCGAGGCAGCCTACGCCGCCGCGCTGAAACGGCTGGCGGCGCAGCCGCAGTCCCGGGCGATGCTGGCCCGCAAGCTGCTCCAGGTGGGCTACGCCGAGCCTGCGGTCGAGGCCGCCCTCGACCGGGCCGCGGCCCAGCGCTACCTCGACGACCAGGCCTTTGCCCGTGCCCTGGTCGGGCGTCGCAGTGCCGGGCGCGGGCGTGCCATGATCGCCCAGGAGCTGCGCTCCCGGGGCATCGAGGCCGCCGAGGCCGGCCGGGCGCTGGAGCAGCTCGATCCGGTCAGCGAGCTCGACCGCGCCCGCGCGCTGGCCCGGGCGATCGTCCGGGCCAGGCCTTCCCGCGACCGGGACCAGCTTAGAGCCACCGTGGGTGGCCGGCTGGGGCGGCGTGGATTCTCGAGCGCCATCATCATGCGCGTGCTCCGCGAGCTCCTGGCCGAGGGACGTAGCGTTTCTTCCAGGGAGGATCCCCGGTTTGACACCCCCCCGGAACCCGACTAAAATGGTCAAGATTTTGTCGCCCTGTAACGACTAGTCCCGCCGCGTTCGCGCGGCGCGCAGAACCTTCATAAGTCCATACCAGTGAGGTGTACCCATGTCCAACTATGTCCTCCTGTTGCTGGGGATCGTGGTCGGAGCCGTGGTGGGCGCCATTCTGGCTTCGTTGTTGGTCTCTCGCGCCAACCAGCGCCAGCTCGAGACGTCGAACGTCGAACGAGAGAAGCAGCTGGCCGAGGCCGAGACCGGCAAGAAGGAGATGATCCTCGAAGCCAAGGAAGAAGCCCACCGCATCCGTATGTCCTTGGAGCAGGAAGTCCGCGACGGCCGCGCCGAGCTGCAGCGCTCGGAGCGGCGTATCCAGCAGAAAGAAGAAGCGATCGACCGCAAGCTCGAGGACCTCGACCGCAAGGAACAGGCCCTCAGCGCCCGCGCGGAGGAGATGAACAAGCTGCAGGATGACCTCCACCTCGCGGTCCAGGCCCAGCTGAAGGAGCTGGAACGGATCTCGGGCCTCACCCGGGCGGAAGCCCGGACCGCCATCCTGGGCAGCGTCGAGAAAGAGTTGACCCAGGAGGTCGCCCAGAAGATACGCGAGAACGAAGAGGTCGTGAAGGAAGAGAGCGACAAGCGCGCGCGCAACATCCTCGTGACCGCGATGCAGCGCATCGCTGCCGAGCAGACTGCCGAGACCTCAGTCTCGGTGGTCGCCATCCCCAGCGACGAGATGAAGGGGAGGATCATCGGCCGCGAGGGTCGCAACATTCGGGCTCTCGAACATGCCACCGGAGTCGACCTGATCATCGACGACACTCCGGAGGCCGTCATCCTCAGCGGTTTCGACCCGGTGCGCCGGGAGGTAGCGCGGGTCGCCCTGAACCACCTGCTGGTCGACGGCCGGATCCATCCGGCCCGGATCGAGGAGATGGTGACCAAGGCCCGCAACGACGTCCAGACGCGGATCCGCGAGGAAGGCGAGCAGGCCATGTTCGAGACCGGTGTCACCGGCCTTCACCCCGAGCTTGTGAAGCTGCTCGGGACCCTGGCCTTCCGAACCAGCTACGGCCAGAACGTGCTCACGCACAGCAAGGAAGTCTCCTTTCTCTGCGGTATGGTGGCAGCCGAGATCGGCGCCGCCGACCCGGCGCTCTGCCGTGAGGCCGGCCTGCTGCACGACATCGGCAAAGCGGTCGACCACGAGGTAGAGGGATCTCACGCCATCATCGGCGGTGAGCTGCTCAAGCGTCTGGGCCGGCCCGAGTCCCTGGTCCATGCCGTCCAGGCTCATCACTATGACGTCGAGCCGGCGACCCTCGAGGCGATCCTGACCGTGGCCTGCGACGCCGTCTCGGCGGCCCGGCCGGGCGCGCGCCGGGAGACGCTGACCACCTACATCAAGCGCCTCGAGAAGCTCGAGAGCATCGCGAATTCCTTCGAGGGGGTCGAGAAGTCCTTCGCCATCCAGGCCGGACGCGAGATCCGGATCATCGTCAAGCCGGAGCAGATCGACGACGCGCGAGCGCAGATCATCGCCCGCGACATCGCCAAGCGCATCGAAGGGGAGCTGCAATACCCTGGGCAGATCAAAGTCACCGTGATCCGGGAGACCCGGATCGTCGAATTCGCCCTGAAGAGGCCGCCCTTTTTCATTGCAGCAGCGCGGCCATCTCGCGGCGGAAGCGCGTCGCGCCGGCGTTGGCCGGGTGGCGGACCACGTGCTGGGCCAGGCCGCCCAGGCCGACCGCGGCCACGACCCCGACCGCCACCACCAACCGGTCAGGGCCCAGCGCCAGGAGCAGGCTCCGGGTGAGGAGGAGCCCAGCCTCGACCTCGGCCCGGGTGGGCCGGCGGTTGGAGAACGGGTCGCCCGGCTCGTGAGGGTGGGTCGGGACGGTGTTCCAGAGGATGACCCGGCGCTCGGCATCGTGGCGCGCCAGCAGCCCGTGGACGATGGTCCCGGAGGGCTCCTTCCAGGGTCGGGGCCGGGCGCTCGAGCGTCGATAGGGGGATCCCCAGCCCAGCAGGTCGAACTCGCTGGTGAAGGCGATCCCCGACCAGCGCATACCCTGGTAGCCGGCAGCCTCGCCCACCGCCACCAGGTCCGCGCCGGCGCGTTCGGCCAGGTAGCGGCGCAGGTTCGCCAGCCGCATGGCGGGGGCGCCCGGGAGGTCGTCCCGGACCGACTGCCGGAAGGGGTTGAAAGTGGCCCCGATCCGGGCCAGGGCAAGCTCTTCCAGCACGGCCTCGATCGAACTCACCTTGCTACCATCCTCCAATGGTCGTGACCGTGCTCGCCATCGGGGACATCATCGGCCGTCCGGGACGCGACGCCGTCGCCCGCCTCCTGCCCCAGCTCCGCCAGGAGCACGGCCTGGACCTGGTGGTGGCCAACGGGGAGAACGCGGCCGGCGGCTTCGGCCTGACCCCCAGGATCGCCGACGACCTCTTCGGCCTGGGAATCGACGTACTGACCTCGGGCAACCACATCTGGGACCAGCGGGAGATGCTGACCGGCTTCGACGGCCGGCCCATCCTGCGGCCCCAGAACTACGCGCCCGGGGCTCCCGGACGTGGCTGGCACTGCCACGATCTCGGGGCCAAGGGCCAGGTCCTGGTGGGCAACGTCCAGGGCCAGCTTTTCATGCCTCCCACCAACTCGCCCTTTCGGGCCGTGGACGAGGTGCTGGCGGCGGCCGGCGGCACCCGGCTCCGGCTGATCGACATCCATGCCGAGGCCACCTCCGAGAAGGTCGCCATGGGCTGGTACCTGGACGGCCGGGCCAGCTTCGTATTCGGGACCCACACCCACGTCCCGACCGCGGATGCTAGGATTCTGCCCAACGGCACAGCCTTCGTCTCCGACCTGGGGATGGTGGGGGCGCGGGACTCCGTGATCGGGATGGACCGTGAGATCAGCCTGCAGCGCTTCTTGACGGGCCTGCCCCATCGGTTTAAGGTGGCCGAAGGCGTCGTCACGTTCAATTCCGTACTGGTTAGAATAGATGCACACTCTGGAAACGCCACCCTCATCGAACGGATCGACCGAAGCGTCGCCGTCTCCGGGTAACCAGAAGACGCCGGTCGCGCCGGCGGCTCCGAGCACGGTCCGCTCCGGCCGGCCGGCCATCGAGATTCTCAAGGTCTCCGCGACCTCCAAGCCGGTCGCGGTGGCGGGAGCCATTGCCGGGGTGGTGCGGACCCAGAGCCGGGTCGAGGTCCAGGCCATCGGGGCCGGGGCCATCAACCAGGCTGTCAAGGCGATCGCGATCTCACGCGGCTACGTTGCCGCCGGCGGCCTGGACCTGGTCTGCATCCCCTCCTTCATCGACATCTCGATCGACGGCGAGGAACGGACCGGGATTCGGCTGCTGGTCGAATCCCGCTAGGAAAGGCCGGATGCCTGACCTGACGGCGCCGCCCCGGCTTCGTGTCCCCGGCGCGCCGCTGCGCTTCGATCCGGCCAACTTCAGACGGCCATCGCGCCTCACCCGCCGCCGTCCGCCCTCCGGCCGCCGCTTCCATCTCTGGGTCAGCGGCTGCCAGATGAACGAGTCCGATTCCGAATACCTGAGGCAGGGCCTGCTGGCTGCCGGCTTCGAAGCCGCCGACGAGCTGGACCAGGCCGATCTCGCCGTACTGGTGACCTGCTGTGTGCGGCAGAACGCGGAGCAGAAGGCATACGGCAGGTTCCGCGAGCTTCGCGGCTGGAAGCGAGCCCGGCCGGGGCGGGCGATCGCCATGACCGGCTGCATGGCGAACAAGGAGAAGGACCGCCTCTTCGCCCGGCTGCCGGACCTCGACTACCGCTTCGACATGCGCGAATACGAGGCCTTCATCCGCGACCTTCAGGGCGAGTACGAAACCGACCCCGCGGCGACCGGCGGGGCGGTCCTGCGCCAGGGGCTGACCGCCTTCGTGCCCGTCATCTTCGGCTGCAACGAGGTCTGCAGCTTCTGCATAGTCCCCTTCGTGCGCGGGATCGAGCGCAGCCGGCCTTTGAAAGACGTGGTCGAGGACGTGCGCCTCTTCGCCGGCCAGGGAGTGCGCGAGGTGACCCTGCTCGGCCAGACCGTCAACTCCTATCGGGACCCCGACGGCGGCGCCAGGCTGAGCGGGCTGCTGGAGGCGGTGGAGCGGGTGCCGGGCATCTGGCGCGTCCGCTTCCTGACCTCGCACCCCCGCCATGTCCACGACGACCTCCTGCTCGCCATTCGCGACCTGCCGCGGGTCTGCGAGCATCTGCACCTGCCGTTCCAGTCCGGCGACGACCGCATCCTGGCCCAGATGCGGCGGCGGCACACGCGCGCCGAGTACCTGGAGATCGTGGCCCGGGCACGGACCCTGATCCCGGACGTCTCGCTCTCGACCGACGTCATAGTCGGCTACCCGGGGGAGACCGAGGAGCAGTTCCAGGCCACCCTCTCGCTGCTGCAGGAGGTCGCCTTCGACGTGGTCCACGTCCAGGGCTTCAGCCCCAGGCCGCGCACCACGGCGGCCCGGCAGCCGGACGACGTGGCGCCGGCGGAGAAGAAGCGTCGGATCAACGTCCTGCTCGACGCCCAGCGCCGGATCGCGGAGCGGAACAACCAGCGCTGGCGCGGCCGGACGGTGGAGGTCCTGGTGGAGGAGGTGGCAGCCGGCAGGCTCATCGGCCGGACTCGCCAGAACAAGGTGGTGGTCGCCCAGGCGCCGGTGGGTGGCGAGGTAGCCACCGTGCGTCACGTGCTGGTCGAGGAGGCCAGCGCCTGGCAGCTGCGCGGAACCGTGGTGGCATAAGGCATCGGTCTGACGTAACCTAGCCCGGTGCCCGCCGTCCCCGTCCTGGAACAGTATCAGCGCGTCAAGCAGGCGCATCCCGACGCGATCGTCCTCTTCCGGCTGGGCGACTTCTACGAGACGTTCGGCGAGGACGCCGAACGGGCGGCGCCGATCCTGGGCGTGACCCTGACCGGGCGGGAGATGGGCAAGGGCCAGCGCTTTCCCATGGCGGGCGTGCCCTACCACGCCTGTGAGGCCTACGTGGGCAAGCTCCTCAAGGCGGGGCTGCGGGTCGCCGTCTGCGACCAGGTCGAGGAGCCGGTCTTAAAGGGACGGGGCCTGGTCCGCCGCGAGGTGGTGCGGGTCTTGACGCCGGGGATGGTGCTCGAGGATGCCTACCTGGAGGGAGCGCGCAGCAATTACGCGGTCGCGGTCTGCATCAAGGCGCATTACATCGGCGTGGCCGCCCTCGACTGCTCCACCGGAGAGCTGGGCCTTATCCGGGTCGACCCGGACCTCGGCGCTCTTCGGGACGAGCTGGCCCGGCTGCACCCGGCTGAGCTGATCGCCGCCGAGCTCGATGGCGAGCGGCTGAGCTCGCTGGCCGGCGGGGCACCGATCAGCGTTCTACCGGCCTCGGACTTCGATGCCCGTGCGGCCGGCGATCGCCTCCGCCAGCTGCTCGGCGTGGACACCCTCGCCGCCTTCGGGGTGGAGGAGTGGCCCGAGGCCCTGGCCGCGGCCGGGGCGCTCCTTCGTTACGCCGAGCGGGCGCACCTGACGCTGGAGCCGGCGCTGCTCCGGCTGCATGCCGAGCACCCTCAGGGTTTCATGCACCTGGACGCCGTCACCCGCCGCAGCCTCGGGCTGGCTGGCGTGCCTCCTCGATCCGACGAGGACCTCGTCGCCTTCCTGGACCTGACGGTGACCAGCATGGGAGCTCGCTGCTTGCGTCGCTGGCTCGATCGGCCGCTGCGCGTCCGCGAGCCGCTCGAGGCTCGTCTGGAGAGGGTGGCCCAGCTGGCCGGCGATCCGCTCACCCGCGGCCGGCTCCGGACCGCGCTGCGCCGGCTGCACGACGTCGAGCGCCTGGTCAGCCGGGCCGGCCAGGGGCTTGGCACGCCTCGCGACCTGGTCCAGCTGCGGGCCACGCTGGAGGCGGTGCCGGCGGTGAGGACCCTGGCCGCCTCGCCGCTGCTGGCCCTGCCCCCTGCCTCGGCCCAGGTCGAGCGACTCGTCGCCGAGCTGCGCCGGGCGCTGGTCGACGAGCCGCCGTCTTCGCTGCGTGATGGCGGGGCGTTTTCAGCAGGCTACGACCCCGACCTGGACGCGATCCGGGACGGCTCGCGCTCAGCTCGGGAGTGGATTGCCGCGCTGGAGGCCGCCGAGCGCCAGCGGACAGGGATCCGCTCGCTGCGGGTCGGATTCAACCAGGTCTTCGGCTACTACCTCGAAGTCAGCCACGCCAACCGGGCCCTGGTGCCCGAGGAATACGTGCGCAAGCAAACCCTGGTCAACGCGGAACGCTACATCACGGTCGAGCTCAAGGAGCGGGAGACGCTGGTGCTCAATGCCAGGAGCGCGATGGGAGCCCGCGAGCAGGAGCTCTTCCGCGGCCTGGCCCGGCAGGTGACACAGGCCGCCCGCGACCTGCTCGCCCTGGGGGCGGCTCTGGGCGAGCTCGACGCCCTGGCCGCGCTGGCGGAGGTCGCCTCGCGGGAGCGCTGGGTCCGGCCGCGCCTGCGCCAGGAGCCGGGGTTGCAGGTGCGCGCGGGTCGTCATCCGCTGGTCGAGCGGGCTCTGGGGCCGGGCAGGTTCGTGCCCAACGACCTCAGCCTGGACCCTGATCGGGCCCAGATCGCCCTCCTCAGCGGGCCGAACATGGCCGGCAAGTCGACCTACCTTCGCCAGTCGGCGCTGATCGTCCTGCTCGCCCAGGTGGGCAGCTTCGTACCCGCGGTGGAAGCCGAGGTCGGCCTCTGCGACCGCATCTTCACCCGTGTCGGAGCGCACGACGAGCTGGCGCGCGGGCTCAGCACCTTCATGGTGGAGATGGTGGAGACGGCGCACATCCTGGCCCACGCCGGCCCCCGCAGCCTGCTCGTCTTCGATGAGGTCGGACGAGGGACCAGCACCTACGATGGGGTCAGCATCGCCCAGGCGCTGCTGGAGTACGTCCACGAGGCGCCCCAGCTTCGCAGCCTGACCCTCTTCGCGACCCACTTTCACGAGCTGACCGCGCTCGCGGAGCGACTCCCCCGGCTGCGCAACTTCCGTATGGAGGTCCGGGAGGAGGGCGAGAAGGTCGTCTTCCTGCACCAGGTGGTGCAAGGAGGCGCGGACCGCAGCTACGGGATTCACGTCGCCGAGCTGGCCGGCCTGCCTCGCCAGGTGGTCGTGCGGGCGCGGCAGATCCTGCAGGAGCTGGAAGGGGCCCGTCCCCTGGAGAGGGCGGCGCCCAGCGACCAGCTGAGCCTCCCCCTGGAGCAGGCGCTGCTCGAGGAGCTGCGCCAGCTGGACCTGGAACGCCTGACGCCCAAGGAGGCGCTCGACAAGCTCTATTCCTGGCAGGGTCAGCATGCGGGCGCTTGACCAGCAGCCCGCGGTCGCCCGGATCGAGGCGCTCGCTCCCGACGTAGCCGACGCGATCGCGGCGGGTGAGGTGATCGACCGGCCCGCGGCGGTCGTCAAGGAGCTGATCGAGAACGCGGTCGACGCGGGCGCGACACGGATCGCGGTCCGGGTGGAGGGCGCCGGCCGCCAGCTGATCGAGGTGGTCGATGACGGCCGCGGGATTCTGCCCGAGGACCTGGCCATCGCCTTCCGCCGGCACGCCACCAGCAAGGTCCGTTCCCTCGCCGACCTGGGCGCCCTCTCGACGCTCGGCTTTCGGGGCGAGGCGCTGGCCAGCATCGCCGCCGTGGCGGAGGTCGAGGCGGTATCGCGGGCGCGGGGGAGGGATGAAGGCCGGCGGCTCTGGCTCGCGGCGGGCGCGATCCGCGAGGAGGGGGCTGCTCCCAGCCCTGGTGGAACCCGGATCAGCGTGCGGCGGCTCTTCTTCAACACCCCAGCCCGGCTGCAGTTCCTCAAGCAGCCTTCGACCGAGAGCGCGGCCATGGTGCGCGCCACCTCCGATCTGGCGCTGGCCCACCCGGAGATCGCGATCCAGCTCCGGCTCGAGGGGCGGTCGGCGCTGGAAACGCCCGGGGTGAACGACCTTCGCGCCGTAGTGGCCGCGGTCTATGATGCGGCCCTCGCCGCCGCCATGCTCCAGGTGGACCACTCCGGCGTCAGCGGGCTGCTGGCGCCTCCCTCGGTCCATCGCGCCACCCGGGACCACGTGGTCCTGATGGTGAACCGGCGGCGGATCCACCACCGCAACCTGGTCTACGCGGTGGAGCAGGCCTACCGCGGCCTGCGCCAGCAGGACCGCTTTCCGATCGCGGTCCTGGACCTGCGCCTGGACCCCAGCCTGGTCGACGTCAACGTCCATCCGACCAAGCGAGAGGTCCGATTCCGCAACGAGGGCGCCGTCTTCTCGGCCGTGGAACGGGCCTGCTTCCATGCCCTGCGGGCCAGCCCGCTCTACCAGCTCGAGACCGCTGGCGGCGGCCTCCAGCTGCGCGAGTCGAGCCCCTGGGCGCTGCCCCTGGCGCCGGGGAGCGATTCAGCCCGGGTCGACTCACCGGCCCAGCCGGTGGGCTTAGCGGGCGTGGTCCGCCCCGAGCTCCCGGCGCTCAGCTACCGAGCCCAGGTGCTCAACGCCTACCTGGTGGCCCAGGCGCCGGGCGCCCTGGTGCTGGTCGACCAGCACGCCGCTCACGAGCGGGTACTCTTCGACCGCATCCGTCGGCGGCTGGCGGAGGGCGGCCGCTCGACGCAGCTGGCGCTGGTACCGGAGGTGGTCGAGCTGAGCCCCGCTCAGCTGGCCGCCTTCGAAGCCCAGCCCGACTTCCTCCGGAGCATCGGCTTCGAGGCCGAGCCCTTCGGACCGCACTCGGTTCGCATCACCGCGGTCCCGCTGGAGCTGCCCGCGTCGGAGGTGGTGGGGGTCTTCGAGCGCGTGCTCGGCGACCTGGAGGGGGAGCGCACGCCGGATCGGCGCCTGCACGAGGTCGCCGCCCTGCTCGCCTGCCACAGCGCGGTGCGGTTCGGAGACGCTCTCACGCGGGAATCGGCGGAAGAACTGCTGAGCTTGCTGGCTGCCACCGAAGAGCCGATCAGCTGTCCCCACGGGCGCCCGACCACCCTGGTGCTGCGGGACGACCAGCTCCGGCGCCTCTTCAAACGTCCCTGAGCCGGCGGGCCCTGTCGGTGAGTCCGCCAAAGGCTTGCTCGAGCACCGGGACGGCGCTGGTGGGGGTGGTCGGCCCCACCGCCAGCGGGAAGACGGCGCTGGCCATCAGGCTGGCGTGGCGGTTCGACGGTGAGCTGGTCTCGGCAGATTCGCGCCAGGTGTTCGTCGGCTGCGACGTCGGCACCAACAAGCCGCAGCCGGCGGAGCTGGGCGGGATCGCCTGCCACCTCATCGACGTGGTCGAGCCGGGCGCTTCGTTCACGGTCGCGGACTACCGGCGGCTGGCGATTCCAGCGGTCGAAGGGATCGCTCGGGCCGGGCGCCTGCCCATCCTCCAGGGCGGCACCGGCCTCTACGTCCGGGCCCTGCTCGACGGCTGGAATCTCGCCGACGTGCCGGCGGACTGGCCGCTGCGCCGCCGGCTCGAGGCGCGCCTGACAGGGGAGGGGAGGGAGTCCCTGGAAGCGGAGCTGCGCCGGATCGACCCGGTGGCTGCTGCCGCGGCCCAGCGCAATCCCCGGCGCCTGGTCCGCGCGCTCGAAATCCATGCGCTCACCGGAGCCGTCCCAAGCGCACGCCGCCGGGCCGCGCCGCCCCCCTGGCGGGTGCTGCTGCTGGGACTGGAGGTGCCGCTGCCGGTCCTGGACCAGCGGATCGAACGGAGGGTGGACCGGATGCTCGCCGATGGGCTGCTCGACGAGGTGCGCCGGCTCCGTGCCCGGCATCCCGGGCTCGACCTGTCCGGCCTGGGCCACCCTGGACCAGGCTCGGGCCAGCACCATCCGGCAGGTCCGGCAGTACGCGCGCCGGCAGCTGACCTGGTTCCGGCGCGACCCGCGCGTACACTGGATCGCCGCCGAGCCGCAGGCGCTGGCGCTGGTGGAACGCTTCCAGCGGTCCGGGGCAGACGGCGGCGGGGAAGGTTTGGAGGGGTCGGGATGAGGGAAGGAGAGGGACATTGGTCGGGAACGTGAACGGCGCGCGCGAACGCGCCTACCTGGTTGCGCTCGATTACGAGAACCAGGGAGTGGCTGCTCTCGAGGAGCAGATGCTGGAGCTGGGCGAGCTGGCTCGCACAGCTGGGGTCAGCGTGGTGGGTACGGACATCCAGCGCCGTCCGCGCCCGGATCCGGCGCTCTTCATCGGGTCGGGCAAGGCCGATGCGCTCCACTCCCTCAAGCACGAAGCGGGCTTCGACCTGCTGGTCTTCAACGAAGAGCTCTCGCCGCGGCAGCAGCGCAACCTCGAGCGCAAGCTCGAGGTCAAGGTCATCGACCGTACCGAGCTGATCCTGGACATCTTCGCCCAGCGCGCGCGCAGCAAGGAGGGCCGGCTGCAGGTCGAATCGGCACAGCTGCACTACCTGCTTCCGCGGCTTGTGGGCGGAGGTGATCTCTCCCGGCTGGGCGGCGGCATCGGGACCCGCGGTCCGGGCGAGCAGAAGCTCGAGTCAGACCGCCGCCGCATCCGGCATCGCATCCGCGAGCTGGACAAAGAGATCAAAGAGGTGCGGGCTCAGCGGGCGCGCCGCCGTGAAGGGCGTCGTCGCGTGCCCTATCCGGTGGTGGCCATCGTCGGCTACACCAACAGCGGCAAATCGACCCTGCTCAATGCTCTGACTCAGGCCACGGTGCCGGCGCAGGACGCTCTCTTCGTAACCCTCGATCCCACCACTCGCCTGGTTCGGCTTCCGAACCGGCACGAGGTCCTGATGACCGACACCGTCGGTTTCATCCAGAAGCTGCCCACCGGACTTGTGGCCGCCTTCAAGGCCACCCTGGAAGAGGTGCAGGAGGCCGACCTGCTGCTCCACGTCCTCGACGCCACCCGCTTCAACGGACGCGACCAGATGGAGGCGGTGCACGAGATCCTGTCCGACCTCGAGGCCCTGGACAAGCCCATGGTCCTGGCCCTCAACAAGGTGGACCGCCTCAGCCCCGACGCCCGCCGCGGGGTGCTGGCCCAGGACTGGTCGCCAGCCCGTGCGGTGATGCCCATCTCAGCCTTGAAGAAGGAAGGACTGCGCGAGCTGGGCCAGGCGATCGGGGAGGTGCTGCCCGGCGACTTCGTTCCGATCGAGGTGGTCCTGCCCTACAGCCAGAACGCCCGCCAGGCGGAATTCCACGCCCGGGGAAAGGTCGAGGCTGTCGACTACCGGGCCGACGGAGTGGCGATGCGGGGACGTTTGCCGCGCCGCCTCCTGCCGCGCTTCGAGCCCTTCCTGGTCAGCGCCCGTGACGACGCGCACGAAAGCGCGACTCGCCCTGCGGGCTCGTAGATCAGCGCAGGAGGCGGACCAGGGCCACGACGCGACCCTCGAGCTGGGCGCTCGTGGAGTAGACCGGGTCGTAAGCTTCGTTCTCCGGCTGGAGGCGGACCCGGCCGGCCTCGCGGTAGAGGCGCTTGACGGTCGCGGTCGCCTCGTTGGTCTGCTCGTCTTCCAGGCGCGCGACCACGATGGTCCCGTTGGGCGCGTCCTGGCCCGGGCGCACGATCACGAAGTCGCCGTCGAAGATACCGGCGTCCTTCATGCTGTCGCCGCGGACCTCGAGGGCGAAAGCGTTGTCGGTGCCGATCAGGTCCTGGCTGAGCATGAGGTGGTCTTCGATGTTCTCCTCGGCCAGCAGCGGTTGGCCGGCCGCGACCCGGCCGATCAGAGGCACCGCCACGACCTTGCTCAGCTTGGCCTGGATCTGATCGAAGTCGACGACCTCGATGGTGCGCGACTTGGTCGGATCGCGCCGGATGTAGCCCTTGCGTTCCAGCGTGTTGAGGTGGTTCTGCACGGTCGAGCTGGAGGAGAGTCCGACGGCCTCACCGATCTCCCGAACCGTAGGCGGGTAGCTGCGGATCTTCTGTCTGAACCTCAGGTACTCGAGGATCTCCCGCTGCCGCGCGGTCAACGGCTCCGGCATCTCGTCCCTCCCCTTTTTCGCCTGCGACGCGGGCCACGAACCGATCATCTTGACCCCACGGACGGTGTCCTGAGGACGCCGAGACAGGGGAGAGGTGGGATTCCGAGGCCGCGACGACAGCATGGTAGCACAGCCGTTCGAAAAATCCAGCGGCGCGAGCGGTCGCGCTCCTCACCGCGGATCGGCGGCCCGATGGACAATTCCGGCCGATGCTAGCACATATGTTCGCCAAACGCAAACGCCTGTTCGGCATCGAGCTTGACACGAACGGCTGTTCTTGCTATCGTGTTGGCGAACGCATGTTCGTGAAGGACGGCGCCTCGAAAGATTACCTCCGGCTCCCCGCCAGACGACGGGGGTGGGGGCGGATCCTGGGGCTGGCGGCGCTGCTGATGCTGGTCTCGGCCCGCCTCGCCTACGGCAGCGAGCCGGCGCCGACCCGATCGGTGGTCGTGGTCCCAGGGGACACCCTCTGGAGCATCGCCCAGACGCACTACGCGGGGGACCCCAGGCCCCGAGTCGAGCAGATCCTGCTGCTCAACCATCTGGCCTCGCCCCAGCTGCTGCCTGGCCAGTCTCTGCAGATCCCGCGCGCCTGAGGCTGCCCTCAGCACCGCCTCAGCCGCTCCACCGTGTCCGCGCCGCGGCCGGCCGAGTCCGGGGTCGGGAAGGGGGTCCCGCCCCGGCCGGCCACCCCTCCGGCGAAAACCCATGCAACGTCGCAAATTGCTGATTTTGCGACTAACCGGGCGCATTTGCGGCTCGCGGACGGCCCGTGCGCGGCCCGGCCGCAGAATTCCGGTGCGGCCGGATTGCCTGGCACGGGCCTGCTCGCCGCGCGCCCTGGCTCGCCACCGCTGACGCGGCGTCTCGCTCGTAAAGCTCGGCGCGTCGCGCCTCGCGTCAGAGTTGCTGCCTAAGGCTGGCCCTTGATCAGTCCGGAGAGGCGCTTCAGCTGCTGGCGCAGCGGGCTGGGAGACGGCTCGGGCTTGTAGGAGGTCCCGAACTCGCGGGCGTGTGCCACCAGGTAGCGGACGTCGACCGCGGGGACGGCGTAGGCCGCCGCCACCTGATCGACCTGCTCCGCGGCTCCGGCAGGAGCCACCGGGTCGACCAGGCAGAGCGCCAGGGGCCGGGCGTACTGGGCCCGAAAGCCCTCCGGATGGATCACCAGCCGGCCCCAGGAGAGGACGGCGCCGCCCACCAGGATGCGGCGATCGCCCAGCGGCCGGAAGTGGCCCAGACGCTGCACCTGGAGGATCATCGCCTCCAGCTCGTGGTAGGCGTGGGCCCCGCAGGAGCAGTCCAGGGCGGGCGCGGCGTGCCGGGGCACGCCCAGCTGGCGCAGCCGCCAGTGAGCCCGGGCCGCCAGCCGCCGCTCGCAGCTGGCCTCGAGCCGGTCTCGAAAGGGCCACAGGGTCTCGGCCAGCAGCGACTGCAGCCGGAGGCGGGTCAGCCCGTCGTAGAGGTCGGCGTACCAGAGGCGATAGCCGATCGCGGGGATCACGGCTGGCGGGCGGGGACTTGGTCGGGTTCCGGCTCGGAGCGTTCCGGGACCGTGATGGGCGCCGCGAAGGGCAGGCTCTCAGGCACCGGCTCGGGAATTTCGATGATGCGGACCGGCTTGCTCGTCCAGCCCATGTCCTCAGCTTACCGCAGGTGTGCCGAAGATTCGCGCAGCGATGCTGGAGTCTGGCTGCCAGGCGTCAGAGGCCGGCCGCCATCACCTGGTTGAGCCGCGGCATGAGGTCGGGCAGGGCCGAGGTCAAAAAGAGCACCGCGACCAGGAGCAGCATCAGGCCGGTGGTGATGCGCAGGCACGCCAACCGCTCGTCGGACTGGCTGGCGGGCCGGTGCGCCGCCTGCTCCGAGGCCCGGGCCAGCGAGCGCATCTCGTTGACCAGCTCCTGGCTCTCGGCGGACGTCCGCAGAGGCGGCCGGCTCATGCCGCGACCTCGCGCTCCGGCCGCGGCCCCGCCCCTGTGGCGGCGCCGAGACCCGCGGCCGCCAGCACCAGGCCCAGGCGCTCGGCCACCAGCTGCAGCAGTGAAAGCTCGCTGGCGGTGAAGGCGCGAGGCTCCCTGCGCCCGGCCTGGAGGGTGCAGAGGCGGCCGCCCGCGAACAGCGGCGCCACGGCGACGTGCCGGATGGCCGCCGTCGCCAGGACCACGTCCTCCGGCCGGCGCCCCGCGACCGGTTCCCGCAGGGCCCGGCCCTCGACCGCCTCCGACGAGCGCGTGCCCGCCAGGGGAAGGCGCGCCGGGGCGGTCGAAAAGAGCGGATCCCGGTGCGGAACCAGGAGCCGGAGCTGGTCGCCCTCGATCCACTCCAGGTGCAGGCTGTCGCATCGGAGCGCATCGCTGAGCGCGGGCCGGAGGGCGCTGAGCGCGCTCTCCGCGTCCCGGCCGGAGGCGGCGGCGATCCCCGCCAGCCGGTTGGCGATTTCCATGGCCTCGAGCCGGCGCCGTTCATCACCGAGCGCCTGGAGCCGGCTCAGGGCCAGGGCCGATTCCTCGGCCAGGGGGCGGAGCAGCCCCAGCACGGCCGGATCGTCGATCTCGACCCCTCCCGAGACCGTGATCAGGCCGATCGCCTCACCGTCTGAGACCATGGGCTGGATCAAGGTCCGGCTGCCGGAGGAGGTGCCGGGCATGGGACCGACGATGGCCACGGCCTGGCTCCGATCCTGGCGCAGGCCGGGTGTGAAGGCATGGACCGGGCGCTCTCCGGAGGGCAGGCCGTACCAGCGCTCCGGCCGGAAGTCACCGGTCGACTCCTCGCGCAGCCAGAATCCCCAGGCGCAGCCTGGGAGCAGGCCGGGCGCGAGCGTGACCAGCTGCCCGACGAGGGCCTCGGGGTCGAGCGAGCGCGCCACCGCCGAGCTGAGCATGGCCCGGCTGGCCTGACGGCCGGCCTCGCGACGGGCACGCGCCACCAGGTCGAGCAGGTGCTCCACGGTGAGCATCAGGACCAGGAGGCCGAAGGCCTCGAGCACCAGCGCAACCGGAGGCCCGGGCTTTCGGACCAGGACCGGGAGCGCGATCAGGAGTCCCGCGGGCAGCGCCCGCAGGTCCCGAAAGCGCGCCACCATCCGCGCCGAGGCGAAGAAGAGCAGCATCTGGGCGTAGCCGGCGTACGGCGCGCAGAGCAGGTAGATGACCACGGCCACGCTGGCGTCGGCGACGGTCAGGATGGCCTCGCGGCTGGGGATGGCCCCAAGCCGCGAGAGCTCGGCATATAGATAGAGGTAGGCCAGCGCCGTGAGCCCCACCGCGTAGCGCACCTGGAGCGGCACCTGGGCGGTCGACGCGGTCACGGCGGCGATCAGAAAGACCGCCACCCAGAGGCAGACGGCAAACAGAAAGTCGCCCTCGAGCAGCTCCACCAGGATGCGGCGGCCCAGGTTCAGGTCGCCTGTGAAGGCCAGGCTCGCGTCGCGCAGCCGGTCGCCCAGGGTGCGCGACGGCCGCCAGTGGCTCAGGGCCGCCTGGAAAGCCGAGACCTGTCGCGTCTTGCCGAGTCGCTTGAGCCGGGCCAGCTCGGGTCCGCTGAGGCCGTGCCGATCCACCGGTTCCAGTCTGTCACCGAAGGGTTACGCTCCTGGGCGCGGCCCTGCCACAACGGCATCGCAGGCTTTCGAGCGGCGGGTGACGGAATCAGCAAGGTGGGGCTGTCCGCCAGGCGGGCTTCTTCTAGGCTGTGTGGGTGGCGACGCTTGCCCTCAGGTCAACAAGGCCTCCTGCCTGGACTCCGATGGCGCTCCGGTCGCGCATCGACGGAGTCGACGCCGGCACCCTGCGCCGCTGGCTGGCCGACCTCCCTCCCGCCGTGGGTTACCAGGTGGTCGCCCGGCCCTTGCGCTACCGGCAGGCGCCGCACCTGGCGGCTGCCACCTGGTACGAGGACCGCCTGATCGAGCTGCAGCTCCCCGAGCCCTTTCGGGTCTTCACCGAGAAGGTCTACTACCGGGCCAGGCGCCGGCCCGGCCGGCCTATGAATTTCATCTGGTTCTCACGCTCGGTGCGCTTTCGCACCCGGCGTGAGGTGTTGCGCTTCCTCTACTGCCACGAGTTCTATCACTGGTACCTGCGCGAGATCCTGGGCCGAAAGGCGGCGGCTGAGACGGCCTGCGACCGCTTCGCCCTGGCCCATTTCCGTGCCCGCCACCGGGAGGCGGACTGGGCCGCCGCGCTGCCCGGCTACTAGCGTTTGCAGCGCTCCCCACCCTACCCTCCCCCATCGAGGGGGAAGGGAATGTGAAGCCGCGTCAGACCCGCGCGCGCTCTTCGCTGAGGATGCTCTCGATCTCCGAGCGTGCCCGGGCCAGCGACTCGCGGATGCGGCGCATCTGGTCTGGGTTCGGCCAGCGGTCGCGCGCCTCGCGCGCCACCGAGCGGCCCAGATCGCGGAACTCGGCCATGACGCGATGGACCTCCCGGCCCCATGCCGGATCCCAGCGGTCGCGCATCCGCCCGAAGATCTCGTCGACCTGGGGCCGGCGCTCGGTGAGGAACGCCGTGCCGGCCTCGGTGATGCTGTAGGTCCGCTTGCCGTCCTGGCTCTGGGCGGTCACGTAGCCCAGGTCCTCCAGCATCTGCAGGGTCGGATAGACCGCGCCCGGGCTGGGGGCGTAGAAGCCGCCCATGCGATCCTCGAGCGCGCGCATCAGTTCGTAACCATGGGCCGGCTTGTCCTTGAGCAGCTCCAGGATCACGTACTTGAGATCCCCTTTCTCGAACATCCTCGCCCGAAAACGATTGAAACCATATTCCCGGTTCGCCCACATGGCTGCAGCACCCTCCTGTGTTCCTGGCAGTATCGCGATATATCGTGATCCTACGCCATGTTTCGGGCGGCTGTCAAATGGGATCGAGCTTCCCTTCGTCGCGCCCTCAGGCGGTGGGGGCGATCAGGAAGATCCAGACGTCCCAGGCGACGTGGCTCACGATCAGGGCGGGCAGGCGCTGCTCCCGGGCGTAGAGCGCGCCCCAGAACGTGCCCGCGACTCCAGCCGCCCCGGTCAGGGTCAGGTTCTCCGAGACCAGGTGGATCCCGCCGTAGACCGCGGCGGTGAGCGCCGCCGCGGCCAGGCGACCGACGCGCCGCTCCAGGGAGCGCTGCACCAGGCCGCGCCAGAAGAGCTCCTCGCTGGGCCCGATCACGAGCACGAGCGCGGCGGCGATCGCCGGCGCCGGAGCCAGGGTGCGAAGCCCGTAGATGGCGGCGATCTCCCCCTCCCCCACCGGCATGATCCGGCGCGCCAGGCGATCGCCGGCCTTGAAGATGCCGTAGAGAGCGGCCGCCGACGCCAGCCCCAGGGCCAGGTCGCGCGGGCGCGGGCGCTCCCGGCGCAGCGACGGCTCCACCGCCAGCGCGTAGACGCCCAGGCCGCCCGCCCCCAGCGTCATCCGGGGCCAGAACTGCGACCTGGGGCCGCGGAAGATCAGGGTCCAGGCCACGCAGGCCAGGCCCAGGCCCGCGATGACCCTGCGGTTCAGCGGACCGCCGTCCCGGCGACCAGGCCGACCAGGAGGAGCGCGCCGAAGGCGCTGTGCAGGCGGGCGGTCATCAGGTCGATCATGGCGATGGCCCGCAGGTGTCCACTCGCGCCCAGCTCCGCCGCGCGCAGGATCCAGGCCACCAGCGGCAGGCTGAGCAGGGTGAGCAGGGCCAGCGAGGGCAGGGCCCCGACCATGACCCCGATCCCCACCGCGACGTAGGCCCCCAGCACCAGCATCACGTAGATCCAGTGGGCCGCGTCGCGTCCGAGCTGAGCCGACAGGGTGGTGAATCCGTGGCGGCTGTCCTCGGCGACGTCACGCCATTCGTTGCCGTGGAGGATGGCGGTCACCAGCAGGCCGACCGGGATCGAGACCACGAGCAGCCGGGGGTCGAATCCGCCAGTGGTCGCGTAGTAGCCGCCGACGACCATCACCGGCCCCATCAGGGTAAAGACCAGCGGCAGCCCGAGCGCCCGGTATTTGTACTGAAATGGCGGGGCGGTGTAGAAGTAACCGCCGCCAAAGCCGAGCAGGCCCAGCAGCAGGATGGGCCAGCCGCGGGCGGCGATCAGGACCAGGCCGAGCGCAAGGGCGATGGCGAAGCCGGCCCAGGCGACTGTGAAGGCCTCGCGTTCGCTGATCCGCCCCTTGACGATGGCCATCGACATCCGGGGCGAGGTGATCGAGTCGATGCCGTGGCGGACGTCGTAGATTTCGTTGACCACGTTGGTTCCCAGGTGCAGGCAGAGGCCTCCCACCAGCGCGGCGAGAAAGAGCGGCCAGTGCATCCGTCCCTGCTGCAGCGCGATCGCTCCGCCGACCGCGACCGGCAGCAGGGAGGCGGTGAAGCTGAAGGGGCGCACGATCTCCCACCAGGCTTCGACTCGCCGCCGGACGCGGAAGCCGGCGGGATCAGGCTGGCCGAGGGCAGGCGCGCCGCCGGAGGCGGGCGCGGTCGCGGCGGTCGCGGCGGTCGCGGCGCCCCTGGTCGCGTAGAGCACCGCGGCCTCGAGCACCGCGTCCACCTGCGCCTGCTCCTGCAGGATCGGCTGCAGCAGAGGCACGTCCATGCCCGCGGCGTGGTAGGCGGCCGCCCGCTCGGCGACGCCGTCGATCGTGCCGCAGAGGATGAAGGCGTCGAGCAGGTCGTCCGGGATCATGCCGCCGGCGGCGTGGTAATCCTCGGCGCGCCAGGCGGCGGCGATGCGGTCTCGCAGGGCGGTCTCGAAGCCGGCACGCTTCAAGGAGACGTCGCTCAGCACCGAGATCATGTAGATCACGAAGGGCTCGCGCTTGGCCCGGTTCAGGGCCTCGCTCCGGCTCCGGTCGATCAGGGTCAGCAGGTAGCCGCGGAAGTCGATCGCGTTCGGGTCGCGCCCATGGCCGGCCGCGGTGGCGCGCACCCGTTCCCGCATCCTGGCGAAGGCGGGCAGCGACTCGGCCGGCCGGGCCAGGTAGCCGTCGGCTTTCTCCCCGCAGAGGTCGAGGAAGGGCGTCCGGTAGGCCGCGATGTAGATCGGGATCCGGTGCGGCGGCTGGAACATCGGCTGCAGCGGCGGCACCCGGCTGTTGAGGGTGAGGCGCTCGCCGCGCCAGAGGGTGCGGATCTCGTCGATGGCCTCGGAGACTCTGGCCACCGTGTCCTCGTACGGGATCGCCATCTGGGCCAGCCGCAGAGGCAGGCCGCTGCCCAGGGCCAGGGCGCAGCGGCGGGGGGCCAGGTCGTCGAGGGCGGACATGGTCATCGCCACCGCCACCGCGTGGCGGGTGTAGGGGTTGAGCGCGCCGGCGCCGAGGCCGATGCGGCCCGTCTCGTGCGCCATCGCCGCCAGGAACGTGACCGCGTCGCGCTCGAAGTAGCTGTCGTGGATCCAGACCCCTTCCAGGCCCAGCTCCTCGGCGCGGCGTGCCCAGCGCACGGCCTCTCGCACGTCACCCCGAGCGGCCAGGCCCAGCCCGACCGGAAGCCCAAGGTCAGCCATTTCCCGGTTCAAGCCTAATCAAAGGTCGAGGCGCCTGCCGGCCGGCGTCGATAATCAGGCCTGTGACTGATGGCGCGGCCGAGGGCATCCGCCGGATGTTCGATCGGATCGCTCCCCGCTACGACCGGCTGAACACGCTCTTCAGCCTCGATCGGGACCGCGGCTGGCGGAAGCGCGCCGCCGCTGCGGCCCGGCTCGAGCCGGGGCAGACCGCGGTCGACCTCTGCACCGGGACCGGCAAGCTCGCCCACGAGCTGCTTCCCCGAGTGCAGCCGGGCGGCCAGGTGATCGGCGTCGACTTCTCTTTGGCGATGCTCGAAGTGGCGCGCGCCCGCGAGCCTGCGGTCCGGTTCCTGCAGGGCGACGTCGCCGCGCTGCCGCTTCCCGACGCTGTCGCCCACGCCGTCACCATCGCCTTCGGCTACCGCAACCTGGTCGACCGGGCGGCGGGGTTGCGGGAGATGCACCGAATCCTGAAACCGGGCGGCCGGGTCGTGATCCTGGAGTTCACTCCCCCACGCTCGGGCCGGCTGCTGGCCGCCTACCGCCTCTACCTGGAGAGAGTGATGCCGGCGGTCGCCGGGTCCCTGAGAAGGAGCGACGGAGAGGCTTATCGATACCTGGCCGAGAGCGTCCAGGCCTTCCCCGCTTCGGCGCAGGTGAGCGCCCAGCTGGAGGCGGCCGGATTCAGCCGGGTCGAGTCGCATCCTCTCACCTTCGGGATCGCGGGCGTCCACGCCGCGATCCGTCCCTGATCCGGGCGCGGAGTTCGATCTACAATCCCCGCAGGCGTGCCCACAGTCTCAAGTTCCAGCACGCAGTCAAGAATGCCTCCGGCGGACCCACGGAGCGGGCGTTATGAGAACGCCCGCTCGCCGGCCACGACGGTCCCGGAGGCCTTCGCCATCCGCGTCCGGGCCTTCCTGGAATCTTGCGAGATCGACCGCAACCTCAGCCGCCTGACGGTGCTCCAGTACGAGCATTACCTCTGGCACTTCCTGGCCTTCCTTCAACGCCAGGAGGCCCCCATCCGGGACGTCTTTGACCTGACTCCGGAGGTCGTCCGCCGCTACAAGCTCGCGCTGGCGCGCCAGGTCAATGCCGCGAACCGGCGCCTCATCTCGCGCGCCACCCAGACCTATTACCTGGTCGCCCTGCGCTCATTCCTGCGCTGGTGCGCCCTCCAGGGCGTGGAGACGCTGGCCGCGGACCGGGTCGAGCTGGGCAAGCACGACGCCCGCTCCCTCAAGTTCCTCGACCCCGGCCAGATGGCGCGGCTGTTGAGCGCTCCCGACGTCGAGACGGAGCGCGGCCTGCGCGACCGGGCGCTGCTGGAGCTGCTCTTCAGCACCGGGTTGCGGGTCTCCGAGGCCGCCCGCCTCAACCAGGGCGACGTCAACCTGAACACGCGCGAGTTCGGAGTGATAGGAAAGGGACGGAAGCCGCGCGTGGTCTTCCTCAGCGAGGCCGCAACAGAGTGGCTCGGCCGCTATCTGCAGGCGAGGACCGATCGCTACAAGCCACTTTTCGTGCGCACCCGGGGCAAGCAGGACTCGAGCCTGGGCGGTGCGGGGATGCGGCTCTCACCGCGCTCGATCGAGCGCCTGGTCGGCAAGTACGTGCGCCTGGCCGGCCTGGGGATCGGCGCCACGCCACACACGCTGCGCCACTCCTTCGCCACCGACCTCCTGTCCAACGGCGCGGACCTGCGCGCGGTGCAGGAGATGCTGGGCCACGCCAACCTGAGCACGACCCAGATCTACACTCACGTGACCAACCCGCAGCTGCGCGCGGTGCATCGCAAGTTCCATAGCGGCAACCGCGCCTAGGCTTACCATACGAAGAAGGATGGCTGAGCTCCGGGCCCGACTTCATGGCACCGCGCTCGATTACGTCCCGCTGGAACGAGCCCGCGACGCCGGAATGAGCGACCCGAGCCGACTTCCGATGACGGTCAAGGTCCTGCTGGAGATGGCGCTGCGCGGTTTGGCCCAGGATCCGAGCGAGGAGGTCAACGCCAGGGCGCTCGCGGCCTGGCCGGCGCCGCCGCCCCAGCAGGCGCAGGTTCCATACCGGCCGGCCCGCGTCCTGCTCCAGGACTTCACCGGAGTTCCGGCCGTGGTGGACCTGGCGGCGATGCGCTCCGCGATGGAAAGGATGCACGGCGATCCGGCCCGCATCGATCCCCTGGTTCCGGTCGACCTGATCATCGACCACTCGGTCCAGGTCGACGCCTTCGGCAACACCGGCGCTTACAGCCGCAACATCGAGCGTGAGTACGAGCGCAACGGCGAACGCTACGCCCTGCTGCGCTGGGCCCAGCAGGCTTTCCACAACTTCACCGTGGTACCGCCCGGTATGGGGATCTGCCACCAGGTGAACCTGGAGCGTGTGAGCCGCGTGGTCCAGGTCCAGGAGGGCGAACGCGGCTCCCTGGCCATACCCGATTCGCTCGTCGGGACGGATTCGCACACCACGATGGTGAACGGCCTGGGAGTGCTGGGCTGGGGAGTCGGCGGGATCGAGGCCGAGGCGGCGATGCTCGGCCAGCCCATGTTCCTGCCCACCCCGGTCGTGGTCGGCGTCCGGCTGCACGGCGCCCTGCGTCCCGGCGCGACCGCGACCGACCTGGTGCTGACCCTGACCGAGATGCTGCGCAAGCACGGCGTGGTCGACAAGTTCGTCGAATTCTGCGGCGCCGGGCTCAGCACCCTCTCGGTACCCGACCGCGCCACCCTCTCCAACATGTGTCCCGAGTACGGCGCGACCTCCGCCCTCTTCCCG
>VBIC01000075.1 GCA_005881425.1 Chloroflexota bacterium | reverse complement strand
CGTTCGTCTCCTCCGGGTAGCCGTTCCAGAGGTCGTCCTCGTGGAAGGGGACGGGAGTGAACTTGGGATAGGCGCAGACCGTGCCCACGGCGACGAACTTCTTGACGCCGTTGAGCCGCGCCTCCTCCATCACCTGGGCTCCCATCATCAGGTTGTCGAAGAAGAGCGTCGCCGGGTTCTCGCGGTTGAAACCGATGCCCCCCACCCGAGCCGCCAGGTGGATCACGGTGTCGGCCCCCTGCACCGCACGGCGGCAGCTGGCGCGATCGGTCAGGTCGAGCTCGCGGGAGCGGGGCGCCACCACCTCCGACGCGCCGCGGGCGCGCAGGCGGGCAACCACCCGGGAACCGAGGAAGCCGCCGCCGCCGGTGACGACGACACGGCCTTCGATGGCTGAGGGCATCAGCGCCATTATCCCTAAAGTAATGCGCAACCCGATGCCATCCCGTGCACTCAGAGTGCTCTTCGATGAGTCGCTCGCGGTCAACCCGGCGGGCACCGGCACCTTCGCTCGCGGCCTGCGCCGGGCGCTCGATGGAATCGACGGTGTCGAGGTCGTCGGCAGCCGAATCGGCGGGGAATCGATGCGCAGCATCGAGGTCGCCCGCAAGCCTCTGCGTCGACGGCTCGGCAGCGCAGCCGCGCATCTCCGTTATTACGGCCTGGTGCTCCCCGCCCGCGCCCGGAAGATTCACGCCGACGTCGTCTTCTCCCCCTCGACCCTGGGTCCGCTGCGGGGTCCGACACCGTGGGTGGTCACCGTCCACGACCTGGCGCCGCTGGAACAGGCCGCGACCATGCACTGGTTGAGCCGGATCTACCTGCGCCGCACGCTCGAGCTGCAGCTGCGCCGGGCGACCGCGGTGTGCACCGTTTCGGCGGCGGTGCGGGCAGAGCTGGGGGAGCGCTTTCCTGAGCTCGACGGGGACCGGGTGCACGTCGTCCCCGACGCGCCCGACCTCGAGCTGCTGGCCGCCGAGCCTCGTCCGCTCGAGGGCCTGGACCGGCCCTTCCTCCTGATGGTGGGCACCATCGAGCCCCGCAAGAACCAGGTGACGGCGCTGCGAGCCCTGGCTCGATACCTGGAGCGCGAACCGGGGTCGCCACTGGTGCTGGTCATGGCCGGATCTCCCGGCTGGCTGGTGGAGCCGATCGTAAAGGAGATCGACCGCCTCGGGCTGGGCTCGCGGGTCAGGCGCACCGGCCGGGTCGACCCGGCCCGCCTGAGCTGGCTCTACCGGCATGCCCGGGCCCTGCTCTTCCCCTCCCTCTACGAGGGCTTCGGCATCCCGGTGATCGAGGCCTTCGCGCTTGGATGCCCGGTGATCGCGGCGCGGATCCCGCCGGTCTGCGAGGTGGCGGGGGCGGACGGGGCGACGCTGCTCGACCCGCTGGAAGTGGAGCCGTGGGCCGAGGCGATCGCGGCGGCGGCCGCCGCGCCGCCCGATCCGGCCCGAGTCGAGGCGGCGCGCGCTCGGGCGGCGGCCTTCACCTGGGAGGCGTCGGCCGGCGCGCTTCACCGCGCCCTCCTCAGCGCGGTCCAACGGTGACCTGCAGGAGCCGACCCTGATATCGCTACACAAGCGCGTCGTCGACCTTGAACGCTTGTCGCGATGGGTTGACAGATGATGCTTGACAGCCTGTGATACCGGATATATCGTCAGGCGGAGGTTCAGCAAGGAAAGCGGGCCTCGGGCGCCGCCATATTGCGCGCTAAGCACACCCTTTCGATTGTTTGGCACATAGCCTGGCGCAGGCTCGGCCAGCTGAGGAGGTGACGCACGGGATCAATGTCAGAAGACGCACCGCCCGAAGTCGCAATCTCGCCCACTTTGGCAGGTATCGCCAAGCGGTTTAACATCGATTTATCCGCCCTAGCCGAGGAGGCATTGAATGACCGGATGCTCCGTGATCCGGTCTCGGCTCTAACCGCCCGAATGCGGATCGCGCTCTTGGCTGGGCTCGAGGCGGCTCGGCAATCCGGGCAGAAGCACGTTGGGACAGAGCACGTCTTTCTTGCGATCCTGCTCGATCCGCACTCAATCCCCAGCCAGATGTTGAACGACATCGGCGTGCGCGACCAACTCGTGAAACAGATCGAAGCTCTTCTCGCGAGCAAGTCGTATAACGCTCCAGCCGAACCTGAAGGAGGGGCCAGGAATGTACCAACCTGATGCTTCAAGGCGTAAGCAATGGCGGCGCTTGGCGAACGTCGCCTTCGCGCTGTTGTTGTCACTGGCCGTCGCGACGCCGCTGCTGACACCTCCCGTCCGAGCCCACGCTACGATGCCGCCAGGTGCATGCACTCCAGAAGAGGATGGGAACCGAATCGGATACAACGGCGTCTGGTACGAGTGTCGGTGCACGAGGATACCTGGCACTACAGTCTGGGCGTGCAACTGGGTGCAAGTGTCGAAGAATGCCATCCAAGCCAACGCGAACTACGACTATGTGTCGACGGAACTCGGGTACGGCGGAAGTTACTATGCGATGTTGCGGGCACGTGCAGTCTCGATTGGACCCTAGGAACAGTACAGCCTCGGCGATAGTAATGCCGGCAACGGCACATGGGCGCTACGATCACTGGCCAACAACCGCTACGTGACTGCAGAGTTTGGCTTCGGTGGGAGCAACAATGGGATCGTAGAAGCACAGGCTGTCGTAATTGACGATTGGGAGAAGTTCTACCTGTATCAGATAGGTTCTCAATACGCCTTCCAGTCGTACCTGCCGCCAAACTCTACCTGTTGCTACGTTTCGACTGAGATCGGGTACGGGGGATCGGAGTACGGCGTCTTGAGAGCTCGAGCGTACTCGGTGGGCTCCTGGGAAAGGTATTGGATAATCGGGCTCGGCGGTTTTAGTGCCATGGGCTCGGCAATCCAAACACCGCTTGGCCATACGTCTACAAGCCCAACGTCGCCTGGCAATGTACCCGTAACCCACGCCGGGGCGGTCGCATGCCCGTCATGGCTCCTGTCGCAGTTACACAACGCAGCTTGCAAGAAACTGATTCCAATTGCCGCGAGTGGCTAAGGCCAACCTTCCTTTCTCGATGGATCCGACAGCTGTGATGCGACCAGGCCGAAGGAAGGAGGGGCGTGCAAGACCCTCCTTCACCGACAAGGAGGAGGGTTAGGCTTGGTACACGCGGAGGCGGGCCCGGTCGTAGGCCTCCTCGACGCGGGCCACGACCCTGGGCCAGCTGAAGCGCTCTTTGACCTCCTCCTGTCCGCGCCGGCCCAGCTCCGCGGCCAGAGCGGGGTCTGAGATCAAGCGCTCCAGGGCGCGGCTCAGCTCGCCCGGCGACCCCGGCTCGACCAGGAGGCCGGTGCGACCGTCCTGGACCACGTCGGCGACCGCCGGGATCCGCCCCCCGATGACCGGCTTGCCTTTGGACCAGGCCTCGAGATAGATCCGTCCGAAGGCCTCGTGGCGGGAAGGCAGGCAGACCACCGTGGCCGCCTCGATCGCGTCCCACTTCTCCTGGGCGCTGACCTGGCCGAGGACTGAAAGCCAGGGCCGCGACTGGCGCTGGAAGAAGCGCCTGGAGAACGGCGTGTGCGGGCCGGCGTAGGCGAGGTTGGCGCGAATCCCCCGGGCGTGGAGCAGGTCGACCGCCAGGAGCAGCTCCTCGACTCCCTTGTAGGCGTAGAGCTGGCCGACGAACAGGACCAGGGGCGCCGCGGGATCGGCGAACCGCCGCCGGAAGCGCTCCGGATCGCCCGGGAGCGGGTCGTCGGCGGCGCTCCAGATGACCTGAATCCGTTCCGGGTCCAGGCCGAGGCGGACCAGCTCGCGCTCCTCGGCGGGAGTGTGGGCGAGCACGGCGTCGGCCGCCCGGTAGACCTTGAGCCAGGCGAGGTAGCGGTAGCCGGTCCACTTGGGGTGATGGTGCGGGGTGAGCACGAAGGGCAGACGGTGACGGCGCGCGATTTCGAGCGAGGCCAGGGCGAGGAACTCGCGGCCGATCCGGTGGTTGTGGACCAGGACGTGCTCCGGGCTGAGCACCCGCTCCACCACAGGCCGGATCTCGGCGGCGATGCGTTCCGCCGCCAGCGGGACCATGGCGTAGTAGGAGAGGACCCAGGGCGCCAGCCGCAGCCGGGTCGACTGCGGCCAGGCCAGCCTGTCGATGCCGTCGTCGTTTGGAGGCCGCCCGTCCTCCTGCCGCAGCCGGAGGGTGGTGCCCAGCAGCCAGTCGGTGCGGTTCTCGCGCCAGAGTGTTGCGACATCCGCCCGGTAGCGGGAAAGGCGATGGCGCAGGTCGGCGACGTGTGCCTGCACCCCGCCCGCCGAGGGTGGGTAGGCCGTGGTCGTGATCAGGACGCGGGGACGGGCTTCGGAGGCCGCCTGGGCTACCTCTGCGGGACGCGCTGGGGAGAAGGCTGCCAGCTCCAGGCCTGCATGCCCTCGGGCGTAAAGGCCATGGGCACCACCTCGCCCCCCAGCCGCCGCAGGCGCTCGGCCACCGCCGGGCGGCAGTCGAAAGGGCAGTAGAGGAACATGTAGCCGCCGCCGCCCGCGCCACTGACCTTGCCTCCGACCACCCCCAGACGGCGCGCCTCCTGGTACATCTCGTCGATCAGCGGTGTCGTGACCGCGTCGCTGGTGCGCTTCTTCGCCGCCCACTCCTCGTCCAGGATCTGGGCGAAGTCGTCCAGCCGACCGGTGAGGAGCGCGTCCTTGGCCATAAGGGTCAGCTGCTTGAGCCTGTCCATCGCCTCCACCACCGGGGTGCGGTGCTGGGAGAGTCCGGCGATCTGAGTGGTGATGATCCGGCCGCTGGAGCGCGTGGCTCCGGTGTAGACGAGCAGCATGTTGTACTCCAGCTCGCGTATCACGCGGGGCTCGATCCGAAGCGGGTTGACCAGGGCGTCGTGCTCGTCGCGAAACTCGATCAGGTTGAAGCCGCCGAAGCTGGCCGCGTACTGGTCCTGGAGCCCGCCCGGAACGCCGACGTCGCGGCGCTCGATCTCCCAGGCCAGCCGCGCCACCTCGTACTTGTCCAGGATCAGGCGCCGCCACTCGGCCAGCGCTCCGATCGTCGCCACCACCAGCGCCGACGACGCCCCGAGCCCGGAACCGGGCGGGGCCTCCGTCTCCAGATAGAGCTCGACCCCGCCCGACGCCGCCTCCCACTCGGGCTGCAGGCGGCGCAGGCAGCCCTTGATCAGGTCGAGGTTGCCGTCGAAGGGAGGCGGCTCGTCGACGCTGAAATCCAGGCTGGCGCTGAGGTCGAGCGACCGGACGCTGACCACGCGGTCCTCCCGCAGCCTCAGGGTGGCGTAGGCATAGCGGTCGATGGTGGCGTTGAGCACCAGGCCTCCGCGCTCGTTGACGTAGGGCGCCAGGTCGGTGCCGCCACCCGCGAAGCTGATCCGCAGAGGAGCGCGGGCGCGGAAGATCACGAGCTCGAGTCCCCTTTCGCCGGCCCGCCGTAGAGAGCCTGCTCCACCAGGTCGCAGAGCAGGTGCTCCAGCGGCAGGAGGCTCTCCTGTACGTGCTGGGTGTCGCGGTCGGGAACGACCACCGCATGATCGACGCCGTCCTGCAGCGGGCCACCCTCGCCCAGGAGGCCGATGGTGGCGATCCCCTGCCGGCGCGCCTGCTCGACCGCCCTGACCACGTTGGCGGAGCGGCCGCTGGTGCTGATCGCGATGAGTATGTCGCCCGGGCGGCCCAGGCCCTCGACCTGGCGGGCGAAGACGCCCTCGAAACCGAAATCGTTGCCGTAGGCGGTCAGGATCGAGCTGTCGGTGGTCAGGGCGAGCGCCGCCAGCGCCGGCCGTTGCAGGGTCCTGGACAGCCGGCAGACCAGCTCGGTCGCGACGTGCTGGGAGTCGGCGGCGCTGCCTCCGTTGCCGCAGAGCATCACCTTCCCGCCGCCGCGAAGCGACCGCACGACCGCGTTGGCCGCCTGGACCAGCTCCTGCAGGCAGGAGTCGAGGCTGCGGCGCTGGACCTCGAGGCCGGCCTCGAGATAGGCTCGACCGTACTCGACCTGGCCCGCCTGCGCCTGCAGCGAGTCGAGCTCCACACCGAGAAGGGTATCGGCTTTGGCCAGGCTCTCGGGCGTGCCGATGTCCAGGAAGGTGCCCTCGCCCACGACCCCGTAGAGGCCGCCGCCGGCGAGAGCGGGGAAGACCTCTCGCTCCAGGCTCACGGCGCGACCCGCCGGGATGGCGTCGATCGCCCGCCGCTCGATCAGGTAGACGCCGCAGCTGAAAAGGCTGTGCCCGTTCTGCCCCTTCTCGAGAAAGCGCAGGATCCGGCCCCCCGCGTCGAGCTCGACGCTGCCGTAACGAGGGGCGTCGGCGTGGCGCTGGAGCCAGATGGTGGCCTGGGCCGGTCGCCGTTGAGGATCAGCAGCGGACTGGCGCTGGTCAGCGAGGCCGACAGTCGGAGCGCTCCGCCGGTGCCCAGCGGCTCCGGCTCCTGCGAGTAGACCAGGTCGACGCCGAGACCGCGGCCGTCGCCCAGCGCTCGCGCGATCGCGTCCCCGCGGTAGCCTGTGGCGAGCACGATCCGGCGCAGGCCCTTGCCGGCGAGCGCCATGAGCAGCCACTCGATGAAGGGACGGCCTCGCAGGGGAGCCAGCGCCTTGGGCCGGTCGGGGAGGACGCCGCGAAGACGCTCGCCGCGGCCGCCGCAGAGGATCACGGCCTCGGGCTGCGTCAGGGTTGCCCCAGGATCAGGTCGGCCGCTTCCGGCAGGCTGCGGACCCAGGCGTCCCGCGGGAGCCCCGCCTGCGCCGCCCGGTCGCCGGCCGGGTCGACCAGGATGGCGGGACAGCCCGCCGCGCGGGCTGCCTCGAGGTCGGAGAGCTGGTCACCGACGAGAACGGCCCGCGCCAGGTCGATGCCCAGCTCGTCGCGCGCGCGCAGCAGCAGACCTGGGGCCGGCTTTCGACAGGCGCAGCCGTCGACGGGCGTATGCGGGCAGAGGAGGAAGGCCTGGATCCGTCCCCCCGCCTGCGCGACGACCGCACTCAGACGGCGATGGATCTCATCGACCTGCTTCCGGGTGGTGAGGCCGCGGCCGATCGCCGACTGATTGGTGAGGACGACGACCTCACAGCCCGCCCGGCTCAGCCTGGCCAGGGCCTCGACCGCGCCGGGCAGGAGCTCCAGCTCCTCCCAGCGCTTGACGTAATCGGGGCGCATGCGATTGATCACGCCGTCGCGATCGAGCAGGACCACCGATGGTCGCTCCATACAATAGCCTTCATGGTAGAGGCCGGGTGCTGAGCGCGATCAACGTGCTCGGAGTCGGCATCAGTCCGATCACCATGACGATGGCGCTCGACCAGATCGACCAGTGGGTCAGCCGGCGCGACCGCCAGTACGTCTGCGTTTGCACGGTGGCAACGATCATGAATTGCCGCCGCGCCGAGGACCTGCGGCAGATTGTCAACCGGGCCGGGATGCGTACGCCCGACGGCATGCCGCTGGTGTGGCTGGCGCACCTGCGCGGCCATCGCGAGGTGACGCGCGTCTACGGCCCCGACCTGATGCTCGCGCTGATGGCCCGGTCGGCCGCCCGGGGCTACCGGCACTATCTCTACGGGGGCGGACCCGGAATCGCACAGAGGCTGGCACGGGTGATGACCGGCCGATTTCCGGGTGTGAGCGTAGTCGGAGCGCAGAGCCCTCCCTTCGCGCCTCTGGAAGAGCTGTGCACGCCGGACGCCGCGGCGGCGATCAACGGTCCGAATCCGGACATCGTGTGGGTCGGCATCGGCAATCCGAAACAGGAACGCTGGATGGCGCGAATGCGGCCGCACCTGCTGGCGCCGGTGCTGATCGGCGTCGGCGCGGCCTTCGACTTCCACACCGGACAAAAGCCGCAGGCGCCCCGCTGGATGCAGCGCGGCGGCCTGGAGTGGCTCTTCCGGCTGTTCCACGAGCCCCGGCGCCTGGGACGGCGCTACCTGGTCGACAATCCCTGGTTCCTCTACGAGGCCGCACTCCAGACCCTGGGCCTCAAACGCTTCGAAATTCCATGACCATCGCCGGCATCCTGCTCGTCCTGGTCCTGGCGGGCCTCTACGCCGCCGCCATCCGGACCATCCTGCGGGCGCCTTTCCGCGCGCTCGGGATCCTGGTGGCCGGCATGGCCGTACACAACCTCCTCCTGATGATCCTGCTGCGGCTGTCGACGCCCCACCCGCTGGTGCGCGTCGTCCAGGCCTGGAAGGAGGGCATCCTGCTGCTGCTCTTCCTGCTCGCCCTGCGCGCGGCTGCGGGGCGGTGGCGCGCCGGCTGGCGGCCGCGCCTCCAGTTTCTCGACTGGCTGATGCTGGCGTTCACCGTGGTGGTCCTGGTCTACGCCGCGCTGCCCGGCCGCGTCTTCCCCGCTCCGACGACCCTGGCCCAGCGGCTCCTGGCGCTGCGGGTCGACCTCCTGCTCCCGCTCCTGTACGCCTACGGCCGGATCTTCTGGACCGACCGCCGCCAGGACCTCACCTGGGTGCTCTGGGCGATGACGGGGTCGGCCGCCATGGTCGGCCTCCTCGGCGTGCTCGAGCTCTGGTTGATCCCGACCCGCTGGTGGCTAGACGGGGGCGTGAGCCTGTACGACGCCTGGCTCGGCTTCACCTACCACGGGCCCAGGGGACTGCCGGAAAACTTCTTCCAGGGCACGGCGCAGGGGCTGTATCTGCGCCGCGAGGTATCGACCTACATCAGCCCGCTGGGAGTCGCCTACACCGGCCTTCTGATCATCCCCCTGGCGGCGGCGTTTTCAGCCAGCCGTATCAACACGCCCAGGACCCGCGCCCTCATCCTTTCTCTCTTCCTGCTGCTGATGACTGGCATCCTGTTTTCGATCACCCGGCTGGCGATCGCCCTCATGGTGGGCGGCGTAGTGATGCTGACCCTCCTGCTGCGCCGACCCTGGCTGATCGGGGCCTCCGCCTTCGCCGCGGCCGGCGCGCTGGCGATCCTCTACGGCTATCCGCGCGTGGGGCCGCTGGTCGACGGCAACCTGAACGCCTCCTCTCACCCCTCTCAAGTACGTCTCGTCACGAGCACCGATCCATCGCTCCGGGAGCACGCCGGCCAGCTAGGCTACGACCTGGAGTTCGTCATCCTGCACCCGCTGGGTGCCGGCCTGGGATCAGCGGTTCACCGGTTCGGCGTCAGCCGGGGACCTGGTGAGAGTGCGGTCTTCGACATCTTCGGTGAGCTGGGCGTCGCCGGAGGCCTGCTCTACCTGCCAGCCTACCTGCTCGTCCTGCTCGCCGGCCTTCGGGCGTACCTTCGGACGCGCGGCGACCTGCTCCAGGCAGCGCTGCCGCTGGCGGCGTGCCTCGGGGGCCTGCTCCTGCTCCCGATCACCATCACCAGCGACGCCTGGGGAGACCTGCCGCTGACCTTTCTCTTCTGGTGGGCCGGCGGTTACAGCGTGAGGGTCCTCGAGATGTACCGGAAATGACTCGACCGAGAGCTGGCCGGCTCGGTACGACTCTGAGGCAACCCGCCGCATTTCTTCCGATCGTCATGTATTGGCCTCCCGCGGCGAAGAACGCCTGAGCCGAGCGAGACCCTGCGGTAGTATGGAACCTCGATGTCCTCGCGATCCATGCTGATCACGGGCGGCGCTGGGTTCATCGGGGTCAACGCCGCCGATCATTTCCTCAAGAAAGGCTGGACGGTCACGCTCTTCGACAACCTCTCCCGCCAAGGGACCCAGAAGAACCTGGCCTGGATCCAGAGCGTCCATGGGCCGCCGCTGCGTTTCATCCATGGAGACGTACGCGACGGGCCGGCGATTCGCGAGGCAGTCCGCGGGCAGGACGCCGTGCTCCACCTTGCCGCGCAGGTCGCGGTCACGACCTCGGTGAGCGACCCGGAGCCCGACTTCGAGGTCAACGCGCGCGGCACCTTCAACGTCCTCGAGGCGGTGCGGACGGCGGCGCCGGAGGCTCCGCTTCTGTTCGCCTCGACGAACAAGGTCTACGGCGGCCTGGAGGGCTGGACGCTGCGCAAGGAAGGCGTGCGCTGGTTGCCGGACGACGGGCGCCGCGCCGTCAGCGAGACGGAGCCGCTCGACTTCCACAGCCCCTACGGCTGCTCCAAAGGCGCCGCCGACCAGTACGTCCACGACTACGCGCGCTGCTACGGCCTGCGCACGGTCGTCTTCCGGCAGTCATGCATCTACGGCGCGCACCAGTACGGGAACGAGGACCAGGGGTGGGTCGCCCACTTCCTCCACTCCGTGATCCGGGGTGCTCCTCTGACGATCTACGGCGACGGCTTCCAGGTGCGCGACCTGCTCGACGTCCGCGACCTGAACCGCCTCTACGCGCACACCCTCGAGCGAATCGGCCGCGCGGCCGGACAGGTCTTCAACGTCGGGGGCGGCCCGGACAACGCCCGCTCCGTGATCGAGGTCCTGCACGCGATCGAGTCGTCGCTCGGGACGGACGCGCGCTACGACTACGCCGGCTGGCGCCAGGGCGACCAGCTCTTCTACGTCAGCGACGTGGGGCAGGCGGACCGCGTGCTCGGCTGGCGCCCGCAGATCCCGTTCGAGGCGGGGCTCGAGCACCTGGTCGAATGGGCGCGCGCCGAGCGCGCCGCGGCTAGCGCGCCGGCGGGCTGAGCCGCCGCACGCGCCCGAGCCCGGCCTCGAGCACGCCGCGCACGACCCGCCGCTCCTCCTC
>VBIC01000195.1:1554-4514 GCA_005881425.1 Chloroflexota bacterium | reverse complement strand
GCACGTCGTAGGCGCTGCGTGGATTGACCGGAACGATCTTCTCGAGCCCCGCGACCAATCGGCCGGCCGGATCACCGCTGTCCGCGAAGGGAGGCTGCTCCGTGTTGCTCGAAGGCAGGTACGACAGGAAGCGTCGCACCGTGACTATGCACTCCGCGTCGTTCTCGACCTCGTTGTCGCCGACGCCAGATTCATAGCAGTGGACCTGGGAGCCGCCCATCTCATGGTCGGTCACCTCCTCGCCGGTCGCGGCCTTGACCAGGCGCGCGCCACCCAGCGCCATCGAGGACGTTGCCTTGACCATCGGCACGAAATCAGCCAGGCCCGGGATGTAGGCCGTGCCTGCGGCGCACGGGCCCAGCATCGCTGCGACCTGCGGGATGACCCCTGACATCACCACCTGCTCGGCGAAGAGCCAGCCGGTGCCGGCGAACGTTGAGCCCGCCGCTTCCTGGATGCGTGCTCCGGCCGAGTCGAGGAGCCAGACGATCGGCTTCCGGTACCGGAGGGCGAGCTCGCGGACCCGCGCGGCCTTGAACTGCTCGCCGACCGCACCCATCGAGCCGGCCATCACGGTGAAGTCGTAGGCGATCACCCACACCTGGCGGCCCTCGATGTCCCCGTGACCAGTCACGACGCCGTCCGCCGGGGTGTCGTCGGAGCCGTCTCTCGCCTGGGCTAGCAATCCAAGCTCGATGAACGTACCCGGGTCGAACAGCAGGTCGATGCGTTCGCGGACCGTCAGCTTGCCTCGCTGGTGTTGTTTTTCGACCTTTTCCGCGCCACCCATCGCGAGGTTCTTCTTGCGCTTGGCGTGAAGGTCGCCGACCTTCGACGCGTAATCGTCCATCGCCCGAATTCTATTGGCCGACCAGGAGGTCTTCCCGGTCCCGCCAACGGTCGAGGAACCGATACGTGTTGCGTTTCGAAAGCCGCTCCCGCTCGTGCGGTTCGGTGGACTCCCACAGCCGGTGCTCGTGCTTCACGAGGGGCAGACCGGCCAGGGCGACGGCGCGACCACCACGATCGCGCAGGCGGAGGCTGAACTCGACGTCCGCCATGCGGTAGAACCGAAACCTGGGGTCGAACCCGCCAACCGCAAGCGCGTCGGCGCGGCGAAACGCCAAGCAGTAACCCTCGATCGCGTCGACCTCGGGGCCAGGACTCGATTCGAATTCCTTGAGCGTGCCTTTGCCGCGTAGGCCGAACGGACCGGTGACGACGAGGGTTGGGTCGGCGAGCGCATCGACAAGCGGCGATATCGCGTCGCCCTCCAACTCAACACCCGGATCGAAGAGGATCACCACCTCGCCCGCCGCCGCGTCAATCCCCGCGTTGACGGCGGAAGCGAAACCCAGCGGTGGGTCCAGCGCGACGACGCGAAGTCGTTCGGCGGCGCGATTCTTGAGCCAACCCGCGATCCGTGGATCTGCTGAGTTGTCGACAACGAGGGCTTCGAAATCAGCCTTGCAGTGCGTGAAAACGGAGAGCAGCCAGCGCTCGGCATCCGGCTGCCAGCCATGGACGATCGCCAGCAACGTGACGGCACGCGGCGGAGCCTCGCTGTCGGTCGCGGTGTCCACGACGTCCCATCCGGCGGAGCGAAGCTGCTCGCGAATCGCATCCGCGGCCTCGAACTCCCGCGCTCGCCGACGCTCAATGCGCTCGACGAGTAGACGCTGAGCCTCGTCTCTATCCGTTCTTCTTGGCTTTGACCGCGGCGGTCAGCGCGGGCACGATCTTGAGCGCGTCACCGACGACCCCGAGGTCGGCCATCTTCATGATCGGCGCCTCGGCGTCCTTGTTGATCGCGATGATGATCTTCGAGGTTTTCATCCCGACCGTGTGCTGCATCGCACCGGAAATCCCAACCGCGATGTAGACGCCCGGCCGGACGGATTTCCCCGTCTGCCCAACCTGCATCGAGTAAGGCACCCAACCCGCGTCGACAACCGCGCGGCTCGCGCCGACCGCCCCGCCTAGCGCGCTGGCCAGGTCTTCGAGAAGCGGGAAGTTCTGCGGGCCGCCCATGCCGCGGCCGCCGCTGATCACCACCCTCGCCTCCTCGAGCTTGACCTTCTCCGAGGCTTCGACCACGCGCTCTGCGATGTGCGCGCGCTTCGACCCGTCGCCGACTTTGAGGTCGAGCTGCTTGACCTCGGCGGTTCCGCCCTTGGCAGAGGCCTCGACCGATTTCGGGCGAACCAGCACGATCGCGGGCTTGCCGTTGGCTTTCATCGAGGCGACTTTGGCCCCGCCGAAGTACGGGACTTTGGCCACGAAACCGCCATCCTTCGCGACCACATCGCTGGCGTTCGAGATGAGGCCGGCGCCGAGTCGCGCCGCCAGCCGGCCGGCCACCTCACGCGAGTCGGGGGTGAAGCCGAACAGGATGAGGTCCGGCTTTTCCTTTTCGAACAGCGACGCGAGTGCGTCGGTGGCGGGCTCGGCGATGTAGTCGTCGAAAGCCTTGTCCTCGTTGACGTGGACGGCCTTCGCGCCGTGCTTGCCAAGAACGGCGGCCGCGGCCTTCGCTCCGGTGCCGAGCGCGACCGCGTAGACGTCGCCGAGCTCGCGCGCCTTGCTCACGATCTCGAGCGATGTCGTTGTGACCTTGCCTTCGCTCAGCTCGCCGTAAACGAGGATCGCGGCCACCTAGAGCACCTTCGCCGCGGCGAGGACCTGGACGATCTTGTCGACAGCCTTGCCATCGTCCTCGATGACCTCGCCGGCCTTGCGGGTCTCCGCGTCGGCCACGCTCTCGATGGTCTCTGCGGGCTCGGTCTTCTCGACGCCCAGGTCGGATGCCGACACCTGCTTGATCTCCTTGGAGCGCGCGGCCATGATCCCCTTTAGCGACGCATAGCGAGGCTCGGCGATGGCGGCCGTGACGCTGATCAACGCCGGCGTCGAGGCCTCGACGACCTGGTAGCCGTCGGCGGTCTGGCGGTGCACCTTCA
>VBIC01000195.1:0-1506 GCA_005881425.1 Chloroflexota bacterium | reverse complement strand
GGGGCACCGTCCCGGTGCTGCCGGCATAGGACTCGGTGGCGCAGAGGACAAGTTCGGGCTGCTCCTGCTTGATCGCGGCCGCGAGGACGCGAGCCGTGAGCAACGCGTCGGCTCCTTCCAGCGACGGGTCGGTGACCAGGATGCCGCGGTCCGCGCCCATCGAGAGCCCCTTGCGGATCGCGTCCCTGGCGCGCTCGGGGCCCATCGAGACGAGGATCACCTCCCCCCCATGCGCCTCCTTGAGCTGAAGCCCTTCTTCGACGCCGCACTCGTCGCCGGGGTCGAGGACGACCTCCTTCTCGCGCGAGATGGTGTTGTCAGCCTCGAGGGTAAGGGTGGAGTTGGGGTCCGGAACTTGCTTGACGGTGACGACGATCTTCAAAGCAGCCGCCCCAATTATCGCTGGGCCGAAAACGCGGCATGGAATCGCTCCAGGTCGGACTGCGTGTTGAGGCTTTCGAACTGCGCGGGGTCGAGCCCCTCGAGCCAGGTCACGTCGAGGTAATCCGCCACGTCGTGGGCGACGAAGTTGCCGGCGTCGAGCGCGCCGGTAATGGCGTGCAGGGCCGACTTGCGATACGCGCCACACACAGGCTCGAACAGGCCGTCGTGGCGCGGGATGGCGGCGTCGCAGCTCCGAGCCGCGGCGACAGCGAGCTCCCCGGTCGACCGTGCGACGTAGGGCATGTCGCACGCGACCGCGAAAAGCACCTCGGTGCGGCAAGAGACCAGTCCCGCCTCCAGGCCCGCGAGCGGCCCGGACGACCGCTTGCGGTCGAACACCACCCGATACGGCACGTGCTGCTCCATCTGCTCCGGCTCGGCGAAGGAGACCATCACCTCCGAGAACGCCGGGGCAAGGCGTTCCACCACGTACCGGAGCAGCACCGTGTCCCCCACCTCGATCCAGGCTTTGGGTCTGCCCATACGCCGGCTGTCGCCGCCGGCCAGGACCAGCAGGGTCGCTTCCATGGAAGACCTAGTTTCGCGCAGGGATTAGGGTTTGCTGCAGCTTGCCTGGGGTTGGTAGGGACCGAGCCTTCTGGATCATCGCGGCGACGAACGTGCTCTTTCTGTTCGCCGCGGCGGCTCCCTCGCCCCTCTACGCCGTGTACGCCGCGAAATTGCATTTCTCTCCGATCACCCTCACCGAGGTGTTCGGTGTCTACGCGATCGCCCTTCTCATCACGTTGTTGTTCACCGGTTCGCTGTCCGACGCGTTGGGGCGGCGGCCGGTGATCCTGGCCGGCCTGGCGATCCAGCTCGTCAGCATGCTTGCGTTTCTCTTTGCCTCGAGCGTGGAGTGGCTCTTTGCCGCCCGCATCCTCCAGGGCGTCGCGACCGGCCTGGCGACGAGCGCCCTCGGGGCCTCGTTCGTCGACCTCCAACCTCGGCAGCGCCCTTGGCTCGGGCCGGTCGTGAACAGCGCCACGCCGGCGTTGGGCCTCGCGCTTGGCGCCCTGACCGCGGCGACCCTCGTCCAGTACGGGCCTGACCCGCTCCGGG
>VBIC01000118.1:50107-53232 GCA_005881425.1 Chloroflexota bacterium | reverse complement strand
GCGGACGCCTTCCCGAGTCAGGCGGCGGCGCTGCTCCTCGCGGCCGTGGGCGGCGAGCGACCCATCCGCGCGCACCACCCGCCACCAGGGAACGCCCACGCCGCGGGCCAGGACGTTGCCCACCGCGCGGGCCGCGCCGGGATAGCCGGCCCGGCGCGCGACCTCCCCGTAGCTCACCACCTCGCCCCGCCGCAGGTCCCGCAGCACCGCCCGCACCTCATCGACGAACCGGGCCGGACGCGGCTTGCGGCTTGACACCCCGCCATCATGGCTGAGATCGTCTACTCGATGCCGGTGACCGTCGGACCATCTACGCTGACCATCAACCACGACCGGCAGTTCCTCGTCTGCCAGCCGGACGCCACCATGTCGGTCCAGGACGACGTGGGCTTCTACGCCCTGGACACGCGCTTCGTGTCCGGCTACACCGTCACCATCAACGGGCGCCGGCCGATACTGCTGGACGCGATCGCCGTCAACCACTTCGCCGCCCGGCACGAGTTCACGACCCCCGAGCTGCCCCTGGGTCCCAGCTTCGGCAGCACTCGCGAGGAGGTGATCCCGGAACGGTCGATCGGCTTCCGCCTGGGGCGAAACATCCTGGAAGGAATCCACGAAGACTATGACCTCGTCAACTACGCCCCCCAGCCGGTCCGGGTCGTGCTCGAGGTGGGGATCGAGTCGGACTTCGCCGATATCTTCGACGTGCGCAACCGCAGCCTGGTCCGCCGCGGCGACCTGCAGAGCACCTGGCGGCCCCGGGCGGGGGTGCTCAAGGTCGTCTACCACAACCGGTCGTTCCGCCGGGGCCTGCTGGTCAAGGTGGAGCGCTCCGACTCGCGGCCCGAGTTCGCCAACGGCCGGATCGTGTTCGTGGCCGAGCTTCCGCCCAAAACGCGCTGGCACACATGCATCCTCTGGCTTCCGGTTCTGGCCGAACGGTCCGCGCGAGTGCTGTCCTGTCACGGCGATGGAGGCGGTGGCGCCCGGATGCCGGGCCGCCGGCTGCCGCCGGTGGAGCTGGTCAGCCCGGAGCACGCCACCCTGCCCGCGATCTGGCGCCAGGCGGCCAGCGACATGGAGGCTCTGCGCATGGAGGACACGACCCGGCGCAACGTGTTCGTGCCCGCGGCCGGCATCCCCTGGTTCGTCACCCTCTTCGGTCGCGACTCGCTGATCGTCTCGATCGAAAGCATCAGCGGATTCCCGGAGTTCGCCCTGGGCGCGCTCCAGAACCTGGCCCGCGTCCAGGCAACCTCCGACGACCCGGAGCAGGACAAGGAGCCGGGCAAGATCCCGCACGAGATCCGCTCCGGAGAGCTGGCCACGCTCGGGTTGCTGCCCTTCGCGCCCTACTATGGCACCCACGACGCTACGCCGCTCTTTTTGATCGTCCTCTCCTACGCCTACCAGTGGTCGGGGGACGTTGGCCTCCTGAAGCGCTACCGGCGGAGCGCCGAGGCCGCCCTCGCGTGGCTGCAGCATTCGGGGGACCGCGATGGGGACGGTTTTCAGGAATACCTCTGCCGCTCCTCGCACGGGATCGCCAACCAGGGCTGGAAGGATTCGTGGGACGCGATCCAGCACGCCGACGGCTCGATACCCAGGGGTCCGATCGCCCTCTGCGAGCTGCAGGGGTACGCCTTCGACGCCACCCTCCGGATGGCGGAGATCTACGACCTCCTCGGCGAGCCGGAGCGGGGCGAGTCCTTGCGGGGTGAGGCCCGCCGGCTCTACGACCGGTTCAACGAGGCCTTCTGGTGGGATGCGGAGGGGACCTACTACCTCGGTCTGGACGGGGACAAGCGGCCGATCGAGACGGTGGCGTCGAACGCCGGCCATTGCCTGGCCAGCGGGATAGCCCCGCCCGACCGGGCCCGGCAGGTGGTCGACCGCCTGATGGCGCCTGACATGTGGAGCGGCTGGGGCGTCCGCACCCTTTCCAGCGAGCACGTAGGCTACAACCCCTACTCCTACCACTGCGGATCGATCTGGCCCCACGACTGCGCCACGATCGCGGGTGGGTTTCGGCGGGCCGGCCGGCACGACGCGGCGCAGCAGGTGGCGGAGGGCATCTTCGCCGCGGCCGAGCGCTTCGACTCCTACCGCCTGCCGGAGCTGTTCGCCGGCCTGTCGCGCGACCAGGGCGCCTTCCCCGTGCCCTACCTGGGAGCCAACGTTCCCCAGGCCTGGGCCGCTGCCGCCGTCTTCCGCCTGGTCGCCATCCTCTGCGGCATCCACACCGTGGGCCGGACGCGCACCATCTACGTCAACCCACAGCTCCCGACCTGGCTTCCGTCCCTGACCCTGCGCAACCTGCGGGCGGGGCGCGGGGCCCTGGAGCTGCGCATGCAGGGGAACCAGGTCCAGGCGGTGGACAACACCACCGGATTCAAGGTAGTCCACGGGCGCCTGCCCCGTCCCGCGCTGACCCAGGCGCCGCTGGCCCGGTCGTGACTCAACGCCGGGCTCAGCGCTTGCGGCCGCGGGCCAGCTCGAGGAGCGCCAGCGCCAGGCCTGCCGACGCCATCAGCGTTGCGGCCACGAAGGCGACGTCGGTGAAGGCCTGGTAGCAGCCCGCCGACCCGCGCAGGCAGGGCGGCGGATGGAGGACGTAGGGGAGGAGGAGCACCGCCGCGGTGGCGCCCGCGCCGTAGACGAAGCCGGACCACCCGCGGGCAGCGCGCCGGTAGCGGAACGCGAGGTAGGCGCCCAGCGCAAAGCCCGCCACCAGGAGCAGGCCGCCTCCGGAAAACAGGCCGTAGAAGCCGGCACCGACCAGGATGCCACCGGCGAGCCAGAGCCCAGCCTGCTTCATTAGTAATCGTTAGAGATATTGACAGGGCGGGACCGGCCTATCGATGCTATAGGCACGCTGTCGGGAATAATGCCAGGCGGCGCCAACAAGGAGGTGGAAGGAAATGCGTCCAAAGCGCTTGGGCGTCGTGCTCGGGGTGGTGGCCCCGATGCTGCTTGCGGCCTGCGGCGGGACCAGCGGCCCGGCCGGCGGGGGTCCGACCAACGAGTCGGACGTCAGCGGCTCGATTCGGGCCGCCAACTGGGGCGGCAATCCCACCGAGGAGCGCCTGGTCAAGAAATATGAGGCCGACTTCATGGCCAAGTAT
>VBIC01000118.1:30929-50097 GCA_005881425.1 Chloroflexota bacterium | reverse complement strand
CCAGGAGGAGATCCCGTCCAACTTCGAGGACAAGATCAAGACCGAGATGTCGGCCAACAGCGAGCCGGACGCGATGTACGTCAGCACCAAGCTGATGAACTTCGCGGCCCCGGCCGGCCGCCTGCTCGACCTCGGCCCCTACATGGACAAGTGGGGGATCAAGAAGAGCGACTTCGTCGGCTCCCTGATGTCGCCCTGGCAGTACAACGGCAAGCAGTACGCTCTGCCCAAGGACTTCGGCGACCTCGTGCTCTTCTACAACAAGACCATGTTCCAGCAGGCCGGCCTGCAGCCGCCCACGACCTGGGACGAGGTCAAGAGCGATGCCAAGAAGCTGACCAGCGGCGGAGTCAAGGGCCTCAGCCTGCCGGCCGACCCGGCCCGCTGGAACGCCGTCCTCTTCGCATATGGCGGCAAGGTGCTGAGCGGTGACGGAAAGAGCGCGGCCTTCAACGACAGCAAGGGGGTGGACTCGGCCACCTTCTACACCGCCTTCCAGACCCAGGACCAGACCTCGGCCCTGCCCGACACCCTGGGCGCAACCTGGCCCGGCGACGCCTTCGGCAAGCAGAAGGCCGCCATGGTGGTCGAGGGCGGCTGGCTGATTCCCTACATGCACGACACCTATCCCAGCGTGCAGTACGGCAGCGTCAAGCTCCCGCCTGGTCCCGCGAAGCAGGCCTCCCTGCTCTTCACCAACGGATGGGGCTGCTCGGCGCGGACCAAGTCTCCCGACGCCTGCGCCCTGTTCGTCAAATACATGACCGGCCACGACGTCCAACTCCAGGTGCTGCAGAGCGGCTTCGCCCTGCCCTCGCGCAACGACCTGGCCAACGACCCGGCCATCACCTCGAACCCCGACGTCAAGAACCTGTGGGACAGCGCCAAGTTCGCCATCCCCTGGACCTTCGGGCCCCACGAGGACAAGGTCGAGAGCGCGATGGGAGACGCCCTGACCGCGATCTTCCTGGGGAAGAAATCGGTCAAACAGGCGCTGGACGACGGTGTGGCCGAGGCCAACACGGCATTACAGCAGTGAGCTGACGATCCCAGCGATAGATAGGGGAGTGCGAAGCTGGCGACGGTAGCGCCCACCGCGGCCGGCGCGGTGACGGCGAAGATCGTCAAGCGGGGCGGCAGGCCCGGCGGGCTGATCGCCGCCTCCGAGGCGCGCGCTGGACTGCTGTTCGTAGTCCCCTACCTCGTCTTCTTCCTCTTCCTGCAGCTGGGGGCGCTGGCCTTCGCCTTCTGGGTCAGCCTCCACCACTACGACCTGATCGCGCTCGACAACCCTTTCGTCGGCGTGGAGAACTACCTCAAGCTACCGGGCAACCATGACTTCCTGATCGCTCTGCGGAACACGACCGAGTACGCGGTAGTGGTGGTGGTGCTCCAGACCATCGCCGCTCTGATCTTCGCCATCCTCCTCGACGCCAAGATCAAAGGGCGCAACTTCTTCCGCGCCACCTGGTACACGCCCTCGATCGCGTCCTCGGCCGTGATCTCCATGATCTTCCTCTGGGTCTACCATCCAACCGGTCTTCTGAACGGCGCGCTCAGCCTGGTCGGCATCCACACCCAGGAGGCGTGGCTGCACGACACGCGCTTCGCGCTGCCAGCCCTGATGGGGCTCAACATCTGGACCACGGCCCCCACCTTCATGCTCATGTTCCTGGCCGGGCTGCAGGACATTCCCAAGGAGGTCTACGAAGCGGCCCAGGTGGACGGCGCCGGCTTCCTCAAGACGGTCTTCAGCATCACCCTTCCGCTGCTGCGGCCGGTGATCTTCCTGGTGGTGGCTCTGGGCATCATCGGCGCCTTCCAGGTCTTCGACCAGGTCTACATCATGACCGAGGGCGGTCCCCTGAAGGCGACGCTCTCGGTGGCCTACCTGATCTACCAGAACCTGTTCAAAGACACCGGAACGGTGGGGATCGCGTGCGCCCAGGCGGTGGTGCTGGGCATCCTGATCTTCGCCCTCACGATCATCTCCCGCCGCGTCATCGACGTGAAGATCGAGTACTGATATGGCGATCGTCCAGCCCGAACCCCGCCTCGACCGCCCCGCGGCAGTGGCGGTCATGGGCGGCCGCCCAACCACCGACACCACCGACCAGGTCAGCCGGATGGAGGCGGTGCTGCGCTACATCCTGTACGCGGTGATCACCCTCTTTTTGATCGTGCCCTTCGCGCTGACGGTGCTATCGTCGTTCAAGACCTCGGCCGAGGTGATCGCCTACCCGCCCACCCTCCTGCCCGCCGTCTGGCACCCGGAGAATTACGTCCGCGTCTTTCAGGAGACCGGCAACTTCCCTCGCCAGACGTTCAACAGCTTCGTGGTCACGTTCGGCATCGTGCTGGTCAACCTCTTCTTCGACGCCCTGGTGGGCTACTCCTTCGCGCGCCTGCGCTTCCCGGGCCGGGATTTCCTCTTCGCCCTGATGCTGGGCACCATGGTCATCCCAGGGTTCGTCTTCTTCGTACCCCGCTACATCATCCTCGAGCACATGCCGTCTTTAGGCTCGTCCGGATGGATCAACACCTATGCGGCGCTGCTGGTGCTCTTCTTCGTGCAGCCGTCCTTCATCTTCCTGATGGCGCAGTTCTTCAAGAGCATCCCGCGTGACCTCGAGGAGGCAGCCCTGATCGACGGCCTGGGCTGGTTCGGAATCTTCTGGAAGATCATCCTTCCCGTGGCGCGCCCGGCGCTGGTCACGGTCGCGATCCTGGCCTTTGCCGGCGCCTGGAACGACTTCCTCGATTGGGTCATCTTCATGCAGACCCCCAACATGTTTAACATCCAGCTCGGCCTCAGCGCCTTCAAGCAGGTCTATCAGAACCAGTGGGACCTGATCATGGCCGGGTCGGTGGTGGCCATCCTCCCCATCCTGATCGTCTACGTGGCCGGGTCCCGCTACTTCACGCGGGGCATCGCGACCACCGGGCTGAAATAGCGCCGGCACTGCTCGAGCCGATCGGTCCCGTCCTGCGCGCCGACCCGGCACTCGCAGAACGCGCGGTGATGAGCCCGGCGGTGATCGAGGAGGGCGGGTGCCTGCTCATGCTCTACCGCCGCGTTCTCGAGCGTGTCGGCGACGCGCGCGAGAGCACGGCCTACCTGGACCGTTCAGTGATCGCGCTCGCCGACAGCCTGGACGGTGTCCGCTTTACGGCGCGTCCGGGGGTAGCGCTCGAAGGCGGCCGCCCGCCGGCGGCCCAGGGCGTGGAGGATCCGACCATTCTCCGCACCAGAGGCGAGGTGATCGTGTTCTACACCGGTTGGTCGGGCTGGAAGGAAGGCATCGCCAGCCTGCTCTGGGCGCGCGGCTCCTCGCTCGACCGGCTCCAGCCGCAGGGCGTGGCGATCGCTCCCATGGCTCCAACGCGCTTCGTCAAGGAGGCCGAGCCGGTGCCGGCTGCAAATGGCGACGTACTTCTCTGGTGCGAGGTCGACACGCTCGACGAGGGGCGGGAGCGGTCGCTCATAGCATGCTGCCGTGCGCCGGCGATAGGAGGGCCTTACTCGATGCCGGAGATCGTCGCCCGGCCCCGCCAGAATCGCTGGGATGCGGTGAACGTGAGCACTGGACCGCTGGTCTTCGATGGCGGCCGCTGCTACATGCTTTACAACGGGATGGTACGCCTCGAGGATCCCGCATTCATGCACGCGGCGCGGATCGGCCTGATGGAGCTGGACCCCCGCTCGGGTCGCGTTCTGGCCCGCTCCAGGGCGCCGGTGCTCGAGGCGCCCGAGGGAGCGCGACTCATATTTTCCGCCTCGATCTGGAACGACCGCCTCTATTACACCATCGACGACAGCGAGATCTGGGTGGCGCGCCTCAACCACCAGGCGCTGGGAATGGTTGCGATGGAGGCCGAAGCGTGAGCCAGCGGGCGCCCGCGACGCCGTAGCCCGCGGCGGTGGCGATACGCTTCACGGAAGACGCGTGAGCGAGATCTTCGAAGCCGAGCCGCCCTTCCGGCCGGTGGGTGCCATCGCTCAGGCCCGGAGCGTGGGCGAGCTCCTCAGGCACGCGCTCAAAATTTGACTTGATGCCGGTCGATGCATTACGCTACCGGGTTGCCGGGTCAAAACCCGGAAAGGAGAGTGCTCGATTGAAGCGGCGTCAAACCATCATCGCGGGCAACACGCCTTTCGAGGGCGGAGCCTGCTTTGAAGGGGCGCTGCATTGAGTACCGACTGATCTAGCAACTCGTCGCCAGGGATTTCGGACCGTGCGGCCCCCAGGGCCCACGGTTTTTTGTTTGTCCAAGACACAAGGAGATGAGCGGAAATGGCAATCCTGGCGATTCGAGAGATGAAGCAACCGGCGGTGGAGATGCGGGGGATCAGCAAGCGTTTCCCGGTGTCGAACCGCGCTGCCGGCCGCGCCTTCTGGCGGCGAGAGCGCAAGGAGAAGATAGCCCTCGACGACGTCGACCTCGAGGTGGCGAGCGGCCACATCACGGGCATCCTGGGCGCCAACGGGAGCGGCAAGTCGACGCTGGTCCGGATCCTGGCGACGCTGCTGGAGCCCGACCGGGGGACGGCCACCATCTTCGGCTGGGATGTGATAAGCGAGGCCGACCAGGTCCGCCGGCACATCAACCGGGTCTCGGTGGAGGCGGCATTCTTCAAGGAGATGAGTCCCTGGGAGAACATGCTCTACGCCGCCCGCCTCTACGGCAGCGGCGGAGCCGGCACGCGCGCCCAGGTCGAGGGCATCCTGGAGCGGCTGGGGCTGCCCCTGGACACGCTCGACCGCCCCATGAAGCAGCTCTCGCGCGGCCAGCAGCAGAAGGTGGCGATCGCGCGCAGCTACATGACCGCGCCGTCGCTGCTGCTGATGGACGAGCCGACCACGGGCCTGGACCCACGCTCCAAGCGCGAGGTGCAGGCGCTGCTAAGGGTGGTGCGGGACGATCGCGCCGCCACCGTGGTCCTGTGCACTCACGATCTGCAGGAGGCCGAGGCGGTCTGCGACCAGGTCGTGATCATCGACCGCGGCCGGATCCTGGCCGAGGGCAGCCCCGCCGAGCTGTGCCGCCGTTACGCGGAGCCCGGCGGTACGGCGACTCTGGAAGACGTATTCATGCGGCTCTCGGGCAAGAGCCTGGAGGAGGAGGAGGATGATGAAAGCGGCTGACGGGCGCGGCGCGCCGGCGACCCTGCGGACACCGACGTCATTGCGCTGGGAAGGCAACGCGCTGCTCGGCTTCATCGAGCGGCAGCGCAACCTCTACCGCCGCTACTGGCTCTGGGAGGTGGTCTGGTGGCTCTACAGCCTGGTCAGCGTGCTCAGCATCGGGTTCCTGGCCTCGGGCCTGGGCTCGCTGGGCCTGGGGCAAGCGCACTTCAACCTGCGGGCGGCGCAGCTCTACTTGCTGCTGGGCTCGCTGCTGTGGTCGTTCCTGTCGATGGTCTTCTTCGAGATCGCATTCGGCATCGCCTGGGAGCGCTGGGAGGGAACGATCGAGTACACCTTCATGGCGCCGATCCAGCGCATCACGCACCTGCTCGGGCTGTGCGTGTCGTCCCTGCTCTACGGCATCCTGCGCGGGGCGCTGATCGCGATGATCGTAGTCCTCACCTTCCCGCTCGATTTCTCGAAGGCGGACTGGCTGAGCGCGAGCGCCATCCTGGCCGCCGCCATGGTGCCCCTGATCGGGCTGGGCATCTTCACCGCCATCCTGCCCCTGCTCTCGGCGGAGAAGGGGGAGCAGATGACGGTCGCGGTCCAGGGACTCCTCCTCCTGGTCTCTGGCGTCTACTACCCGCTGAGCGTGCTGCCGCTGCCGCTGGCCGTGATCGGCCACCTCTCACCGCTGACCTACGCCCTGGCGGGGGTCCGCGAGGCCCTGCTGGCCAACGCACACCTCACGGCCGAGCTGCCCAATATTGGACTGCTGCTGGGGCTGGGGGTGGTGCTGGTGCCGGCGTCGATATTGACCTTCAATGCCGCCGAGCGCCGGGCGAAACGCCTGGGACTGCTGAAACGTACCGGATAGGCCTCGAGGCCTGGACCGCGGTCGTGCGCCGCGGTCAACCTCGGGCCAGTTCGGCCTCCAGGGTCCGCGCCGCCGCCTCATCGAAGGCCATCAGCCGTGCCAGCTCGACCCGCGTCGGTGTGCTCCGCAGGGTCAGGACCGCGATCCCCGCCGCGCGCTGGGGCGGGAAGCGGTAGGCGCCGGTGGAGATGGCCGGGAAGGCGATGCTGCGCGCGCCCAGCTGGTCGGCGATCTCCAGGCAGCGGCGATAGCAGGAGGCGAGCTGCTCCTCCTCGCCCCGCCCGCCACCCGACCAGACCGGCCCGACGGCGTGGATCACCCACTTCGCGTCCAGGCGGAAGCCGGGGGTTGCCTTGGCCTCACCCGTGGCACAGCCGTTGAGCGCCCGGCAGGCTTCCAGCAGCTCGGGGCCGGCGGCACGATGGATGGCGCCGTCCACGCCTCCGCCTCCCAGCAGGCTGCTGTTGGCGGCGTTGACGATGGCGTCGACCCTCTCCCCGGTGATGTCGCCTAGCTTGACCTCGATCCTCAACCGATCCAGAATACGACGCAGAGGATCGATCATCCGCCGTTTCCGTGAGGAGGGAGCCCATGATTCGCCGCCTGCTTGCCCTACCGATGGCCGTGGCCGCGCTCGCCGTCTCGTCGATCGGAGCCCAGGCCGCCGTCCAGTTCAACCAGGTCGTGCCGCTCAACGTCACCGAGTTCAACCCCTGCACCGGGGAGGTGATCGCCTTCAGCGGCAGCATCCACCTCCTGTTCGGCGAGACGCCCTCCGCCAATGGGGGAATCCACGTCATATTCGAGGACAACGTCAATGACGTCAAGGGTCTGTCTGACACGGGCACCGTGTACTCCGGCGTGGGCGGGGACTGGTCCGAGTTCAACGCCGTCCCGCCCTATGCCTTCACGACCACGGCGACGGACGTCTTCGGGCTGATCAGCCACGGTTCCAGCCCCAACTTCAAGGTCATCGCGACCTTCCACATCACGGTCAACGCGAACGGCACCCTGACGTCCACGGTCGGCGACCTGCGGTTCTCGTGTAACGGCTAGCCGCCAACCCGCACCCTTCCCTCCCCCGTCAAGGGGGAGGGTAAGGACCCGGGTGGCGAGGGTGGCTCGCCTCTCTAGAATCTAGGCATGCTGAGCCGCATCGACCACGTCGGGATCGCCGTGCGCGACCTGGATGCGGCAATCAGGCTCTATGAGCGGCGGCTGGGGCTGCGGGCGTCGGGGCGGGAGCGGCTCGAGGCCGAAGGCATAGAGATCGCCATGATCCCCATCGGCGAGAGCCGGATCGAGCTGATCAGCCCGCTCCAGCCTGATTCGCGCTTGCACCGGTTCCTGGACCGGCGCGGCGAGGCAGTGCACCACATCGCCTACGCCGCCGATGACGTCAGCGCCGCGCTGGAGCGCGCGCGCGATGCGGGGGCGGAGCTGATCGACCAGTCTCCGCGAGCCGGCGCCCGCGGCACGCGGATCGCCTTCGTCGAGCCCAAGAGCGTGTGCGGCGTCCTCACCGAGTTCGTCGAGGCCTAGGAGGGGAGTGGCGACACCCGCTCCGCAGGGGGAGGGCCAGGCTGACGGGGCCCGCTCGACGGCCAGCGGCCTGCCGCTGGAGCCGGTCTACCGGCGCGAGGATGTGCGCCGCGACCCGCCGCCGCCCGGCGCCTATCCGTTCACCCGCGGCATCCATCCCCAGATGTACCGCCACCGGCTCTGGACGGTGCGGCAGTACGCGGGATTCGGTACCGCAGCCGAGACCAACAAGCGCTTCCGCTACCTGCTGGGGCAGGGACAGACCGGGCTGAGCGTGGCCTTCGACCTGCCCACCCAGATGGGCTACGACGCGGATGCGTCCATGGCCCGGGGCGAGGTGGGCAAGGTTGGCGTCTCCATCTCCTCGCTGCGGGACATGGAGACGCTGTTCGACGGAATCCCGCTGGACCAGGTCTCGACCTCGATGACCATCAACGCGCCCGCCGCCCTCCTGCTTCTGCTCTACGAGCTGGTCGCAGAGGAGCAGGGCGTCCCCGGACACAGCCTCAACGGCACGGTGCAGAACGACATCCTCAAGGAGTTCGCCGCCCGGGGCACCTACATCTTTCCCCCGCGCCCCTCGATGCGGCTGGTCACCGACCTCTTCGCCTACGGCGCGCAGCGGCTCTCCGCCTGGAACACGATCTCCATCTCCGGATATCACATCCGCGAGGCCGGGGCGACCGCGGTCCAGGAGCTGGGCTTCACCATGGCCCACGCCATCGCCTACGTCGAGGCCGCCCAGCGCCGCGGGCTCCCGGTGCAGGAGACGGCGTCGCGCATGTCGTTCTTCTTCGCCGTCTTCAGCGACTTCTTCGAGGAGGTGGCCAAGTTCCGCGCCGCCCGGCGGCTCTGGGCCTCGATCGTGAAGGAGCGTTTCAAAACCGGTGATGCCCGGGCCCAGATGCTGCGCTTTCACACCCAGACCGGCGGCAGCACGCTGACCGCCCAGCAGCCGCACAACAACGTGGTGCGGGTGGCGCTGCAGTCCCTGAGCGCGGTCCTGGGCGGAACCCAGAGCCTGCACGCCAACTCCTTCGACGAGGCGCTCGGCCTCCCCTCGCAGGAAGCCGCCACCCTCTCGGTGCGGACGCAGCAGATCATCGCCCACGAGACCAACGTTCCCGCGGTGGCCGACCCGCTCGGCGGCAGCTACCTGGTGGAGGCGCTGACCGACGAGCTGGAGGAGCGGGCCGGCGCGCTGATCGCGGAGGTCGAGGCGCGCGGCGGGGCGGTGAGCGCAATCGAATCGGGGTTCACGACGGAGGCCATCCAGGAGAGCGCCTACCGCCAGCAGCAGGAGGTGGAGCGAGGCGAGCGGGTGGTGGTCGGCGTCAACCGCTACCGCGACCAGGAGGACCCGGCCGGATCGGAGATCCTGCGGATCGCCCCACACTCCGAGCAGGAGCAGGTGGAATCGGTCCAGGCGCTCCGTGCGGGGCGGGACCCGGCGCGGGTCAGGGGGGCGCTCGACGACGTCCGCGCCGCCGCGCGGGGAGCGGACAACCTGCTCCCGCCGATGCGTGAGGCGCTGCGAGCCTATGCGACGATAGGCGAGGTGTGCGGCGTGCTGCGGGAGGTCTTCGGCGAGTACCGACCGGGCTCGCCACCAGAGGGGGCCGGCTGAGGATGGCCAGGGTTCGCGAGAAGCAGCCGCCACCCGGGCCCGAGCCCGCCAATTCCTCCGACCGCCGGATCAACCTGCTGCGCAAGCGCAAGTACGACGCCATGCATCGCGGGGGAGACGCCGCCGACAAGCAGCATCCCAAGGGTAAGCTCACCGCCCGGGAGCGGATCGAGCTGCTCCTCGACCCCGGGTCCTTCACCGAGCTCGACGCTTTCGCCGTCCATCGCACCGAGGCCTTCGGCATGGGCGAGCGCAAGGTGCCCGGCGACGGCGTGGTCACGGGCTACGGCACGGTCGAGTCACGCGAGGTCTTCGTTTTCTCCCACGATGCCAGTGTCTTCGGCGGCTCGCTGGGCGAGGTCTTCGCGGAGAAGGTGTGCAAGGTGATGGACCTGGCGGTCAGGGCCGGACGACCCTGCATCGGCATCAATGACTCCGGCGGCGCCCGGATCCAGGAGGGCGTGGTCAGCCTGGCCGGCTACGCCGACATCTTCTACCGCAACGTCAGCTCCTCGGGGGTCGTGCCTCAGCTCTCGGTGATCGTGGGGCCCTGCACCGGCGGCGCGGTCTACTCGCCCGCGATCACCGACTTCATCTTCATGGTCGACCACCTCGGCTACATGTTCATCACCGGGCCGGAGGTGGTCCGGGTGACTACCGGCGAGAAGGTGGACTTCGACCAGCTGGGCGGGGCAGAGGTCCACAACCTGAAGAGCGGCGTGGCCCACTTCCTGGCCGACACCGAGCGCGAGGCCTACGCTCAGGTGCGCCGGCTCCTCTCCTACCTGCCCAGCAACAACACCCAGGCGCCCCCCCGGCAGGAGCCCAGCGACGACCCCGAGCGCCAGGAGACCTCCCTTCAGGGCCTGGTCCCCGGCAATCCGGCCCAGCCCTACGACATCAAGGTCGTGGTCCAGGGCGTGGTCGATCGCGACAGCTTCCTCGAGGTTCAGGAGCATTTCGCCGAGAACATCGTGGTCGGCCTGGCGCGGATGGACGGCCAGCCGGTCGGCGTGGTGGCGAACCAGCCTCGGATCCTGGCCGGCTCGCTGGACATCAACGCCTCAGTGAAGGCGGCCCGGTTCGTGCGCTTCTGCGACGCTTTCAACCTGCCGCTGGTCACCTTCGTCGACGTACCCGGCTTCCTGCCCGGGACGGCGCAGGAGTACAACGGCATCATCCGCCACGGAGCCAAGCTGCTCTACGCCTTCGCCGAGGCGACCGTGCCCAAGCTCACGGTGATCACGCGCAAGGCTTACGGCGGAGCCTACGACGTCATGTCCTCGAAGCACATCGGAGCCGACTTCAACTTCGCCTGGCCGACGGCGGAGATAGCGGTCATGGGTCCGCAGGCGGCGGTCAGGATCATCTTCAAGCGCGAGATCGCCTCAGCGGCGGATCCGGAGCGGGCGGCCGAGGAGATGGCCCGCGACTACACCGAGCGTTTCGCCAACCCCTACGTCGCCGCCGAGCGCGGCTTCCTGGACGACGTGATCGAGCCGCAGCAGACGCGGTCGGTCCTGATCCGCTGCCTCAAGCTGCTGCGCGACAAGCGCCGGGAAGGGCCCGCCCGACGCCACGGCAACATCCCCCTGTGAAGTTCCTGGAGTATCAGGTCAAGGAGCGCTTTCGCGCGGCCGGTATCCCCGTGCCTGACGGCCGGCTGGCGCGCAACCCCGACGAGGCCGCGCTGGCGGCTGGCGCCCTGGGGGCGGTGGCGATCAAGGCCCAGGTGCCGGTCGGCGGGCGGGGCAAGGCCGGCGGGATCAAGCTGGCCCGCACCCCGGCCGACGCCAAGCGGGCCGCGGCCGAGATCCTGGGCATGGAGATCAAGGGCTTCCCGGTCAGGGAGGTCTGGTGCGAGGTGGCCCAGGAGATCACCCGCGAGCTCTACCTGGGGCTGACCGTCGACCGCGATGCGCGTGCCACCGTCCTGATCCTGAGCGCGGCCGGTGGGATGGACATCGAGGAGGTCGCCGAATCCCGTCCCGAGGCGATCGCCCGGCTCCACCCGCATCCCTTCAGGGGGCCGCTCCCCTTCGAGCTGCGTGAGCTCGTCTTCCGCGCCGGCCTGGGGCCGGTGCATGCCCCGCTGACGCCGCTGATCCGCAAGCTCTTCACCCTGGCCCGGACGCTGGACGCAACCACCGTGGAGATCAATCCCCTGGCCGTCACCCGCGACGGCGGACTGGTCGCGGCCGACGGCAAGCTGGAGATCGACGACAACAGCGCCTTCCGGCACAAGGACCTGCAGGGGGCGGACGAAGGCCAGGACGATCCGCTCGAGGGGGAGGCCCGCCGCCGGCGCCTGACCTACGTTCGCCTCGACGGCTGGATCGGCGTCATCGGCAACGGCGCCGGGCTGGTCATGAACACGCTGGACCTGGTGGCCAGAGAGGGAGGGCGGGCGGCGAACTTCCTCGACATCGGTGGCGGCGCCAAGGCGGAGGTGGTCCACAACGCGCTCGAGCTGCTTGCGATGGACCAGCGGGTCAGCGGCATCCTGATCAACATCTTCGGCGGGATAACCCGGGGCGACGAGGTCGCGCGCGGGATCATCGAGGCGCAGCGCGACCTCCGTCTCCGGGTGCCGCTGGTGGTCCGGATGACCGGGACCCGTGAGGAAGAAGGGCGACGCATGCTGGCGGAGGCCGGGATCGCGCCCGAGGCCAGCCCCACTGCCGCGGCGCGCAAGATCGTCGAGCTGGCGGGGCAGTCTCGATGAGCATCCTCGTAGACCGCACCAGCCGGGTGCTGGTGCAGGGACTGACCGGGCGGGAGGGCAGCTTTCACGCCGAGGCGATGAAGGCCTATGGCACGACCCTGGTCGGCGGCGTCAGCCCGGGCAAGGGCGGGACGAGCCACCTGGGCGTGCCCATCTTCGACACCGTGGCCGACGCCAGGGCCGCAACCGGCGCCACCGTGAGCGGCGTCTTCGTGCCGGCGCCCTCTGCGGCGGACGCGATCATGGAGGCGGCGGCCGCGGGCATCGAGCTGATCGTCTGCATCACGGAGGGAATCCCTCTGTGGGACATGGTCCGGGCCCGGGCCTTCGTGGCAGAGGCCGGGGTGCGGCTGATCGGCCCCAACTGTCCGGGGCTGGTGACGGCGGGCCAGGCCAAGGTGGGGATCATCCCAAACCACATCAACCGGCCCGGCCCGGTGGGGATCGTATCCCGCAGCGGGACCTTGACCTACGAGGTGATCCAGGGTCTGAGCCAGGCGAGCGTCGGCCAGACCACGTCGGTCGGAATCGGCGGCGACCCCATCCTGGGCCTCTCCTTCAGCGAGGTGCTGGCACTGTTCAAGGCCGACCCTCAGACCGAGGCGGTGGTGATGATCGGGGAGATCGGCGGAAGCGACGAGGAGCGCGCGGCCGAGACGGTGATCGCCCGCGGATTCGGCAAGCCGGTGATCGGCTTCATCAGCGGGCGCACCGCGCCGCCCGGAAAGCGGATGGGCCATGCCGGCGCCATCATCTCCGGCAATCGGGGCACGGCGCAGTCCAAGGTGGATGCGCTGACCGGAGCCGGGGCTCGCGTCTGCGACACCATAGAGGAGGTCGTGGAGGCCGCCCGGGCCGCCATCGGCGAGCGGGCATTTTCATAACGCCCGCTCCGTGTGTCCGCCGGAGGCATTCTTGACTTGGGGCCCGGCGCTAAGGCGCCGCTGAGCGGGCCTCGACGTAGAAGCTGGGGCTCTCAGCCAGGTCGCCCTCGACCGAGGGCGTCATCCGCAGCAGCCGCAGGCCGGCCTTTAGGAGGAAGCCTTCAAGGTCCTCGGGCCAGACCAGCGTGACCTGCGCCACCTGGGTGTAGCGCCGGCCGCCCGGCGGGTGATAGTCGACCTCGATCGCGGCCTCCGTCTCCGAGAAGGCGAGGACCCGGACCTCGGGATGGCGCGTCGCACGCAGCCAGTGCGGGTTCATCAGCTCGAAGGCCAGGCGGCCGCCCCGATCGAGGTGAGCCGCCGCCCGGTCGAGTCGCGCGGCCGTGCACAGGATGTTCGAGGGGACGATGACCAGGTCGAAGCGCCTTCCCAGGTCCAGGTCCTCGATCCGGCCCAGGTGGGCGGCCAGGTGAGGGCGGCGCTCCCTGAGGCGGCGCAGCATTCCCGGATGGACATCGACACCGACCAGCTCGATGCCCGCATCCGCCAGCGGCAGCGCGATCCGCCCGGTGCCGATCCCCAGGTAGAGCACGGGCGGACGGGCGGCGCGAGCCCAGCCGAGCCAGGGCTCGAGGCTGCGGGGCGGCGGCAGCTCCGCGTAGAGCGCGGCGAAACCCTCGTCGGGATGGTCGGGATCGTCACGGACGACGACGGCTTTTGCCGTCATCGGTGGTAGGCGAGGAGAGCCGGGGCGTCCCGGCTCTCCCTCAGATTCAGCTAACCCGTAACCCGCCGCCGCAGCAGCCCCAGGCCGGCCAGCGCCAGGATCGCGCCGCCAAGGAGGACCGGCCAGGGAAGCATCGGGTTGCCGCTCCCGCCGCCCGTGTTGGCCAGGGTGGCCGCCGTTGGGGCCGGCGTGGCCACGGAGGCCGCCGTGTTGTTGATCGTGGTCACCGCCGCGTCCACGGCGACCTGGAGCGTGACGTCTGCCGCCGCCACGCCGTTGGTAGGAGGCGTGCTCTCGTGGAGCTTGAAGGACCACCCCGTGGGGATCTTGGGCAGGTTGACGGTGGCGCCGCAGGCGATCACCACGCTCGGCCCGCTGAGGGTTCCTTCAGTGACGACGGTGGTCGCGAAGGTCGCGCTGCCCGACACGCCGGCGGCGCAGGTCTTCTTCACGGCCAGGCTGGCCTGGGTCTGGTCGATCACGTCTACCGCGAAGGTGGTCGTGTTACCGGAAGTGGCGGGACAGGGGCTGACCTCCCCGCTCACCACGTTGAAGGAGCTGTCTCCGACGGCCAGGCCGTCACTCAGGAAGGCGGCGACGCCGACGCCGACCGTGCCGCTGGTCGAGCTGGCCACCGTGAACGAATCGACGAACTGGCCCTGCGCGTTGGTGACTCCGCTCGCCGAACCTGATCCGTTGTTGACCAGGACGTCGACGAAGGTCCCCGCCGGCGCGTTGACCGTGATCGTCTGATTCGTGCCTGCGCTGAGACAGACCAGCGAGATCGTCGCCGTCGCCGGACTGACTGCCGATGCGGTGATCGCCGACCCGAGTAGAAGTCCGAGCGCGCCCGCCGTCGCGAGCGCCAGGATGCCTTGCCTCATTCCCCAACCTCCTCAATCCTGCCCCCGCGGAAACGCTCGCTCACTGTGGCAGAAACGCGACTGGATGTAAAGGAGCCAGGGGATCAGACCGGGAAGACGCCGTGCTTGCGCTGCACCCGGGGGCTCTGCCGGGTGGCGTAGAGGGTGAAGCGGGCAGCCAGCTCGGAGCGCAGGTCGGAGGGTGCGATCACGGCGTCGACGATCAGGTCGGAAGCCAGGCGGTAAAGGTCGATGTCCTGCCGGTACTCGCGCTGCAGCCGCTCCACGTAGGCCGGGCGCTCGGCCTCGGGCAGCTCCTGGATCTTGTTGTAGTAGACGGCGTTGACGGCGGCGCTCGGCCCCATCACCGCGATCATCGCGGTGGGCAGGGCCAGGGTGGCGTCGGGTTCGAAGGCCGGACCCGCCATGGCGTAGAGGCCGGCCCCGTAGGCCTTGCGCACGATCACCGAGACCTTAGGCACGGTGGCCTCGGAGACCGCCGATATCATCTTGGCCCCGTGCCGGATTATCCCCTGCCGCTCCACCGCCGTCCCGATCATGAAGCCAGGGACGTCGGCCAGGAAGAGGAGCGGGAGGTTGAAGGCGTCGCAGAGCCAGATGAAGCGCGCCGCCTTGTCCGCCGAGTCCACGAAGAGGATGCCACCCTTTACCATCGGCTGGTTCGCGACCACACCGATCGGACGCCCGTCGAGGCGGGCCAGCCCGCAGATGATCTCGCGCGCGTACAGCGGCTTGATCTCGAAGAAGCTGCCCTCGTCCACGATGCCGTCGATCAGGTGCTGCATGTTGAAGGCGCGTCCCTCGTCGTCGGGTACCAGGCCCTCCAGCGGATGAGGCGGCCTGGCCGGCATCGGCGCCGCCAGCGGCGGGCGTTCGCCCCAGTTCTGGGGGAAGTAGGTGAGGTAGCGGCGTCCGGCCTGGATCGCCTCCTCGTCGCTGCCCACCAGGAGGTCGCCGCAGCCGCTGACGGTGCAGTGCATCCGGGCGCCGCCCATCTCCTCGAGTGTGACCTTCTCGTGGATCACCATCTCGGCCATGCGGGGCGAGCCCAGGTACATGCTGGCGTTGCCCTCGACCATGACTGTCAGGTCGCAGAAGGCGGGGATGTAGGCGCCGCCCGCGGCGGAGGGCCCGAAGAGCAGGCAGACCTGCGGCACCACTCCGGAGAGCTGCACCTCCTGCCAGAAGATGCGGCCCGCGTGCCTGCGTCCCGGGAACATCTGCACCTGGTCGGTGATCCGCGCCCCGGCCGAGTCGACCAGGTAGAAGATCGGGACCTGCAGGCGCTGCGCCGTCTCCTGGATGCGGACGATCTTCTCCACCGTGCGGGCGCCCCAGGAGCCGGCCTTCACGGTGGGGTCGTTGGCCATCACGCACACGGTGCGCCCCTCGATCTGGCCCACGGCCGTGACCACGCCGTCCGCGCCGTAGCCCGGCTCCTCGCCGTGCGCGAGCAGGCCATCCTCCACCTGGAAGCCGGGGTCGAGCAGGAGCTCCAGCCGGCGGCGGACGGGCAGCTTGCGCTGCTCGCGCAGCTTCTCGGCATAGCGCGCGGAGCCGCCCTCCCGCGCCGTCTGCGCCCGGCTGCGCAGCTCGGCGGTCGGACCGGGCGTCTCGCTTTCCTCGGCGGCTTTCATGCGTTCCGGAGCGCGTGGCCCAGGCTCGTCCAGTATATTGGCCGGCTCTTCGCCGGTCGGGCCGGCCGGCCCTTCGCTCCTAGAATGGCCTGGTGGGCGAGGTCGTCCTGGTCGCCGCCGCGCGCACGCCGTTCGGGAAGCTGGGCGGGGGCCTGAGCAGCCTTACCGCGCCCGATCTGGGGGCGGTGGTGATCCGCGAGGTCCTGGAGCGGACCGGGGTCCTGGGCGGCGACGTGGACCAGGTGATCATGGGAACCGTGATCACGGCCGGGATGGGCCAGATCCCGGCCCGGCAGGCCGCCTTGAAAGCGGGACTGCCGACGAGCGTGCCCGCACTCAGCGTCAACAAGGTCTGCGCCTCCTCTCTGAAGGCGGTGAACCTGGGCGCGCTGCTGATCCGCAGCGGCGAGGCGGCGGTGGTCGTGGCCGGCGGCATGGAGAGCATGAGCCAGGCGCCCTACCTGGTGCCGCAGGGGCGCTTCGGCTATCGCCTGGGCGACGGGCGGCTGGTCGACAGCATGGTCCAGGACGGCCTGGTCGATCCCGCCAACGGCTGTCACATGGCGATCGAGGGAAGCAACGTGGCCAGGGAGTTCGAGGTCTCCCGCGAGCGTCAGGACGAGTACGCGTTCCGGAGCCAGCAGCGCTACGCCCAGGCGCTGCAGGCCGGGCGCTTTCGGGAGGAGCTGGTCCCGGTTGCCGTGCCCTCCAAGAAGGTAGCGCCCTGGTCAGCGCCGACGAGCAACCGCGACCACAGACCACCCTCGAAGGCCTGGCCCGCCTGGCGCCGGTCTACCTGGAGGACGGGACGATCACCGCGGGCAACGCTCCCGGGGTCAACGACGGCGCGGCCGCCGTGCTGCTGATGAGCAGGGACGAGGCGCGACGCCGCCAGCTCCCGGTGCTGGCCGAGTGGTTGGCCTACGGCGAGTCCGCGGCGGACACTCCCTACCTGGCGACGGTGCCCGCTTCCGCCATCCAGGCCGCGCTGCGCAAGGTGTCGCTGAAGGTCGCCGACATGGACCTCTTCGAGGTCAACGAAGCCTTCGCCGCGGTCGCCTGCACCGCCATGGACCAGCTCGGCGTCGACGAGGAAAGAGCCAACGTGGACGGCGGCGCGGTCGCGGTCGGGCACCCGATCGGGGCCTCCGGCGCCCGGATCCTGATGCACCTGGCCTACGAGCTGCGCCGTCGGGGCGGCCGCTACGGCGCCGCCGGAATCTGCTCCGGGATGGCCCAGGGCGAGGCGACCTTGATCCGCGCTCCCAACGGAGCCTGAACGTGGAGCTGGCGCTTTCGCCGGAGCAGGAGGAGATCCGCAGGCTGGCCCACGACTTCGCGGTCAAGGAGGTGAAGCCGCGGGCTCAGGCGATCGACCAGGACCACGAGTTCCCGCAGGACCTGGTCGACAAGGCTTCACAGTTGGGGCTGCTCGGCATCCTGGTCCCCGAGGAGTACGGCGGCGCCGGACTGGACCACCTGTCGTTCGCGATCGTGATCGAGGAGATCGCCCGCTTCTGCGCCTCGACCGCGGTAATCATCGACGTCCACACCTCGGTCGGGACCGAGCCGATCGCCCTGTTCGGCACGGCGGAGCAGAAACGCCGCTGGCTTCCCGATCTGGCATCCGGGAAGCGGCTGGCGGCCTTCGCCCTGACCGAGGCGGACGCCGGCTCCGACGCCGCCCACCTGAAGACGACCGCGACCCGGCGTGACGGGGGCTACGAGCTCAACGGCGCCAAGATGTTCATCACCAACGCCGGGCATGCCGGCCTCTACGTGGTGATGGCGGCGACCGCGCCCGGCAAGGGCGCCGAGGGGATCTCGGCCTTCGTGGTGGAGGGCGCCAACCCCGGGATCACGGTCGGACCGCCGTTCGAAAAGATGGGGCTCAACGGCTCCGCCATCTCCGAGGTCCGCTTCGACCGCTGTCAGGTGCCCTCGACCGACCGGCTGGGCATGGAGGGCGACGGCTTCAAGGTCGCGATGCGGGCGCTGGACAGCGGCCGGATCGGGATCAGCGCCCAGGCGATCGGCCTGGCCCAGGGCGCCCTCGACGACGCCCTGGCCTATGCCCGCGAGCGCAAGCAGTTCGGCAAGCCGATCGGCGATTTCCAGACCATCCAGAACAAGATCGCGGACATGGCGGTCAAGGTCAGCGCCGCCCGCTGGCTGACCTGGGCCACCGCCGCCCGCTGCGACCGGGGGGAGGCCTTCACCAAGGAAGCCTCCATGACCAAGCTCTTCGCCACCGATTCCGCGATGGAGGTCACGCTCGAGGCGCTTCAGGTTCTCGGCGGCTACGGCTACCTCGAGGAGTACCCGATGGCTCGCCGTGTGCGCGACGCCAAAGCCTGCCAGATCTACGAGGGGACGAACCAGATCCAGCGGGTCGTGATCGCCCGGGAGCTGCTGCGGGCGTCATGAACTTCCAGCTCAGCGACGAGCAGCGGCAGATCAAGGAGATGGTGCACGATCTCTGCCTGGAGCGGGTCGAACCGCGGGCGGCGGAGATCGATCGCAGCGGCGAGTTCCCCTGGGACGTCAAGAAGCTTTTCCAGGAGCACGACATCCTGGGCATCCCCTTCCCGCCCGAGTACGGAGGGGTCAGCGGCAGCGCGCTTACCCTGCTCCTGGCCGTCGAAGAGATCGCCCGCTTCTGCGTGACCTCCTCGCTCATCCTGGCGGTCCAGTCGCTGGGCAGCCTGCCCATCACCCTGGCCGGGACACAGTCGCAGAAGCGGACCTTCCTGCCGCCGCTGGCCCGGGGCGAGAAGCTGGCGGCCTACGCGCTGACCGAACCGGGGTCCGGCTCCGACGCGGGTGGGATGCGGACCCGCGCCGTGCGCCACGGCGACACCTACGTGCTCAACGGCTCCAAGACGTTCATCACCGGCGGAAGCGTGGCCGACACGATCGTGGTCTTCGCCCGGACCGACCAGGACGGCGATTCGCCCGCCCGGCACATCTCGGCCTTCATCGTGGAGAAAGACCTCCCGGGTTTTCGGGTGGGGAAGCTGGAGAAGAAGCTGGGCATCCGCGGCTCGCCCACCGCTCAGCTCTTCTTCGAGGACGTGGCCGTGCCCGCGGCCAACCTCCTGGGCCAGGAGGGCAAGGGATTCCAGCTGGCGAT
>VBIC01000118.1:0-30862 GCA_005881425.1 Chloroflexota bacterium | reverse complement strand
CGCGCGAGCGGCGCCAGTTCGGCCGGCCGATCGCCGACTTCGAAGGCATCCAGTTCATGCTCGCCGACATGGCGACTCAGATCGAGGCGGCTCGAGTTCTCGTCTACGCCTCGGGCGACGCGCTCGACCGGCACCTGCCCGATGTCACCGTCAGCTCCTCGACGGCCAAGCTGTTCGCCTCCGACATGGCGATGCGGGTGACGACGGACGCCGTCCAGTTGCTGGGCGGGTACGGCTACCTGCGCGATTTCCCGGTGGAGCGGATGATGCGCGATGCCAAGATCACCCAGATCTACGAGGGGACGAACGAGATCCAGCGTTTCGTGATCGCGCGCGAGCTGCTGCGGACATAGCCGGCAGAATTCGCGCCCTGGTCTTCGACTTCGACGGCCTGATCCTGGACACTGAGGGCGCCGTCTTCGCGGCCTGGCAGGAGATCTACGCGGAGCATGGCCAGAGGCTCGACCCGCGGGAGTGGTCGCGCATCATCGGCACGGTATCGGACTTCGACGGCCTCTCCGACCTGGAGGCACGGCTGGCCCGGCCTCTGGATCGCGATGCGATCGAGGTCCGCCGGCTGGCCCGGGAGCGGGAGCTGGCCGAAGCCCTGGCCGTCCTGCCCGGGATCGACGACTGGCGGGCCCAGGCGCGCCGGCGCGGCCTGAAGCTGGGTATCGCCTCCAGCTCGACCCGGAAGTGGGTCATGGGCCACCTCGAACGGCTCGGGCTGGACGACTGGGACTGCATCCGCTGCCGGGAGCCGACCTCTACCTGGCCGTCCTCGAATGCCTGGGCGTCGCGCCGGCGGAAGCCCTCGCAGTCGAGGACTCGCTCAACGGGCTCGCCGCCGCCAAGGCCGCGGGACTCTTCTGCATCGCCGTGCCCTGCTCGATGACCGCGCACATGGACCTGAGCGCCGCCGACCTGCGCCTGGGATCGCTCGCCGAGCGCTCTCTGGACGAGGTCCTGGCTATAGTCGGATGAGGTCATGGCAGACCAGGTCGTTTCTGGCGGGCACCTGCTCAGCACCCTGGAGTCGCAGCCGGCGTTGATCGAGCGCCTGCTGGCCGACGAGCATCCCGTCCGGGAGGCCGCGGCCCGCCTGCGGGACGCCGGCCGCTTCATCCTGATCGGGAGCGGAACGAGCTACCACGGGGCCCAGGTGGGCGAGCACCTGTTGCGGAGCGCGGGCTTCGAGGCGATCGCCATGCCGTCCTTCGAGTTCGCCCAGTACGGCCCGGCGCCCGGTGCCGACGACGCGCTCGTCGTGCTCAGCCATCGCGGTGTCAAGCGCTTCACCGAGGCCGCGCTGGATTCCTTCCGGCAGGGCTCGTCGCGGTGGGTGGCGATCACCGGGTACGGATCACCGCTCAGCGGCGCGGGCGTGATCCGGACCATGCCGCAGGAGCTTTCCGCGGTCCACACCGCCAGCCACACAGGGGCCATGACCAGGCTGGCGCAGCTGGCGGTGGTGCTGGCGGCCGGGGCGGGCCGGATGAGGCCGTTCTGGGAACCTGCCCTGGAGCTGCTGCCGGAGACGGCCGCGGCGGCGGTGGCGGCGCGGTCTCGCTGCGAGGAGGTGGTCGACGCCATGGCGCTCGACCGGCCCACGCATTTCCTGGGCGGCGGGCCGGCCTGGGCCACGGCCAGCGAGGGCGCCCTCAAGCTGCGCGAAGCCTCCCACGTCCAGGCGGAGGGGCACGAGCTGGAGAACTTCCTGCACGGCCCCCTGATCAGCGTCGAGGCCGGGCAGACGGTGTTCTGCGTGGTCGAGCGTGGGCCGGCCCTGGAGCGGGCTCAGCAGATCGTCCAGGCTCTGGTCACCGTCGGCGTCCAGGTGGTCGCGGTCGGCTCCGCCGCCGATCAGGTCGACGGGGCCAGTCACAGCCTCTCGCTGCACCGTCTGCCCGAGGTGCTGGCGCCCATCGCCAACGTCATCCCGCTGCAGTGGATCGCCTTCCTGGCGGCGGCCCGGCGAGGCGTCAACCCCGATACCCTGCGCCGGGACGATCCGCCCTACGGCCACGCGCTCGCGGCCCTGCGGCTGTGAGCGGGGTTCAGTATGGTAATGCCGATGCAGATCTACGTGGCGGGGGCGGGGCTGATGGGCTCGGGCATCGCCCAGACCGCGGTCGCCTGCGGCATGGAGGTCACCCTGCGGGAGGTCGACGAGGCGCTGGCGGCACGTGGGGTGGAGGCGATCCGCAGGCGACTGGACAGCCAGGTGCAAAAGGGCAAGCTGGTCGCGGCGGACCGTGATGCCGCCCTCGAGCGCCTTCATCCCACCACATCGCTGGAGGCCGCCGGGCGGGCCGACTTCGTGGTGGAGGCGATCACCGAGAGCTTCGAGGCCAAGCGGGCCGCAGACCATCCTGGCCAGCAACACGTCCTCGATCCCGATCACCCGCATGGCGGCGGTGACGCAGCGCCCCGACCGCTTCATCGGCATGCACTTCTTCAACCCGGTGCCGGTGATGCCGCTGGTGGAGATCACGCGCGGCCGCGATACGTCGGACGCCACCGTGGCCGCCACGCTCAGCCTGGGCAAGGCGATGGGCAAGACGCCGATCACCTCGCTCGACTACCCGGGCTTCATCGTCAACCGGATGCTGGTCCCCTTCATCAATGAAGCCATCCGGGCACTGATGGAAGGCCTGGGCACCCGGGAGGACATCGACCAGGGAGCCCGGTTGGGTCTGCACCATCCGATGGGACCGCTTGAGCTGGCCGACTTCGTCGGACTCGACACCCATGTCCACATCTGCGACGTCCTCTACGAGGGGCTGCACGACCCCAAGTTCGCCGCGCCTCCGCTGCTGCGGCAGCTCGTCGAGGCCGGCCATCACGGCCGCAAGACCGGTCGCGGCTTCTACCGCTACGGACCGGATGGAAGCCGCATCTCCGATTAGCGCGCCGGGGGCCGAAGTCCGGCCGGCCGGCGAGACCGACATAGAGCAGGTGCGCGAGATCGGGCGCGATTACGGAGGCCTGGCCGCGTGGCCGGAAGCTCCCGACTACCTGGACCACGCGCGGGTCAGCAGCCGGCTACTGGTCGCGGCCGAAGGCGAGTGCTCGGCTTCGGGGCGGTCCTGGCGCGGGAAGGTGTCACCTATCTGGGCGACCTCTTCATCCGGCCCGATCACCTCGGCCGGGGCCTGGGCAAGGCGCTGCTGAGCTCGCTGTTCGCTGGCGCCGATCCGCGGGCCCTGACAGCGCGAGGCTGCTGATCGCCCTGGTCCACCATGCGGGCCAGCGTGCGGACGTGGTCAGCTTGCCGGCCTTCGGTCCGCACCCGGCCGTGCCGGCTCTGCGCGCCGCCGGTTTCAAGCTGGACGATCGCGACACCTTCATGGCCTCGCGGCCCTCGCTGATCGATCCCCGCCGCTACGTGCCGTCACCCGATGTGGGCTGATCCATCGGTCCCCAACCCCTGAGTGGCCGGAGGCCGTCAGTCCGGGGGAGCCGGCCCCGCCTGAACCGCGAAGACGATGACTTCGGAGAAACCGTCACCGTCAACCTGAATTCCGTAGCAGCCGGGGGCGATCGCCTGAAGTAGTGATGACTGGACCAGGCGCCAGTGACCGGACTGGCCCGCGGCGGCGAGCGTCAGTTCCCCGTTGGGGCTTGCGAACGGAAAGGTTCCGGTCCCATCCAGCCGGTGTCCGCGGATCAGCGCGGCGCCGTCATAGGCCGGGCTGATCAGGAACAAGGCGATCTGTCCCGCATACCACGTGAGCTGCCCCGACAGGTAGACCGGGCCGGGTCCAAAGCCATAGTTCGGCACGGGCATGCCCTGGATCGTCATGCCGATAGTGGGAAGGGCGACCTGGCGAGTGGCGGGGCAGGGTGCACTGGCGGATGGGGACGGCAGCGCCAGAGGCCGGCTCTCAAATCGCGCCGTCGCCGTGCTCGATGCCGCGGACGGCCGCGCCTGGTCCGTCCCGCCCGCGCAGCCGGCAAGCGAGAGAACCGCTAGAAAAAGACAGATGAGTCCGGTGAGGACATTGCGCAATGTCCCATGGATTCTAGACGGAGTCCCGCGCCGATCAACGACCGTATGACGTCCAGTAGCGCACAGAGGCGCTCCCATCACAAATGGTCCTGGTCATTCCGGCCCGTGCCGACGCCATTGACACGACTACTGCCAACCTCCAAACTAGCAACGGGCATTCCGCTCTGCGTTCGGCGTGGTTTCCCAAAAGTTATTGCGGGAGGAGGGCAACAATGACGATTAGGACGCGACTCGGCGCGCTGGCGATGGCGGCGATGCTCCCGGTTGGAGGCGCGACCCTGGCTTCGCTGATTGTGGTTTCGACGGCAACGCCCGCCTACGCCGGCACCGGCGGCAACCCGCACAAGGGTCACCCGACGCCACACGACTGCTGGGACGAGCAGGTGGGCAATAGCTGCCTCGGAGCTAACCCGCAGACCACAGGTTGCTCCAACAGCGCGTACACCGTTTACCACACGTTGTACGGCATATACCACTTCACCAGCTTGATGGGCTGGGTGGAGCTGCGCTACTCGACGAGTTGCGGAGCGAACTGGTCACGGGTAACCGTCGACCCCAACTGTTGCGTAGGAGAGTTCGTGAGCGCTTCGATCGAGAACAACAAGGGTGAATGGCAATACAACTGTTACTGGGACTCCGGCAGCGCCTACTCCTGCATGATCGGTGGCGCCAGCGAGAGTGACCGGGCGCACGGCGAGATCGACACGCCCAACGGAAATGGCTTAGGAATGACGCCCTGGGGTTAAGCCGAGTCAGGCGAAGCGGACGCCGCGCTGGATGCGGACGGCGAGTTCGCTCCATCCTGCTGGGCGCCGCAGGCACAGAGCGAAATGACCGCGGCCGCGAGAAAGCAGAGAGAGGAGGCACGCCGCGCCTCTCCTCTGCTTTGGCCGCCAGCGGTCGGTGGTCTTAGTACCAGCCGGTCTGGCCTGTTCCACTTCCGTAATCGAAGACGATGAACCCGTAGGCAGAGTCCTTCTCTGCGGCCCCGCCGAGCATGCGGGAATAGGAGGTGTAGCCGTCCTGATAGTAGGTATTCTCAGGAGGGTCGCACTGGTGCGAAGAGGAGCAGTAATTGTTGTAGACCGTTGAGCCGACGGCTCCCGCTGGTGCAAGGTTTGACAGGACTCTGGTCCGCGACCAGTTGGATCCGCAAGAGTTCGAGTAGCGCAGGTCCACGTAGCCGTAAGTTTGCCCGGTCGGATTATTCACGGGAACGGTGGCAACCGTGATGCCGGACGCGGCGCATCCCGACGATTGAGGATCGCCTCCGTTGCAACCGCGATCCCAGCAGGCAGCAGCCACAGCCGTGCCTGGTGTCGCCAGCGCGATGCCCATGGGCAGTAATACCGCCATCACGAGCACGCCGAATCGCTTGATCATCGTCCTCCTCCTGATTTGAGCGCCCCCCATCAGACCGTGCCGATATGCAGCCGTAATCCTTTCTAAAATACTTGCCTCCCTCCCCCCATTGCGCGGGGAACCCCAAGTCCCGACTTGTTGCTAGTGTGACCTCTCGCCGAGCGGGTGTCAACGGATCAGCCTGGGCTGTACCGGTTGTGATCGTGTGATCGCTAGGCGTCCATCCTCAGGCAATCCGCACGCCGCGCTGGAAGACTGACCAGACGCGCCACAGCGCCGACGGGTCGGACAGCGGGTCGCCGTGGACGATGACGAAATCCGCCGGGGCGCCCTGCGTGACGCGTCCAGCGTAGGGTTCGTCGAGGAGGTCGCCGCCCCGCCAGGTGGCGGCGGCGAGCGCCTCCCAGGGCTCGAGCCCGGCTTCGACCAGCAACTGGACCTCCCAGGCCAGGTGGCCGGCGCGCACCGACCCCCCGCCGAAGTCTGATCCAGTGGCGATCGCCACGCCCGCGCGTCTGGCGGCCGCGATGGCCGCGTAGGCCCCTTCCCGGCGTTCTAAGAGCGCCGCACGCCCCTCCTCGCTGGCGAAGCGCGGGATGCTCGTGGTCCGGGCGAAGGTCTCCCAGCTCGCCAGCACCGAAAGGGTGGAGACCAGGGTCACGTGGTTGCGCGCCATGGTCCGGGCCACGGAGTCGTCGAGCTCCATCCCGTGCTCGATGGAGTCGAGCGCAGCCTCTGCCGCGACCCGCGCCCCGTCGAGGATGGTGGCATGAGCGGTGATCCGGGCGCCCCTCGCATGAACCGCCAGCCGCACCCGACGCACGTCGTCGACGCTGAAGGGCGAGGTTTGCCCGCGCTCGGGCGCGTCGAGCATGATCTTGACGAAGTCGGCGCCATGGTCGAGCTGCTCCAGCGCGGCCGCGAGCAGGCCGTCGCCGTCGTCGACGCCGACCGTGATGCCTAGGTAGCCGCGTCTTGCCAGCCAGGTGCCGGCAACTCGGATGTAGGGCATACCGCGCGCCGCGCCAAGCTCCTCCCTGACCGCCAGGCTTACCGCGCGCCCGCTGGAGGGATCGACCGGGGAGCCGACGTCGCGCGCCCACAGGACGCCGGCCGCGGTCAGGCGCCGGGCGTTGTCGCGCGCGACCTGGCGCAGGCGCTCGGACGGGTCATCTCCGCGCTCGATCCAGTGGCTGCCTCCGGGCATGGTCAGATGGCTGTGGGCGTCGACGAGAGCCGGCACGATGGTCGCGCCTCCGCCGTCGATCACCTCGGCACCATCCGGGTCGATGCTGTCCGTGGGGCCGATCGCGGCGATCCGACCGTCCTCGACCAGGAGGCCCGAGCCCTGCTGCAGCCGGCCCGAACGTCCGTCCGCCAGGCAGGCGTCGCGGATCAGCAGCCGCGACATCCGGCCCGCGCCCGCGGCGCGCCGGTCGGTGGCCGCCTTTTCAGCCGCGCCTCCGTAACCTTGGCGGCCATCCGCCCATTGTAAGAACGTCTCATATTGCGAGCTGAACCATTCGCTAGACTGGGCGGGCTGAGAAGGTGAACGTCCCACGGTATCGCCAGAGGGCCTCGGCGTGGCGCCGGGCAGGCTGGCCGCAAAATCGGCGTACGCATCGCTTCATTTCGGTCGCCGGGGTGCTCCTGGTCATGGCCGGATTCGTGCTTTCGGGTGCGATGGGAGCGCTTGCCTACTTCTACCCTGTCCTGACCGCCGCCGCTACCCAGACCGGGCAGAAGCCGGACCCGCTGATCGTGTCGAGCAGCACTCCGGCGCCGATCATCGCCTCGTCGACGGCGCCCTTCACCGTGCTCCTGCTCGGCTCCGACGACGACCAGAAGTGCAGCAGCTGTGCGCCGCTGACCCAGTCGATGATCCTGGTCCGGGTCGACCCCGCGGCGCACGCCGTGACCATGCTGTCGGTCCCCCGTGACCTGTGGGTGCCGCTTTCGACCGGCGGCTACGGAAAGATGGACTGGGCCTACTCACGAGGCGGAGCCAGCGCGGCGATCGCCACCGTGGAGCGCAACTTCCACGTCCATGTCGACGACTACATCTGGGTTGGACTGCTCGGCCTGATCCGGATGATCGACGCGGCCGGTGGAGTCGACCTTGTCACCACCAGACCGGTGCTCGACGACTACTACCCGAACGACATCTTTTCCAACAACCCGTTCGGGTACCAGCGGGTGGCGGTGATGCCCGGCGCCCAGCACCTCGACGGAGTCCACGCGCTGCAGTACGTGCGCAGCCGGTACTCCGATTACTACGGCGACCTGGGACGCTCGGCGCGGCAGCAGCAGGTGCTCCTCGCCCTGCGCGCGAAGGCACGCTATCTGGGGCCTGCCGATCTGCCGGTGCTGATCCAGACGCTGAGCGGAGAGATGAAGACCTCGATGAGCCTGGAACGCCTGCGCGAGCTGCTGCCGGTAGCCAACAGCATCAAGACCGAGAACATCCGGCAGATCGTTTTGGTCAGCCCTTACACGTACGGTCGGGACATCCAGACCTCGGCAGGAATGCAGAGCGCGCTGATCCCCAACTGGAATCTGATTCTTCCCATGGCACACCAGTACTTCCCTTGATTCGCAGGCTCGGGATCGCTGTGCTCCTCTTGCTCATGGGCAGTTTCGGCCTTGGTGTCTACGGCTACCTGGGAACGCTCAAGGCCACGCCGAAGATCACCGCGCATGCCATCCTCCCCAGCCATACCAAGCCCAAGTTCTTCCTTCCGGGCACGATGTTCATCGCGCAGGGAGGCAGCATCTTCCGGCTCAAGGGAGGCCAGTTCACCCAGATCGCCTCGGGCGGCTGGACCCAGCCCGGGGTCACACTCGACCACAATCACCTGGTCGCCGTCCAGCGCACTACGAGCGAATCCGATCTCTACCTCCTCGACATCGACGGCCACGTGATCAAGCAGTTGACCCACAACGCCAACCGCAATACCTCTTTCAATCACTGGAGCTTCTTCCCCCGGGTCAGTGCCGACGGCCAGAACGTCTTCTACAGCTACGATCCGAAGGATCCGTCGAACCTTCACCGGGTCGACCTGGCGGTCTACGCGATGCCGCTCAACGGTACCCAGTCTCGGGCCCGGCGCTGGACTGATCCGTTCAACCTCTCGGGCGGCGACGTCCATCCGCTCCCACTGGCAAACGGCGGGCTCCTCTACACGAAGTACAACTTCGACGCGCAGGGGCATTCCTACTCTCAGCTCTGGCTGCAGCGGGCGCCGTTCACCGTTGCAGTGGGGAAGGCGCTGACCACCCCGCAAGAGAGCTGCTCGCAGGCTGCTCTCTCCCCGGATGGCAAGAGGATCGCCATGATCTGCAGCGGCGGCCAGCAGGTGGGACGTTTGGAGATCGCCAGCTTCGACGGCGCGACGCTGGGGCCGGCCACCGTGCTGGTGGACGGACAGCTGTGCGCGGCACCGGCGTGGTCCCCCGATGGGAACGGACTGGCCTACCTCGCGCCGGTCGGCCCTGCCGGCCACTTCCAGCTCTTCTACCTGCCGGTCCTGCCTGGTCCCACGCCCACCCCCATCGCGGCTGCCAGCGCCACCGCCCGGGGCACAGCCACCGCCACGGCCGGCGCCCGGCCGCTACCCACGCCGACGCCCGCGCCGCCGACTCCGCTGCAGGTCTCGGCCGACCTCGACTTCGACACCACAGCCCCGCCAGCCTGGTTCTAAGTTCAGTACTTACCGGGCGAATTGCGGCTCGCGGACGGCCCGCGCGCGGCCTGGCCGCAAACGTCAATGCGGCCGAATTGCCTTGCACGTGCCTGCTCGCCGCGCGCCCTGGCTCGCCACCGCTGACGCGGCGTCTCGCTCATTCTCCCGTGGCAGAATGAAGACCATATGGATCTCGCCGGTGACCTGCTGGCTGGGGACGTGCGCGCCCTGGCGAGAGCGATCAGCCTGGCCGAGGATCGCGATCCGCAGGCCGCGGCGCTGGTGGCGAGGCTGCAGGGACACCTGGGGCACGCGCACCTGGTCGGACTGACCGGCCCTCCCGGCAGCGGTAAGAGCACGCTGGCGGATGGGCTGGTGCGCGTGGTCCGGGCGCAGGACCGGACGGTGGCAGTACTGGCGGTCGACCCGTCGAGCCCTTTCACCGGCGGCGCCGTCCTGGGCGACCGGGTGCGCATGTCCCGCCACACGCTCGACAGCGGCGTCTTCATCCGCAGCATGGGAGCTCGCGGCCACCTGGGCGGCCTCGCCCCCGCCACCCGCGAGGCGATCCATCTCCTGGACGCGTCGGGGCGCGACCTGGTCCTGGTCGAGACCGTCGGCGTGGGCCAGTCGGAGATGGAGATCTCGACCATCTGCGACACCACCGTCCTGGTCATGATGCCGGAGTCGGGCGACGCGGTGCAGAGCATCAAGGCCGGAATCATGGAGATCGCCGACGTCTTCGTGGTCAACAAGTCGGACCTGGGCGGCGCGGAGCGGACGCGCCGCCTGGTCCAGGACGCGCTCGCGCTGGCGCGCAAACCGGGCTGGCAGCCTCCCGTGATCCTCACCTCCGCCGCCCGGGAGGATGGACTCGATCGTCTCTGGGAGGCGATCCGCAAACACCGCGACCACCTCGCTGAGAGTGGAGAGCTGAGGAGCCGGCGCCTGCGCCGGGTCAAACAGGAGATCGTGGCGCTCGTCGCGGAGCGCGCGCGTAAAGAGGCTGAGTCGGTGCTGGAGGGTGACTCGGCGGTGGCCCGCAAGCTGGCCGGCCAGAACGGTCCGGTCAATCCCTACGCGCTCGCGGGCGAGGTGCTGGCACAGGTGGCCAGAGACGGAGGTCCAGGCTGATGGCTCTGCGCAGGACGAAGACGATCCGCGAGGAATGGGAGGAGCACTACCGTGGCGGCAAGCAGTCCCCGCGTGAGGGCGCCACCATCTCCGGCGTCCCTCTCCAGCCGCTCTACACCCCGGAGGACCTGGCCGGCTGGGACTACGAGGAGAAGCTCGGCTACCCCGGTCACTTCCCTTACACGCGGGGGGTCTATCACTCCATGTACCGGGGCCGGCCCTGGACCATCCGGCAGTTCGCGGGTTACGGCAGCGCCGAGGAGACGAACCGGCGCTACAAGTTCCTGCTCGCCCACGGCCAGACCGGCCTCTCGGTCGCCTTCGACATGCCGACCCTGATGGGCTACGACTCGGACGACCCGCTGAGCCGGGGCGAGGTCGGCCATTGCGGGGTGGCCATCGATTCGCTGGAGGACATGGAGACGCTGCTCAACGGTATGCGGCTGGACAGCATCACCACCTCGATGACCATCAACTCACCCGCCGCGATCCTCTACGCCATGTACATCGCGGCCGGCGAGAAGACCGGAGTCAGCCTCGACCGGCTGGGGGGAACCCTCCAGAACGACATCCTCAAGGAGTACATCGCCCAGAAGGAGTACATCTTCCCTCCGGAACCCTCGATGCGCCTGGTGGTGGACACGATCGTCTTCGCCGCCCGGCACATGCCCCGCTGGAACGCGGTCTCCATCTCCGGCTACCACATCCGGGAGGCGGGCTCGACCGCGGTCCAGGAGCTGGCCTTCACCCTCGCCGACGGGATGGCCTACGTCGAGGCCGCGATGGCGGCCGGGCTGGGCGTCGATGAGTTCGCTCCACGGCTGTCCTTCTTCTTCGATTCGCACATCGATTTCTTCGAGGAGATCGCGAAGTTCCGCGCCGCCCGACGGTTGTGGGCGCGCATCATGCGCGATCGCTACGGAGCCAGGGATCCCCGTTCCTGGATGCTGCGCTTCCACACCCAGACCGCCGGCGTCTCACTCACCCGGCAGCAGGTCGAGAACAACGTCAGCCGGACCGCGGTCGAGGCCATGGCGGCGGTCCTGGGCGGTACCAACTCTCTGCATACCAACGCCATGGACGAGGTGCTGGCGCTACCCACCGAACGGGCTGCCCAGATCGCGCTTCGCACCCAGCAGATCCTTGCCCACGAGACCGGGATCACCAACACCATCGATCCACTCGGCGGGTCCTACTTCGTGGAGCGCCTGACCGACGAGATGGAGGCTGGCGCCCGCCGCTACTTCGACCGGATCGAGGAGCAGGGCGGGGTGCTGGCCTGCATCGAGAACGGCTTCTTCCAGCGTGAGATCGCGGACGCGGCCTTCGAGTTCGAACGCAAGCTGGAGGCCGGAGAGCGGATCGTGGTGGGCGTCAACGAGTACCGCGAGGGCGACGACACCCCGGTGCCGACCCTGCGCATCGGGCCGGAGACGGAAGCGGCCCAGGTCCACAAGCTCTCGGCACTGCGGGCCCGGCGAGACGGCTCCAGCGTCCAGATCCGGCTGGAGGAGCTCAAGACGGTGGCCAGAGGGCGTGAGAACCTGATGCCCTCGCTGATCGCGTGCGTCAAGGCCTATGTCACCGAAGGCGAGATCATGGGCGCCCTCAAGGAGGTCTTCGGTGTCTACCGCGAGCAAAGCATCTACTGAGCCTGGCGCGCGCCAGGCGGGCCGCAAGACCTACCGCGTGCTGACCTGCAAGGTCGGTCTCGACGGCCACGATCGTGGGGTGAAGGTGGTCTCGCGCGCGCTGCGAGACGCCGGGGTGGAGGTGATCTACGCCGGACTGCGCCAGACCCCCGAGATGGTGGTCGAGGCGGCGATCCAGGAAGACGTGGACGCGATCGGCGTCAGCCTCCACAGCGGCGCGCACATGACCCTCATCCCGCGCATCCTCGAACTGCTCAAAGAGCGCGGGGCCCAGGGTATCGTCGTCTTCGGTGGCGGCATCATCCCCGCGGACGACGCCCGGCAGCTGAGGAGCATGGGGGTGGCCGAGATCTTCGGCCCGGGGACCGCCCTGCAGGACATCGTCGAGTTCGTGAACAACGGATTCACCCCCAAGCCAGCGCTGAGCGACGGGCAGTGGCGAATGGACGGCGGAGCGGTCTTCGGCCTGGTGCCGAAGGTGATGTGGGAGAAGATCAAGACACCGGACTCACGCAACCGGATTCCGATGGCGACCAACTGCATGCTGGTGCGCACGCCCGACCTCAACCTCCTGGTCGAGGCCGGCGTCGGGCCCAAGCTCTCGGAGAAGGAACGCACCATCTACGGCTACGAGCGCGACCCCGGACTACCGGCCGGGCTGCGCGAGCTGGGCCTCTCGACCTCGGACATCGACCTGGTCGTCCTCAGCCACCTGCATTTCGACCACTGCGGAGCGCTCGTCAGCCCGGGCCGCGACGGCGAGCTGGAACCACTCTTTCCACGCGCCCGCCACGTGGTCCAGGCGCAGGAGCTGGCCGCCTGGCGAGAGCCAGATCCCCGGAGCAAGCCGTCCTACAAGCCCGAGAACCTACGGCTGCTGGAGGAGGCCGGGCGGCTGTGGGTGGTCGAGGGTGACACCGAGGTCGCGCCGGGGGTCCGGGTGCGCGTCACCGGCGGCCACACCCGTGGGCACCAGGCGGTCTACGTCCAGGACCAGGAGCAGACCGTGGTCTTCACCGGGGACTTCCTGCTGATGCCCGCCTTCCTCAAGATCAACTGGGTCAGCGCGCTGGACCTCTTCCCCCTGGAGTCGATGGAGCGCAAGGCAGCCTTCCTGGAGGAGGCTGCGCGCGAGCGCCAGCTGATCTGGTTCTACCACGAGACCGAGCACCGGCTCGGGCACTGGACGAAGGAAGGGTTCGAGCCCGCCTGAGGCGATCAGCTGCGCGAGTATCATCTGGGTGTGAGTGAGACTGGCGCCGCGCTCCAGCGGGCCGGCCAGCGGCTGACGCCGCAGCGGCTGGCGATCGCCGATGCACTGGCCCGGACGGGCAAGGAAGCGACGGTACAGGAGCTCTACGAGCAGGTCCGCCGCCGCCACCCCTACGTCGGACGGGCTACGATCTTCCGCGCCGTCGACATGCTGGTCGACGCGGGACTGGCCCAGCGATTGGAGCGGCCGGGGCACGTCTCAGCTTACGTCTGGTGCGCGCCCGGCCACCATCACCACCTGATCTGCACCAGCTGCCGCTCGGTGGAGGAGCTGGACGAGGCTGCCGTCACGCCCCTGCTGGGAACGATCGCCAGGCGGCGCGGATTCCGGGTCGACCACGCCACGCTCGACTTCTACGGCGAGTGCCGCGACTGCCGCAACTAGCTGACGATCAGGAGGACCTCGCCGCCGCAGCGCTCGCACTCCCCCTTGACGATGTAGTTGCCGGTCTGGATGGAGATCGCCTCGGGACGGAGGAGGGCGACCTGCGCCCGGCAGAAACGGCAGTGCGCCTTCATGGGCGCGAAGGGGATCGCCGGGGCCTCGAAGGTCCAGGTGTGGGGCGCGATCTGCTGCATCGAATGAGCAACAGCCATATCTCCTGCTCCTGTATGGATAACGTCAGCCCGGCGCCTTCCGGCTCCGTCCTTCGGGCCATCCGGCTACGGTGGTTGCGGTAGCATGCCTACGCGTATGCGCGAGGCGATCGGGCGCGTCGAGTACCCGCCGGAGCAGGTCGACCTGGTTCAGGGAATGCCGGTGGAGGCCGACAACGGGCGCCTGCTCGGCCGCCTCGACGAGGCCCGCTGCCCGGGCCTGGATCACGTCGCCCAGTGGCTGGTCGTCCGTCGCGGCCTGGCCGACCGGCGCCTGCTCACCAACGGCCGGGTCAAGGGCGGCCGGGGCGGCTCCCTGGTCACCGATCTGCGGCGGGACGAGTGGCGCTCCCTCACCCCGGCGCTGTCCGACGACGCTCTGCGGGAGCGCGTCGAGGAGGCCCTCGTGGAAGCCGGTGATCCATCCGTCTCCTTCCTGCGCACGCTGGTGATCCGGATCGAAGCCCAGCGGGTCTTCGTCGAGGGCTACCTGTCCGGTCCGAGGCGGGTCGAGGAGGCGGTCCGCCGCCTTCGCGCCGTCGAGGGCGTGCTCGAGGTGCGCACCCGCATTCTCACCGACCCCGAGCTGGAAGCGGCCGTCGCCCGCGCCCTGGCCCACGATGCGCGCACTAGTGGCGAGGCCATCCGGGTGCGGGCGGTGCTGGGCCGGATCGAGCTGCTGGGGCAGGTCTCCTCGGCCGGCGTGGCCTCGGCCGCCGACCGGATCGCGGCCACGGTGCCAGGGGTGCCGGCCGTCCGCACCTACCTCACGCCGGCGCCGGCTCAGGCCTCCGGCTCGAGGACCAGGGCGTAACCGCGTCCCGGCTCGGAGCGGATCGAGCTCGGCATCTCGAGCTCCCGGATCCGGGCCCGCAAGCGGGCCACGTAGCTGCGCAACTGCTCCTCGGAAAGATACGGAGCATGCCAGGCTTCCACCTTCAGCCGCTCGGCGGTGAAGAACTGGCCCGGATGGGCTGAGAGGAAGGCGAACAGCTGTGCTTCCCGCCGCGTCAATACCAGCTCCCGGCCGTGGTGACGTAACCGCCGGGGCTCGACGTCGAACTCGACCCCGCCCAGTCCCCAGGCCCGCTGCCGCCAGAACGCCAGGCGTGACTCGAGATGCAGGCGTTGCGCCTCCAGCTGGTCGCGGTCGGCGTTCGCCACCGCGAGGCGCCCATCGCCGGCAAGCCGGGCCAGGGAGCGGCTCACGAAGTCAGCCAGCTCGCTGTAGACCGTGACCCATTGCCTCGCATCTTCCGCGAAAGGAGTCAGCGGGTCCTCGCCGGGCAGCAGATTGAGATAGAGCGGATACTCGGAGCCGGCGCGTTTCGCCATCACGGCGATCCCTCCTCCCTGGACGCGGAGCCTTACCGTACCACAGCGCTCAGCGGAGCAAGCCCGCCCCGCGGGCCCCGAAGTAGAGGCCGAGGGTGACGGCGGTCCAGGCCACCAGCGCCAGCAGCAACGCCGCGGAGCCGATCCGGGGAAGGAGCAGGATCGCCACCAGGGCGAAGGCGGCCAGTCCGATGGCGCCTACGATCCCGCCTTCGGCGTCGGCACGGGCCTTCTCGTTCCCCTCCTTCTTTTCGATCAGGGTCAGGCTGGCGGGCAGGATGGCGGGGAAGGCGAGGAAGAGTCCGCCCACGTGAGGGCCGAACCTGAGCGCGACCAGCGCAGCCACGGCCGAGACCAGGGCGCCGAACGCGAACCGGACCGCGGTCTCCCTGAGACTCACCTCGCGGATCTTCTCCAGGGAGAGCCCCACGGGCTCCCGCCCCAGGCGGGGCAGGCTGGAAAGCCGGCTCATCGGATGAACGCCAGGGCCAGTCCGCCGGCCACGACCAGCCAGCCGAGGAAGGCTGCGAGTGAGCCCGCGAGGGCGTGCATGCGGCCCACGGTGAAGATACCCAACAGGCAGTAGGCGACCATGCCGGCGCTGCCCAGCAGCATGCCCGCGGCTTGCGCCGTCGCCGTCGACGGACCCTTCATCAGGCTGGTGATGAAGAGGCTGGCCAGGGCGATGGAGGGGGCTGCCGAGAAGAGTCCGGAGAAGGTCTTGGGCCTGGCCGACTCGGCGACCAGGGAGAAGGCGACCACGAAGGCTCCGCCCACCAGGGCCTTGAGGGCGATCGGGATGAGCTCCCGCATTGATATCAGTAATATCAGCTTTGCCTCGGCCGCGACACTCCGAGAAATCTTGTTGCGCTTGTTGCACATTCGGTCGTATACTGCCGCTGGCAGGGAAAAGGGCACGGCGCCACTAAGGAGCCGAGGGAGGATCATGGCTGTCAGCACGTCCCGATTCGCCCTGATCGACGACACCGTCCTCAACGAAGAGGACCCCGAAACGCGCGACCTGGAGCAGGCGCTCCGCTGGGTGCGGACCTACGCCGAACTGCTGACCTTCGCCGTCCGGCTTCAGGCCGAGCAGCCGGCGCCGTCCATGGGACTGCGGCGGCAGGCCGAGATGTACACGCGCCGGCTCACTCTCTGGAAGGAGCGCTGCCGGGCGATCGCCGACCGCTAGCCCGGATAGGGCTCCAGCCGGGCTCGCGTGTCGCCATGCCGGGCCCGCAGGGACGCCGGCTGCCCGCGGACGTGGAGGCGCTCCACCTGGATCGCGTCCCAGCCCTCGGGCAGGACCACCGGACGTTCGCACCAGGTGGCGGGCTCGCCCTGGCCGAGCTCCAGCCCGGGAAGGCCGTAGAGGCAGCTCATCAGAAATCCCCCCAGGTTGGCCATGAAGGGGCCGCAGGGCGGCTTGTCCGGAAAGCGCCGGCGGCTGAACTCGTGCGCCTCCCGGAAGGGCTCCTGGATGAAGTCGGCGAAGCCCCGCTCGAAGAGCTCGAGCGAGCGGGTGCGGTCCCCGAGGCGGGCGGCGAAGACGCCCTGCAGGGCTGAGAGCATGGGCCGGCCAAGGTAGGGGTCGACGCGCCCCAGGTGGAAGCGCAGGGTGGCCTCCTCGACCCGCGGCTGGGCCCTGTATCCGACGGGAAAGAAAGCCGCCAGGGGCTCCGGCGTCGACGCCGCCGGGCTCCGGTCCGCCGGGTCGAACCCGTCGTGGTTGACGATGACCTCGCCCTCAGCGTCCATGGGGACGACGATCCCGCCGGCGATGCGCTCCCAGCGCGGCGCGTCCGAGCGCTTCAGCCTTCGGGCACAGGCCGCTGCCTCCCGCAGGACGCGGATCGCGGCCATGTTGACGTAGGCTGCGTTGTCGACCGGATCGGGCTGCTCGGCGATGCTGATCGTCTCCCTCCACTCGTAACCCCGCGCGCTGGTAACCACCCGGCTTTCGATCCAGTTGGCCACTCCTTCCAGCACCGGCCAGGCCTTCTCCCGCAGGTAGTCCTCGTCGCCCGTGGCCTGCACGTAGCGGGCGAAGGCCAGCGCCACGCTCAGGCTGACGTGCTGCTCCAGCACCAGGTACGGAGCGCTGACGCGGATGACCTCCTGGCCGTCGCGCGGCCCGCTCGCCCAGGGGAACTGGAGGCCCCGATATCCCATCATGGCGGCGTTGCGCCGCGCCGCCTCCATGCGCTCCAGGCGGAACTCGAGGAGCGCGTGCGCGCTCTCCGGCGCGGTCAGCAGCAGCGGCGGGAAGGCGAAGGCCTCGACGTCCCACATCACGTGCCCGCGGTAGTAGTGGTAGTTGGGCCAGTAGGCGAGCCCGAACATGGAGGTGCTGAAGACCGACGACTGGTGCGCCGAGGCGTGCAGGTAGTAGAAGGCCGCGTCGGCGATCGCCTGCCAGCGCTCGCCCGCCCCTTCGAGCACCACGCGGCCCTTCCAGATCTCCTTCCAGGCTCCCCGGTTCTCTTCACGCAGGCGGTCGAAGCCGCGGCGGCCGGCCGCCGCCAGCAGCCTGGCAGCCTGCCGGTGGGGATCGACGTGCATCTGGTTCGGGACCAGGCTGCTCATCTGGCGCAACGCGTAGCAGCGGTCGGGCCGCGCCTGCACCCAGTAGGACGTGCTCAGCGGCGCCAGCTGGTCCTGCTCCTCGCGCCGGCGCGTGACCCGGTCGCCTCCGTCGAAGGCGGTGAGGTAGGCGGCGCCGCAGGTTGAGAGCCCGCCGTGAGGCTCCCAGAGCATGGACCCGTCGACGACCGGCGTATCGCTGCCTGGGGTGGACGTTTCGCGCGCCAGCCAGCGACCGTTGAGGCCGCTCGGACTCAGGCCCGCGCTCAGGCCGAGGCGGCAGGGACGGTCGACCCGGGCGCGGATCTCCTGGAGCACCACCGTGGGCATGGAGCGGCTGCAGAGGGTCAGGACCTCCACAGTGACCTGAGGACCGTCCACGGCGAAGCTGAACCTCGTGGACAGCTCGCCGCAGGAGAAGTCGTACCGCTGCTCGAGGAGCTGAGCCTGCGTGGGCAGGCGGCTGAGGCGATGGCCGTCGACCTCGACGTCGCCGGCGATGGGGTAGGGTGCCCGGGCGAAGCCCTCGTCCTGCTCCACCGGGTCGATCCCGGCCAGGCCGTTCGCGATCGCCACTCCCTCGATCAGGGGAATCGGTCCGGCGCGCAGCCCGATCAGTCCGTTGGAGAGGTAGGCCGGGATGAACTCAGGGCGCCAGGACTGGAGGGGCGGCGGGCTGATGGGCATGGCTCAGCTTCAAATCTATGGCAGTCAGGCCGCGGAGCCCAACCTGGTCAGCGGGGATGCTGTTGCTGACTTTCTTGCTGATGATGGCCTATATGGGTTAGCTGACGCCCGTGATGTCGGTGTCTGTTCACCTCCCTGGACCGGCGGCCCGCCCTGGACGCCGGTCCTTTCTCGAGCCGGCGGCCGCGGGACGCTTGCGGGGGCGACCGACGCGGCGCCGGGCCGGCGCAGGCCAATCCAGGCGCGGCGCCAGTGCGGTGGGGGCCGGATGCTCGAGCAGCTGCAGATGACGTTGTCGCCAGAAATCCAGGTGCCCGCGGAGGGCATCCAGCTGACGGGACGACCAGGCCACCAGAGTCCGGGTCAGCTCCATCCGGCTGCGCGGGTCGTGGGAGCCGGCCATCTCCTCGTGCCAGTCGGCGAGCATCTGTTCCCGGAAGCGGACGAGCTCGGTGTAGACGCTGATCCAGTGACGGGCGTCGTCGGGCAGCTGGGAAGCGCGGTTCTCACCGGCGAGCAGGCGATCCACGGACGGGTGCCAGAGGCGGTCCGTCCTCGCCTGGGTCCGACCTGATGGGCGCCTTTCCCTGATGCTGGAACTCCCGCCCCCCGCGACGCTCCCCCCAAGCAGACGCCATAATACCCTAGTGCCCAGGATGAGCGGGACGGCGGTGGCATCGAGGCCGGTGGAACGGGGCGACGACGCCTACCTGCTCGATGGCGAGCGCGGGGACACCAAGCACGTCGAAGACGTGCGCCACTGGATCACCATCTACGCCGAGCTGCTGGCCTTCAGCGAGCGGGCCCTGGCCCGCACCCGGCAGACGATGGCGCGCATGTCGCCCACCGCCCGCAACGAGATCGTGCTCGGCGACGAGCGCGTACTCGTGGAGCACATCGCGCGGCTGCAGCGCCGGGTCGCGTTCTGGCGGCGCCGCCTGGCGGAGCTGGGTGGTATCGATTTCGACCCGCACAGCCGGCGGCTCGCCCACCGCGGGCGCGTGGTGTCGCTGACCCGCCGCGAGTCCGAGCTGTTCGCCTATCTGCTGGCCCACCCCAACCGCTTCTTCAGCGCGGAGCAGCTGGTGCTGCAAGCCTGGCAGGCGCCGGACCTTTCGACCGAGCAGCTGCGGAGCTACATCGTGCGCCTGCGCCGTCACCTGCGCTCCTTGCGCCTGCCCTGCGACCTGGTGAGCGAGCCCCGCCAGGGCTACGCCCTCAACGTCGAAGCCAGCTGAGCCGGACCGGGCCCAGGCGGCACTCTCTGCGGGCGGGCTTCAGCCAGCGGTCAGCGGCTGGGGCTGGGCCGGGGCCGGCGGCCGCGGGTACATGAGGTCGTCCAGGCGAGCGTAGAGGTTCTGCCGCGCCCGGCGCGCGTTCCAGCCCAGGATCTCGCAGTAGGCGTCGAAGGAGCGGCCGTCGAAGAAGCGGCGGGCGTCGTCCCTGAAGGCGTCGTTGTGCAGGTCGGTGACCGCCTGGCGCACGACGGACTCGGCCAGGCAGCGGAAGACCTCCAGGGGCAGCCGGCGGCGCTGATGGACGGTATTCAGGTCGAACATCCCTCCACCCGTTGGTGTAAGGGAGAGTGCGCAAGAATGTCAGCAAACGCTATTGCCGCGGGGAGGGAACGCCGCCCTAGTAGACGATGACGGGCGTACCCACCGGCGTCCAGCTCCAGAGCCAGGGCATGTTCCGGGGCGGGATGTTGACGCAGCCGTGGCTGCCGTTGTCGTCCCCGAAGGGGTCGTAGTGGGGAAACTCGGTGCCCGGGCCGTAGTACGCCCGCCACGAGGAGTCGTGGATGCCGGCGCCGCCGTTGAACCACATCACCGTCTTGACCGGAGTGTCGGGATACCAGTAGGGCGAGCCCTTGGGCCAGGGCGAGTGCATGGTGAAGGGCGCCTGCTTGGAGTAGACGCGGAAGTTGCCCGGGTCGGTCTCCAGGCCGGGGCGGCCGGTGGTGATGTAGGTCCACCAGACGGGCTTGCCGTGCAGGTAGGCGCGCAGGACCTGCTCCTTGAGGGAGATCACCAGCGCCTTCTCGGGAACGGTGGCGTTCATCGTCTGCTCCAGCTCCTGGCCACGAGCCTGGAGGCTGCCGCCGATCTGCTCCAGTGCCGCCACCGCCAGGGCGCCGCGGAGCTGAGTCTCCAGCCGGTCGACGCGCCCCTGGATCACGGACACGTCGAGCTGGAAGACGCTGGCCGTCTGCAGGTCGTCACGGACGGTGGCCAGCGCATCCATCGCCGTCTTGCGGGCCAGCGCCGCGTCCCCGTGGTCCACGGCGGCGATCTTCTGCGCGAACTGGGCGGTGACTGCGTTCGCGTTCTGCTGGTCGGCGATCAGCAGCGCCAGCCGTCCCGCGGGTCGCTTGAGCTGGGCGCTGACGTCGCGGTAGTCGCCGATGGTGCCGGCCTGGTTCAGGACACGGCTGAGAGAAGCGGCCTGCGGACGCAGCTCGGCGACGGGCTGCGGGTCGACCCCGATCTGCTCCGCCCGGGAGAGGTCGGAGATGAAGCGGACGACGCCCTCCTGGGCGGCGGTGCGGGTCTGGCCCAGGAGCCCAGTCTCCCGGTCCTGGAGGATGAGCCGGATCCCGATCTCGTCGTCGCGTGCCCGGTTGAAGAACCCGATCCGCTCCTGGTTGAAGGGGGCGCTGCCCTGGGGGGCCGCGGCCTGGACCACGGTCTCGTCCTGGCGGACCAGATCGCTGACCTCGGCCGAGGTCATGCCCAGGGCGCGGGCGTGGGTCAGCGCGTCGAGGGTCTCCTGCCGGGCGGAGGTGTAGGCCTGCTGCGCCAGGACCTCTCTCTGATCCTGGATCAGGATGAAGGCCAGGACGATGCCAAAGCCGCCCAACACGGCGACGATATGGATCCCGAAGCGGCTGACGATTCTACGAAGAGCTGCCATCGAAAGTGTCACCGCATTTTACGGAGTCCCGCACGCAGAGTAAACGTCCGAATGACTCAAAAGTAACGCCTGAAGGGGGTGGCGGGGAAGCTCCGGGAGGCGTATTTGGCTGTGATAAGATGCGACCGCTTTGGCCACCCCCGCCGCTCCCATCACCCTCAAGCTGGAGCCGCGCGCCGACCACGGACCGGGGGTGCGCGCGCTTCGCCGCTCCGGCCGGCTCCCGGCCGTGGTTTACGGGCACAAGGTCGACGCCGTCTCGGTGGAGGTCGACGGCCGGGACTTCATCAAGGCCTTTCAGAAGGTGGGGCGCAACCAGCTCCTCGACCTGCAGCTGGGCGCCGAGCCGCCTCGCAAGGCGCTGGTCCGCGAGGTGCAGCGCAACCCTCGGGACGGCAACCTGCTGCACGTCGACTTCTACCAGGTCAACCTGGCCGAGAAGATCGAATCCGAGGTCCCGATCGAGTTCGAGGGTGAGATCGAGATCGTGGCCAAGGGGGAGGCCGACCTGCTGCGCGGCCTGCACCAGCTCCGCGTCGAGGCTCTTCCCACCGACCTTCCGCCCGCGATCACGGTCGACATCTCGGAGCTCAAGGCGGTGGACGACGAGATCCGGGTCAAGGACCTCAAGCTGCCCGCGGGAGTCGAGGCGCTCGACGACCCCGAGGACCTGATCGCCAAGGTCCACGAGCACAAGGAGGTGGTCGAGGAGGCCCCGCCCGCTCCGGCCGCGGTCGAGGTCCCGACCGTCGGCGAGACCGAGGGGGCGGCCCCCGCGGAGGCCCCGGCCGAAGGCAGCCAGCCCGAGAGCTGACCGCCCGGGCGTCCGTACAATGGCGCCATGCTGACGTGGCTGTGGCAGCAGCGCGCAGGCCATGTCGCGATGATCGTCTACGGTCTGCTCATCCTGGCGGCCAGCCTGCTCGTCGCCCGCGTGATGCGGGGGCTCGCCCGGCGTCAATTTCGACGCACTCGTGTCGACCTCCAGGTCAGTGTCCTGGCCACACGCCTGATCACAGTGGCCGTGATCCTGATCGGCATCATCTTCGCCTTCACCGTGTGGTTCGGCAACCCGGCCCTGGTCTTCGGCGGCTTCGGGGTCTTCGCCCTCGCCTTCGGCCTTGCCTTCCAGGACATCCTCAAGAACTTCATCGCCGGAATCTTCCTCCTGCTGGAGCGCCCTTTCCGCATCGGCGACGAGATCACGGCCGACAACCGCACCGGCGTGGTCGAGAACGTCGAGATGCGCACCACGACACTCAGGACCGAGGACGGTGAGGAGGTCCTGATCCCCAACTCGCTCGTGTACACGAGCACGATCGTCAACCGCACCCGCTTCCCGGCCCGGCAGTTCACGGTCAGCACCAGGGTGCCGGACGCGACCGCGCTCGACGGCCTGGCCGACCGGGTGCGCGACCAGGTCCGGGCTCTGCACGAGGTCCTGAGTGACCCGCCGCCGGTGACCGCCCTGGTGCCCGCCCCCGACGGCAGCGTCGCCCTGGAGGTCCGCTACTGGCTCGAGTACCGGGAGCACGACCCGCTGACGGTCCGCAGCGCGGTCAGCCAGCGGGTGCACGAGGCGATCCAGTCGGGGACCGCCGGCGGGCCGGTCAAGCGCTGAGCGCGGGGATGACCTCCCGGCCGAAGGCCTCGAGCGGGCCCAGCTCCTCGGCGTTGGGCAGGTTGACGATGACGTGCTCGATCCCCTCCTCACTCTGGCCGCGCAGCCGGTCGATCACCCGGCGCAGGCCGGCGGCACCGTCGCGGAGGTCGGCCTCGATCAGCGAGGTCTTCTCGATCAGGTCGTAATTCCGCCCGATGGCCTGGCAGTGCTCGCGCAGCACCGCCAGCTTGCGCCGGCTCTCGCCGGGATCGGGAACCAGCAGGTTGCAGGCGTCCGCGTAGCGGGCGACGAGCCGCAGGGTGCGGCGCTCGCCGTTGCCGCCGATCATGATCGGGGGGTGGGGCCGGGCGAGCGGTGCCGGGTTGCTGAGCGGCTCAGCCAGGCGGTAGTGGCGCCCTTCGAAGGGCTCGACCCGGCCGGACCACATGAGCTGGGCGATGCGCAGGGTCTCCTCCAGGCGTTCGAAACGCTCGCCCCGGGCCGGCCAGGGGACTCCCAGGCCCACCGCCTCCCGCTCGTACCAGCCGGCGCCGATGCCCAGGTAGGCCCGGCCGCGGGCCAGCACGTCGAGCGTGGTCGCGGTCTTGACCAGGAGCCCGGGGTGGCGGTAGACCACGCCCGTGACCAGGGCGCCCAGCGTGACTCTCTGCGTGCTCGCGGCCAGGAAGCCGAGGGTGGTGTAGGCCTCGAGCATCGGCCGGTCGGGACCGTCCCAGCCGGTCTCCGGCGGCAGAGCGAGGCGCAAGGCAAGCGAGCTGCGTCGTGATTTCGCTGCGAGCGCCCCCGGGCCCACCGGCCCTCGCGAGCGGCGCGAGGCGTGCCAAGCGAGCGATTGAGGCGTTCGTGAGCTGCCGGAGGCACAACCGGCGCGTATTGTTTGTGCCATGGCGCAGGAATCGCTGTTCCCCCAGAAGCCGCCTCCGCCGGTCGCTTCGGACCAGCCCCTGGCGGCGCGGATGCGGCCGCGCTCGCTGGAAGAGTTCGTCGGCCAGGACCACCTGGTCGGCCCGGACCACGAGCTGCGCCGGGCGATCGAAGAGGACCGGGTCGGCTCGATGATCCTGTGGGGCCCGCCCGGGAGCGGGAAGACCACGCTGGCCCGTCTGGTTGCGGGGGCGACCGCGTCCCATTTCGTCCCGCTGAGCGCGGTGAGCGCGGGGGTCGCCGACCTCCGCCGGCACATCGAGGAGGCCCGGCGGCTGCGGTCGCAGGGCGGGGCGCGCACCATCCTCTTCATCGACGAGATCCATCGCTTCAACAAGGGACAGCAGGACGCGGTCCTGCCCTTCGTGGAAGAGGGCGTGATCACCATGATCGGAGCCACCACCGAGAACCCCTCCTTCGAGGTCAACGCGGCGCTCCTGAGCCGGACCCGGGTCTTCGTGCTGGGGGCGCTCGACGACGCCCAGGTGGGCACGATCGTCGATCGAGCCATGCAGGACAGCGAGCGCGGATACGGTGGAAGGCCTGTCGACCTGGAGCCCGAGGCCAGGGCGGCGCTGGTGCGAGTGGCCAACGGCGACGCCCGGGTCGCGCTCAACGGGCTGGAGGCGGCGGCGGCCCTGGCCCGGCCGAGGCAGGGGCGCCGGCGCGTGACCGCGGCCCTGGTCGAGGAGGCGATGCAGCGGCGCAACCTGCTCTACGACCGGGCCGGCGAGGAGCACTACAACATCATCTCGGCCCTCCACAAGAGCCTCCGTGACAGCGACCCGGACGCGTCCCTCTACTGGCTGGGGCGGATGCTCGAGGCCGGCGAGGACCCGCTCTACGTGGCCCGGCGCCTGATCCGCTTCGCCTCCGAGGACGTGGGGATGGCCGATCCGGCGGCGCTGACCCAGGCGGTCGCGGCCCAGCAGGCCGCTCACTTCGTCGGCATGCCGGAGGCCAACCTGGCGCTGGCGCAGGCCGTCGTCTACCTGGCCACGGCGCCCAAGAGCAACGCGCTCTACAGCGCTTACTCCGCGGTGCGGGAGGACGTGGAGCGCACCCGCGCCGACCCGGTGCCGCTCCACCTGCGCAACGCGCCCACTCCGCTCATGCGCAAGATCGGCTACGGCAAGGGGTACAGGTACGCGCACGACTACGAGGGGGCCCAGGTCGATCAGCAGCACCTGCCGGACGCGATCAAGGACCGGACCTACTACCATCCTTCGGATCGCGGCTACGAGCGCACCATCCGGGAGCGACGGTCCGGGCAGACGCCGGAGCCATGAACTAAACCGCCATGGGCTACCTGCTCCTCAAGTACGTGCACGTACTCCTGGCGATCACCGCCGTCGGCACCAACATCACCTACGCCGCCTGGAATGCGCGCAGCGCGACGGCGCAGGAGCACCTCGGCTTCGCCCTGCGCGGGATCAAGTTCCTGGACGACAACATCGCCAATCCCTGCTATGGCCTGCTGCTGGTCACCGGGCTGGCCCTGCGGTTCATAGGCTGGAGCAGCTTCCCGCGCTGGATGGCAAGCGCCATCGTCCTCTACATCGTGCTCGTGGTGATCGCGCTGGCGGGGTACAGCCCGGCGCTGCGCCGGCAGATCGCCGCCCTGGAGGCGGAGGGCCCGACCTCCAGCAGCTACGCGAAATGGGCCGGCCGGGCGCGGATCACCGGGATCGCGACCATCCCCTTCGTGCTGGCCATCGTCTTCCTGATGGTGGTCAAGCCCAGCGCCTAGCGCCGAGGGCGGGCGGGCGGCACCGGCCGCCCGCCAGTCAGCTCCGGAAGCCGGTCAGCTGGTGAAGCCGTTCGACTTCAGCCAGTCGGACGCGATCTGGTCCGGGTCCTGCTTGTCGACGTCCGCCTTCTTGTTGAGGCTGATCAGGGTGTCGGTCGTGAGCTTGGAATCGATCGAGTTGAGGAGACTCACGACCTCGTCGTTGGCCTTGTCCTTGCGGATGACGGGCACGACGTTGTCCGCGTTCTGCAGGTGCATGTCGTCCTGCAGCTGGACGTACTTGCCGGTCGAATAGGCGCTGTCACTGGAGAAGATCAGGCCGATGTCGATGGATCCCTGGTCGAGAGCGGCCTTGGTGAGCGGGCCGCCGGCGTCCAGTGCCTTGAAGTCCTTGAAGTGGAGGCCGTAGACCTTGGTCAGGCCGGCTGCGCAGAAGGGCCGGGTGGGACATTCCGGTGGCCCGCCGAGGACCATCTGGGCCGCCACGGAGGTGAGGTCGGAGAGCTTGGTCTTGCTCCCGTACTTGCCGCTCTTGAGCACGGCGAAGGCGTTCTCGTCGATGGCGCCGGAGGCGGTCAGGGCCTCGAGGCTCTTGGCGTTCAGGTACGTGTTCAGCTTGGCCACGGTCGCCTGGGCGTCAGGCGTGGCCTCACCCTTGCCCTTGTTCTGGAACTCCAGCTCGGTGGCCGCGTAGCCGGGATAGAGGTCGATGTCACCCCGCTCCAGCGCGGGTTCCACCACCTCGCGGCTGCCGAGGTTCAGCTTGAAGGCGACGGTATAGCCTTTGGCCTTGAGCGCCTGGCCGTAGATCTGGGCGAGGATCGCGCTCTCCGGGAAGTTGAACGAGGCGACGGTGATGCTGCCCTTGGGCGAGCTGCTGGGCGAGGCGCCCGGGGACGAGCCACATCCCGCGGTGAGGAACGCGAGGCCGACGAAGAGCCCTCCGATGACGGTTCCGCGATTTGCACGCATGCGATCGTTTCCTCCTTTTCTGTCGATGAGTCAGGCCGCCAGGCCGGAGTCCGGGTATCCGACGGGTCGTTCGGGCGCCGAGGTGAGACGAAGGCCGCGGGGGATGGCGAGCGCCTGGATCCCGCCCAGCCCCAGCTCCACGAGGATCGAGAGTAAAGCAACCAGCACCGCGCCGCAAAAAACCTGTACGAAATCGCGCTGGGCCAGGCCGTCCACGATGTAGCGGCCGAGCCCGCCCCAGGCCACCAGCGCGGCCAGGGTTGCGGTCGCCACCACCTGGACCGCCGAGGTGCGCAGGCCGGCCATGATCAGGGGCATCGCAATCGGGATCTCGACCCGAAAGAGGACCGCCCGCTCTCGCATCCCCATGCCGCGGGCTGCCTCCCGGATGTCAGCCTCGACTCCCATCAGGCCGGCGTAGCTGTTGGTCACGATGGGCGGGATGGCGAGCGCGACCAGGGCCACGAAGGCCGGCCGGGCTCCGATCCCGAAGACCTGGAGGGCGATGACCAGCAGAGCGAAGGAGGGGATGGCGCGTCCCACGTTGGAGACGTTGATGGCGTAGAAGCCGCCCCGGCGGCGGTGGCCGAGCGCGATCCCAAGCGGCAGGGCGATCAGCGCCGCGGTCCCGACCGAGGCGCCCGACATCAGGAGGTGCTCGGCGAGCCGGTGCGGGATCCCGCCCGTCCCCTGCCAGTGCGACGGGTCGGCGAACCATTGCAAGACCTGGTGGAGGAAAGTCATGCGCGAGCCTCCGCCTGGCTCCAGGGCGTGGCCAGCCGCTGCAGCCCGCTCAGGCTGATGTCGGCGATCACGGCCAGGAGCACGGAGAGGACCGCACCCACCAGCAGCGGGCTCTTGAAGTCATTGATCAGCCCCTCCAGGATCAGCTGGCCCAGCCCTCCCTGGCCGATGACCGCGGTCACGGTCACCAGCCCGATGGTGGTGACGGTCGCGATCCGGATGCCCGCAATGACCGCCGGCAGGGCCAGGGGGAAGTCGATCCGGATCATCCGCGCCAGCGGCCGGTAGCCCATACCGTTGGCCGCTTCCCGGACCTCGGCCGGCACTCCCTCCAGGCCGACGACGATGTTGCGGATCAGGATCAGCAGCGTGTAGCTGACCAGCCCGATCTCGGAAGTCAGCGTGCTCAGCCCGGTGAAGGGCACGAGCATCGCGAACAGCGCCAGCGAGGGAATGGTGTACAGGATCCCGCTGACCGCGAAGACCGGATCGCGCACCAGCGGGACGCGCCAGGCCCACAGCGCGAAGGGGACCGAGATCAGGAGGCCGGCGCCCATGCTGGAGCAGGGCGGCGGTGATGACGGGTATGTGGCGGCCCACCCAGTCCCAGCGGATCCAGGGGTCGGTCGCATCCGCGAGCACGCCCGCGGCCATGATGCCGATGATGCCCTCGATGCTAGCAACGCGGGCAGGAGGCTGCTTGCGTAGAGTTGGAAGGACGGCATGATCCGATTGGAGCGGCTGACCAAACGCTGGGCCGGCGGCCAGCTGGCCGTCGACGACCTCACCCTGGAGTTTCCCACCGGCGAGCTCTGCGTCCTGGTCGGGCCCTCGGGGTCGGGGAAGACGACCACCCTGAAGATGATCAATCGCTTGATCGAGCCCAGCGGCGGCCGGATCCTGCTCGACGACCGGGACGTCACGCACATCGATCCGGTCGAGCTGCGCCTGAAGATGGGCTACGTGATCCAGAACGTGGGCCTGTTTCCGCACCTGACCATCGCCGACAACGTGGCCACCGTTCCGCGCCTGCTGGAATGGGACCGCAGGCGGATAGGGGCGCGCGTCGACGAGCTGCTGGAGCTGGTCGGACTCGATCCGCGCCGCTACCGCGGCCGCTATCCCAACCAGCTGTCGGGCGGCCAGCGGCAGCGAGTGGGGGTGGCCCGAGCGCTGGGCGCCGATCCGCCGGTGCTGCTGATGGACGAGCCCTTCGGAGCCATCGACCGGATCACCCGCGAGCGTCTGCAGAACGAGTTCCTGCGCATCCAGCGTACGGTGCGCAAGACGATCGTCTTCGTCACCCATGACATCGACGAAGCGATCAAGCTGGGCGATCGGATCGCCATCCTGCGGGACGGCGGGGTCCTGGAGCAGGTCGACACGCCGGCGAAGATCCTGGCCCGGCCGCGCTCGGGCCTGGTCCAGGACCTGCTTGGCCCCGACCGCGGGCTGAAGCGGCTCTCGGTCAGCCCCATCGATCGCGCCCTGCTCCAGCCGCCGCGGGCCGGCGCGGCCGAGCCGCCCACAGCGCAGGTGTCGGCGCAGGCGACCCTGCACGACGCGCTGGCCGAGATGCTGCTGCGCGATGCCGAGTCGGTGGCCGTGCGCGACGGCCAGGGCGTGATCGGGATCCTGACCCCGGCCGCCATCGTGAGCGCGCTCAAACGGATGGATCAGGAGGCCTCTGCGTCCACCGGCCCGGACGGCGCCCGGGACGTTAACCGGCTCTAGGCGGTGCGGCGGCGGCGCTGCGGAGCGGGGCGCGCCCGTGGCTTCGAGGTCCGGGCGGCGGTGCGCCCGCCCTTGCGCCGGGTGGCCTCGATCGACGCGCGCAGGGCCTCCATGAGGTCGACCACCTCCGGTCCCCTGGCCGCGGGCGCCTGGGGCAGCGCCTTTCCCTTGAGCTTGGCGTCGAGCAGCTTCTTGAGCGCACGCTGGTAGTCGTCCTCGTATTTCTCGATCTCGAACCGGTCGCTCAGGTTCTCGATCAGCGAGACCGCCATCTGGAGCTCCTTGGAGGACACCGTCTGCTCCCTGCCCGCGGCGTGCTCGAGCTCCCTGGCCGACCGGATCTCGTTGGCGTAGAACATCGTCTCCATGGTCAGGACGTCCTCGTAGGGACGGACCAGGCAGAGGTTCTCCTTGTCCCGGATCGCGACCTTGGCCACGGCCGCCCGCCCGGTCTCCTCGAGCGCCTTGCGCAGCAGAAGAAACGCCTTGGCGCCGGTCTCGTCCGGCGCCAGGTAGTAGGCCCGGTCGAAGTAGATGGGATCGACCTCCTCCAGCTTGACGAAGTCGGAGATCTCCACGCTGTGGACCGTCTTCACCGGCAGGCGATCGAGCTCCTCCTCGGTGACCGGGACGTACTTGCCCTTGGTGTACTCGAAGCCCCGCTCGGTGTCCTCCCAGGCTATCGCCTCCTCGTGGACCGGGCACCAGCGCAGGTTCTTCAGCCGCTCCCCGCATCCCTTGTGGAGCAGGTGGAAGCGCACGTCGTGCGATTCGGTGGCCGCGTAAAGGCGGACCGGGATGCTGACCATCCCGAAGGCGAGGGTGCCGCTCCAGATAGCCCGAACGGCCATGACTTGAGATCAATGATATCGTCTTGGGCTCGCGGACGGCCGCGGCCGCGGGACGTCGCAGGTAGACTCGCGGCGTGCTCCTGGCGGTGATCGGCCTGGCCCTGACGGCGGCCGTCCTCCACGCCGCCTGGAACGCCATCCTCAAGGGGTCTGAGAACACGTTCGTCTTCACGGCGCGGGCGGTCTCCTCGTCAGCCGTCCTGTTGACGCCGGTGGTGGCGATCGCCTGGGCGGCGCTCGGACGGCCCGGACTGCCGCCCCGGGGCTTAGGCCTGGCCCTGCTGTCGGGCGCCCTTGAGGTGGCTTATTTCGTCTTCCTTTCCTGGGCCTACGCCCGGGGCGAGCTGTCGGTCGTCTACCCCATCGCGCGGGGGACGGCGCCCGTGCTGGCCACCCTGATCGGGCTGCTGCTGCTGGGCGAGCGGGTCGGCGGCCTGCAGCTGGGAGGGATCGCCTGCCTGCTGCTGGGCATCTGGGCGGTGCGCCGTCCGGCGCAGGCCGGGCGCGCACTGGTCCCGGCGCTGCTGACGGGGATGACCATAGCCGCCTACAGCGCCGTGGACCGGGTGGGCGTTCGCCTGGGCCCGGCCTGGCTCTACCTTTGGGTGCTTTGGGTGGTGACGGCGGCCGGGCTGCTGCCGATCGCGCTGGCGCGGGTGGGAGGCCGGGCCCTGCTGATGACCTCGGACTGGGCGCGTGCGGCATCGGTAGGGCTGCTGATCACGCTGGCCTACCTGCTGGTGCTGCTCGCCTACCGACTGGCGCCGCTCAGCATCGTGGCCCCGCTGCGCGAGTCTGCGGTGGTACTGGTGGCCGGCTGGGGCGTCTTCAGGCTGCGCGAGCGCCAGGGCGCAAGACTGAAGCTGGCGGGCGCGGCAGCGATCCTCGCCGGCGTCGCCCTGATCGCGCTGGGGTGAGATGTCGGGCGGCGACGTCCGATCTGCGATGGATGTCGGGGCGAAAGGATTTGAACCTTCGGCCTCACGGTCCCGAACCGTGCGCTCTAACCTGGCTGAGCTACGCCCCGACGGCG
>VBIC01000117.1 GCA_005881425.1 Chloroflexota bacterium | reverse complement strand
GTGGGCGGCGGATCGCCTGGGCGGGGTCGCGGCCGCGGTCGAGCTGAGCGCGGACGCCTACCGCCTGCACCCTGTCTCCCACACCTTCCACGCGCGCGACGTCTTCTGCCCCGCGGCGGCACACCTGACCCGCGGCGTACCGCTCGAGGCGTTCGGCCCGCCGGTCGACCCGTCTTCGCTGCAGCGTCTGCCCCGCGCCACCCCGGAAATCAAGGACGGCGAGCTGCGGGCCTCCGTCGCCTACGTCGCCGCCTTCGGCAACCTGCACTTCGACGTCTTGCGCGAGGACTGGCTGCGCGCCGGCCTCGATGGGGCGGCCACCATCGCCGTCGACGCGGACGGATGGCGGCGCGAAATCCCCTATCGAACGACCTTCGGCTCGGTAGGCGCCGGAGAGCCGGTCCTGCTCGAGGACTCTTTCGGACACCTCTGCCTGGCCGTCAATCAGGGCAGCGCCCAGGCCGCGCTCGGCCTCGCGGTCGGCGCCTCGGTTCGCTTCAGCCGCATCCGGTGAGCGGCGCGCTCGTCGCGCGCGGCCTGAGCTTCCAGTACGCGGCCGGTACCGAGCCGGCGCTCCGTGACGTCGACCTGCGCCTCGACCCCGGGGAGATGGTGCTGGTCGCGGGCCCTAGCGGCTGCGGCAAGAGCACCCTGCTCAAGTGCCTCAACGGCCTGATCCCGCACAGCTATCGCGGCGCCCTGTCCGGAAGCGTGGAGCTCTTCGGCGAGCGCACCGACGGCATGACCCTGCAGCGGATCTCCGCCCAGGTGGGCACGGTGCTGCAGGACCCGGACAAGCAGCTGGTCGCGGCCACCGTGCGCGCCGACATCGCCTTCGGGCTGGAGAACCGGGGCCTGCCGCGAGCCGCGATCCGCAACGCCCTGGAGGAGGCGGCCGCGGCGCTCAAGATCACCCCGCTGCTGGAGCGTCCGACCGCCGCCCTCAGCGGCGGGGAGCGGCAGCGCGTGGCGCTGGCCGGCGTCCTGGCGCTCGCGCCCAGGATCATGCTGCTCGACGAGCCCCTGGCCAACCTCGACCCGGCCACCGCCATGGAGCTGCTCGCCTTCGTGCGGGCGCGGACGAGGAATGGGCTGGCGGTGCTGGTGGTCGAGCACCGGGTCGAGGACGTCCTGGAGGTCTCGCCCGACCGGGTCCTCTACATGTCCGGCGGGCGGATCGAGTACGCGGGAGGGGTCGACGGGTTCCTCCGCGTGGCCGACCCGCAGGCGGTCAAGCTGCCCTTCCAGGCGGTCAGGAGGCGCTTCGCGACTGCGACACCCCCGCCCCGACCCTCCCCCATCAAGGGCGAGGGAGATTCTCGCGGGCCGCGGGAAGCGGTCCCGCTGGTGACCTACGACCAGGTCCACTATGCCTACCCGGCGGGCGACGGGGAGGCGGTCGGCGGGATCTCGACGACGCTGCGCAGTCCCTCGAAGATGGCGATCCTGGGCCCCAACGGCAGCGGCAAGAGCACCCTGCTCAAGATGGCGCTGGGCCTGGTCCGGCCGGATCGGGGAACCGTCGTGGTGGGCGGCGCTCCCACCACCGCACAGACGGTCGCCCAGCTGGCGCGGCAGGTGGCGTATGTCTTCCAGAGTCCCCGCCAGATGCTGTTCGCCAACACGGTGCGCGAGGAGCTCGCCTTCGCGCCCCGCAACCAGGGGCTGGAGCCGGCGCAGGCGGAGGAGATCGGCCGCCAGGCGCTTCAGGCGGTCGGTCTCGACCAGGTCGACGGGATCTGGGATCGCTCCCCCTACGCCCTGAGCTTCGGGCAGCAGAAGCGGTTGGCGATCGCCACGGCGCTGACCCTGAGGCCCCGGGCGATCATCGTCGACGAGCCCTCGGCGGGCCAGGACTACGGCCAGGCGGCGGCCTTCCTCGACGAGGTCGGGGCCATCCCGGGCCTGGAGAGCGTCTACTTCATCACCCACGACGTCGACCTGGCGCTCCTCTTCAGCGACCGCTGCCTGCTCCTGCGCGGCGGCCGCCTGGAGGCCCAGGGACGGCCTCTGGAGGTGCTCGCCGACCGGGCCCGGCTGGCGGCCTTCCGGCTCCGGCCGACCTCCCTCCTGGCGGCCAACCTGGCCGCGTCCCTCCCCGACGGCCGGCCGCTGGACGCCGTCGACCTGGCTTTGCGGTTGCAAAATCCGAAGACGATCCCGTAACGTTGGCGCCATCCAGCGCGATCCCGCGGTCGCGCAAAAGGAGGAGACGTCCGTGAGCACCACGACCAGGACGAGTACGGCTTCATTGATTCGCGAGACCAGGCGTCAGGACCTGTTCAGGCTGTCGACCCGGTCTGTCGTCTACATGGCAATCGGCGCGGCGCTCTACGCGGTGCTGAACCTGATCACCAACAGCTGGGTGATCCCGGGAGCCCAGAACGTCAGCATCCGCCCGGGGGCCGTGATCCCCATCTTCTTCGGAGTGCTCTTCGGCCCCATCGTCGGCTTCTTCACCGGCTTCGTCGGCAATACCATCTCCGACCAGCTGACCTACGGCATCTTCTGGAACTGGGAGATCGGCAACGGGCTGATGGGCCTGATCGCCGGCTTCACCCCGCTGGTGGTGAGGGGCGCCTACCGGCGCTGGCCCAACGTCGTCACCGCGGCCGTCCTCTCGGCCGCCGGCATCCTGGCCGGGCTCTTCGTCGCCGCCTTCACCGACCAGTGGCTCTATTCCAAGATCTCCTTCAAGGCGGCCATGACCACGGAGTGGTTCCCGGCCGCCGGGAGCGACCTGCTCTTCGGCATCCCGCTGCTGGTCATCCTGCTCGCCGCCTGGTCTCGGGCGAGGGAGCGGGCCAGCCGCTAAGAACGGTCATGAGGCGGGGTCGGTAGGCCGTGCTGGTCGCCTGGCGCTACCGGCCCCGCGACACCTGGGTCCACCGCCTGGACCCGCGGGTCAAGATCCTGACCCTGGTCGTCCCCGTGCTGATCGCCGCCCAGGTCCAGGACGTGCGCTGGATGCTCCTCCTCTTCGCGGTCGGGATCGCCTACCACCTGAGCGCCCGCATCCCCTGGCACGACGTCCGCCGGCCCTGGACCTACTTCAGCGTCTTCGTCCTGGTGCTGGTCTCGGTCAACGCCCTGGTCTTCACCGGCGGCGGGCAGACGGCCCACTCCCGGGTCCTGCTGAGCTGGCCCTGGCTCGGCTTTCGCGGCGGATTCCCCTTCCTCGCCCCCCACGCCTATCACCTGACCGCCGCCGTGGCCCTCTTCGTGCTGGCCCAGGCGCTGCGCATGTACTCGATCGCGGCCTACGCCTTCACCTTCCCCTTCGTGGTCGACCCGGCCGACTACGGCGTGGCCTTCAACCGGCTCGGGCTCCCCTACAAGATCGCCTTCGCCATGGACATGGCCTTCCGCTACGTGCCTGCGCTGGCCCGCGAGCTGCAGACCACGGTCGACGCCCAGCGGGTGCGCGGCTACGAGCTGGACCAGGTCCGCGGCGGGCCCATCGGCCGCTCGGTCCGCCTGGCTCCAGTCGTGGTCCCGGTGGTCCTGAACGCGATCCTGGGCGCCGAGGACATCGTCGACGCCATGGACCTGCGCGGCTTCGGCACCGGCAAGCGCACCTGGCTGCGCCAGCTCGCCTACCAGGACCTCGACCGCTGGGCGCTGGGCGTGATGGCGCTGACCCTCGTGGTCGCGACCGTCGCCGACCTGACCGGCTACCTGAACCCCTGGTACCCGCCCGGCTGGCGCTAGAGCCTAGCTCTCGCCCTTGCCCTTGCCGGCGACCGGCTCCTTGGGCGGCTTCTCGGGTTTCTCCGGCTTCTCCGCCTTCTCGGCCTTCTCCGGCTTGGCCTCCCGCTCCAGCTTGATCGGGGTCAGCTTGATCTTGCCCTCCTCCATGTCGATCAGGACGGAGTCGCCGGCGCTGAACTTGGTGGTCAGGAGCGTCTCGGACAGCGGGTCCTCGATCTCGCGCTGGATCACGCGCCGCAGCGGGCGGGCGCCGTAGAGCTTGTCGTAGCCCTCCTTGGCCAGGTAGTCCTTGGCCTGCGCCGTGACCTCCAGCTTCATCTCGTGCTCCTCGAGGCGCTGGGCCACCTTGGCCACCAGGATGTCCACGATCTGGCGCATCTCGGGCGGGCTCAGGGACTTGAAGACGACCACCGCGTCGACCCGGTTCAGGAACTCGGGGCGGAAGGTCTTCTTCAGCTCGTCCATGATCTTCTCCCGCATCTTGCCGTGCTCTTTCTCCTCCTGCGTGGTGCCCACCGGCATCGAGGGCTGGAAGCCCAGCGAGGTGGTGGCCTGCTGCAGGTTCGAGACACCGATGTTGGAGGTCATGATCACGATCGTGTTGGCGAAGTTGACCTGCTTGCCCTTGGCGTCGGCCAGGCGGCCGTCCTCCAGGATCTGGAGGAGCATGTTGAAGACCTCGGGATGGGCCTTCTCGATCTCGTCGAAGAGGACCACCGAGTAAGGCCGGCGGCGGATGGCCTCGGTCAGCTGGCCGCCCTCGTCGTAGCCGACGTAGCCGGGAGGCGAGCCGACCAGCCGGGCCGTGGTATGTCGCTCCATGAACTCGGACATGTCCAGGCGGACGATGGCGTCCTCGTTGTCGAAGAGGAAGCGCGCCAGCTGGCGGGCCAGCTCGGTCTTGCCCACCCCGGTGGGCCCGAGGAAGATGAAGGACCCGATCGGGCGGCGTGAGTCCTTGAGCCCGGCCCGCGCCCGGCGCACGGCCTGGGAGATGACCTTGACCGCGTCCTCCTGGCCGATCAGGCGCTGGTGGATGTCGTCCTCCATCCGGAGCAGGCGGGCGGATTCCTCCTCCACCAGCCGGGAGACGGGCACCCCGGTCCAGGCGCTGACGATCTCCGCGATGTGCTCCTCGTCGACCTCGGGGACGGTGGCGCCCAGCTTGTCGCGCCACTCCATCTCTTCCTTGACGTACTTGTCCTTGAGCTTCTTCTCCTTGTCCCGGAAGGAGGCCGCCGTCTCGTAGTCCTGGTTGGCGATCGCCTCTTCCTTCTTGATCTGGAGCTCGCGGATCTCCTTCTGCATCGTCTTCAGCTCGGGCGGCGTGGTGGTCAGCTTCATCCGGACCCGCGCCGAGGCCTCGTCCATCAGGTCGATCGCCTTGTCCGGCAGGGAACGGTCGCTGACGTAGCGGACCGAGAGCTCGGCCGCGGCCTTGATCGCCTTGTCCGTCACCTTGACCCGATGGTGCTTCTCGTACAGGCTCTTGACGCCGTGCAGGATGGAAACCGTCTCCAGCAGCGTCGGCTCGTCGACATAGACCGGCTGGAAGCGCCGCTCCAGGGCCGCGTCCTTCTCGATGTACTTGCGGTACTCGTTGAGGGTGGTGGCGCCGATGCACTGGATCTCGCCCCGGGCCAGCGCGGGCTTCAGGATGTTGGCGGCGTCGATCGCGCCCTCCGCGGCGCCCGCGCCCACCAGGGTATGCAGCTCGTCGATGAAGAGCACCACCTCGCGGCTGGAGCGGATCTCGTCCAGGATCTTCTTCAGGCGCTCCTCGAACTCGCCGCGGTACTTGGTCCCGGCCACGAGGGCGCCCATGTCCAGGGTCAGAACCCGCTTGCCGCGCAGCGACTCGGGGATGTTGCCGAGCACGATCTGCTGGGCCAGGCCCTCGGCGATGGCGGTCTTGCCCACGCCCGGCTCACCGATCAGGGCGGGGTTGTTCTTGGTCCGGCGGGACAGGATCTGGACCACGCGCTCGATCTCCTGCTCCCTCCCGATCACCGGGTCGAGCGCGTTCTTGCCGGCCAGGTCGGTCAGGTCACGGCAGAACTGGTCGAGCAGGGGCGTCTTGGAAGGCTTCTTGGCGGTGGCGGCTTCCTCGTCCAGACCGCTCTCGTGCAGCAGCCGGTCGATCTCGCCCCGGACCTTTTCCAGGGTCGCGCCCAGGTCCTCGAGCACGTGGGCCGCGATCCCCTCGCCCTCGATCAGGAGCCCGAGCAACAGGTGCTCGGTGCCGACGTAGTTGTTGCCCATGCGGCGGGCCTCTTCGAAGGAGATCTCGATCACCTTCTTGACCCGCGAGGTGGGGATGATCTGCTGGATGATGATGCGCTCGTTGCGGCCCAGGACCGACTCGATGGTGGCCCGGACCTTGTTGATCTCGACCCCCAGGTTGTTGAGGACCTTGGCGGCCAGCCCCTCTCCCTCCCGGAGCAGGCCGAGGAGGAGGTGCTCGGTGCCGATATAGCTGTGGTGGGACCGCTCCGCTTCTTCCTGAGCCAGCGTCAGGACTTTCTTGGCCCTCTCCGTAAAACGCTCGAATGGGTACAACCAATGACCTCCGAACTCGTCTCTACTCTCTACTAACTAATACGATACCCGGATTCTTCTCGTACCGCCGCAATTCGAAAAAGCACCGGGCGGGGCGGGCAGCACTACCGGCGTACCACCCGTCGCGGGCGGCTAAACAACCGCATCTGGCGCAGTGTACGGCCGCGCCACACGAATTGCAAACGAACGGGGGCCGACGGCCGCGCTCCGGCTAAGAAACTCTAACCTTTACCGCCGGTGGTCGGGCTACTCCTGGGGTGAGGCGCTGACGTGGGCGTAGGCGGGCTCCCGGTCGTGGACCGGCTCCTCCTCCGCCTCTTCGGGATAGACCTGGCCCTCCGCCGCCGGGACGAACTCCGGCCGCTCCTCGACCTGCTTGAGGGAGAGGCTGATCCGGCGCCGGGTGCGGTCGGCCTGGAGCACCTTGACCCGCAGCCGCTGCCCGACGTGGACCACGTCCTCGGTGCGCTCGACGTGCTCCCAGGCCAGCTCCGAGATGTGGAGCAGGCCCTCGACCCCGTCCCCGATCTGGAGGAAGGCGCCGTACTTCTTGATCTTGGAGACCTCCCCCTCGACCACCTCGCCGGGCGGGTAGCGACGCTCGATCATGTCCCAGGGATCCTGGCCGAGCTGGCGCAGGCTGAGGGAGATCCGCGACATGTCGGGGTCGAGCTTGATCACCTTGACCGTGACCTCCTGGCCCACCTGGAGCACGTCGGCGACGTTGGCCACCCGGTCCCAGGACAGCTCGGAGATGTGGATCAGCCCGTCCGCGGCGCCCAGGTTGACGAAGGCGCCGTAGGTGGTCAATCCGGAGACCCGCCCCTTGACCTCCTCACCGACCTTGAGGCGCTCGAAGAGCTCGGAGCGCTGCCGCGCCCGGTCCTCGTCGTAGGCCGCTTTCTGGGAGACGATCAGGCGGTTGCGCTTGCGGTTGACCTCCAGGACCTTGACCCCGATCCGCTGCCCGACCAGCTCCTGCAGGTTCTGGGCGTAGGCCCTCGAGACCTGGGAGGTGGGCAGGAACCCGCGCAGGCCCATCACGTTGACGATCAGGCCGCCCTTGTTCTGCTCCCGCACCTCGGCCTCGATCAGCTCGCCCGTGCCCTGCTTCTCCTGGGCCTTGATCCAGACCGACTCGGCCCGGGCCCGGCGCAGCGAGAGGACGACGTTGCCGTCCTCGTTCTCGGGCTGGAGCACGAAGACCTTGATGTGGTCTCCCGACTGCAGCTCGAGCGTGCTCGGATCGCCCTTGGGGCCGAGCTCCCGCCCGGAGATGACGCCCTCCGACTTGGACCCGACGTCCACCAGGATCTCGTCCGGATCGACGCGGACCACGACCCCGTCGATGATGTCGCCGTGAGCCAGAGGCTTGTTGGAGACCTCTTCCTGGTTGAGATAGTCCTCGAGAGAGTCCGCGAATCCTCGGGTCAGGTCTTCGGGAGCGTCAGAATCCGTCAAGCCAGTGGGCACCGCCTTTTTGGTATTGGAACTCGTTGGTCGTCAGGTCGTTGGCAGGGGCGCGAGTCATTCGAAAGTATAGCAGCGGGCTCAAACCCGCCATCCCCATGGCGGGCAATGCGATTCGGCCCTTGTCAGGTTCTTGGGTGCGTGCATAAACTTGAATCAAATGATCCGATGGCGCAGGGAGCGCATCGCGTTCGCCATCTCCGGCGGCGGCGCCCGCGGCGCGATCCAGGTGGGGATGCTGAAGGCGCTCCTGGAGCAGGGCATCCGGCCCGACTTCATCGTCGGCACCTCGGTCGGAGCCTGGAACGGGGGCTGGCTGGCCCAGGGCGCGAGCGTGGAGCGGATCGAGCAGCTGGCCCGGGTCTGGCGCAACGTGAACTCCCGGACGCTCAACGTGATCTGGTGGCGGGCGGCGCGCAACCTGGTGCGGCGCAGGCCCTTCCTCTATGAAGGCGATGGGATGACCCGCCTGATCGCCGCCAACATCACCCGCCAGACCTTCAAGGACCTCGACATCCCCTTCCACGCCGTCACCATCGATCTCACCGACGGCCGCAAGGCGGTCTTCAGCAGCGGCCCGCTGGCGCCAGCGGTGCTGGCCTCCTCGGCCATACCCGGCATGTTCCCGCCGGTCATCATCGACGGCCACCAGTACGTGGACGGCGGCGGCGTCGACCCCACCGGGTTGGAGACCGCGGTCGAGCTGGGAGCGAAGAAGGTTTACGTGCTCAACTGCGGCTACAGCGGCCGGCTGAGCGCGCCGCTGAGGTCGATGAACACGATCATGGACCACGCCTTCCAGGTCGCCGCCCAGCACCGGATCGAGAGCACGGTCCGCGACCTGGCCCGCTACGCGGAGATCATCCACCTCCGGCCCAACGCGGGCTTCCTCAAGCACTCCATGGACTTCACCCTGACCGAGCAGTACCTGGAGGCCGGCTACCGTCACGTCTGGGAGACGCTGGGCGGAAACCGGCGCGGCCGGCGGGTTGCGGGAGTCTCCCCGGCGGCGGTCGCGGCCCCGGCTCCGGCGACGGCCTAGCGCGAGATCTTCAGGCTGAAGTCGAAGGCCTTGACCGACTGGGTCAGCTGGCTGACCGAGATGTAGTCCACCCCCGCCAGGGCGTAGGCGCGGGCGTTGTCGAGCCCGATCTTGCCCGAGACCTCGACCTTGGCCCGGCCCTGGACCATGGCGATCGCCTGGCGCACCTGTCCCGGCGGGAAGTTGTCGAGCAGGATCATGTTGACCTTCGCCACCAGCGCCTGCTCCAGCTCCTGCATGTTGGTCACGGTCAGCTCGACCCGCTTTCCCGGGTGGGCCTTCTTCAGCGTGCGCACCACGCTGGCCACGCCGTCGCTGAGGGCCAGGTGGGCCTCGGTCACCACCAGCCGGTCGAAGAGACCCTTCTGGTGGCTCAGTCCGCCTCCCACCTCCACCGCGTACTTCTCCAGAAAGCGCAGACCTGGGGTGGTGCGGCGGGTGTCCAGGATGCGGGTCTTGGTGCCCTTGACCGCGTTGGCGAACTTCGCGGTCTGGGTGGCTATACCGGACAGGTGCTGGATCAGGTTGAGGGCCGTCCGCTCCGCCTGGAGCACGCTCAAGGCCGGCCCCGAGACCCGCGCCACCAGCTGGCCGCCCGCCAGCGCCATGCCGTCAGTCGCCCGGGGCTCGAAGGTGATGTTCTTGTCGACCAGCTCGAAGACCCGCTTGAAGACCGGGAGGCCGCAGAGCACGCCCTCCTCGTTGGCGACCAGCTTGGCCCGCGCCTTGACCTTGCCCACGAAGAGCCCGTGGCTGGTCAGGTCCCCCTCGCCCACGTCCTCGGCGAGGGCCTCTTTGATCAGCTTGTCGGCGGCGCTGATGGGGAAGCGCATGGTGACCACGGGGACGGCCGCCGGTCGGGGCGGCGGTGGCGGCGCAGGGGTGGTGGTGACCGGCCGGGGCGGGAGGCCCGGTGGGCGCCCGGCGGTGCGCCAGGGCGATCCCAGGCCGAGGATGGTCGGCCGCAGCAGCGCCGGCGCCGGGGCCTGGGTCGGAGCTGCGGCGGGGATGGGAGCGGGCTGCGTGGCGGGCCTGGCGCCAGCCTCTTGCGGCTGCGGGGAGGCCACCGCCGGCTCCCTGACGGCCGGGCTGGAAGCGGGGAGGACGGGAGCCTTGGGGGCAGGAGCCTTCACGGCGGTGAGCTTCGGGGCTGGGGCCTTGACTGCGGCCAGCTTGGAGGCCGGGGCCTTGACCGCGTCCGGCTTCGGGGCCGCGGTCTTGACGCTGACGCTGCGAACCTTCGCCGGCCGCTCGACGGCGGGACGTGGAGGGCTGGCCTTGGCCGGCGCTTTGGCTTTCTGCGGTGTAGGTCGCCCCTTGGGCCTCGGGCGCGGACTCGCGCTCAGAGGACCTCCGCTCCCAGGATCACGTTGTCGATCAATCTGATCCCACCAAGTTTAACAGCGCCCGCCAGCACGTTGCCGGGTCCGGCCTCCGCCGGCCGCTCCAGGGTGGCCTCGTCGAAGAGCGCCACGTAGTCGAGCTCCAGCTCCGGCCGGCCGGACAGGGCCTCGACCGCCAGGCGCTCCAGGGCCGCCGGGTCCTTGCGGCCGTCACGGTAAGCCTGCGCGGCTTGACGGAGTGCGCCGTAGAGAGCCGGTGCGCTCGACCGGCGGGCGGGGTCCAGGTACGCGTTGCGCGAGCTCAGCGCCAGGCCGTCCGGCTCGCGGACCGTGGGGCAGGAGACGATCCGCACCGGGAGGCAGAAGTCGCGTACCAGCTGCCGCACCAGCAGCAGCTGCTGGGCGTCCTTCTGTCCGAAGTAGGCCCGCGACGGCCGGGCCAGCTCGAGGAGCTTGAGCACCACGGTCAGCACCCCACGGAAATGCCCGGGACGGCTGCGCCCCTCAAGCACCTCGCCCCAGGGCCCGGGGTCGACATGGGTTCTGAAGGACGCCGGGTAGATCTGGTCCAGCTCCGGCTGGAAGACGGCGTCCACCCCCAGCCCTTCCAGGACCTCGAGATCCCTTTGGATCGGCCGGGGATAGCGGGCCAGGTCCTCGCCCGGTGAGAACTGCAGGGGATTGACGAAGATGCTCGCCACCACCCGGCGGTTCTCCCGGCGGGCCCGGCGCACCAGGCTCTCATGGCCGGCGTGGAGAGCGCCCATGGTCGGGACCAGCCCCACGTCGTCGCCCGCCGCCCGCCAGGCCAGCGCCTGCTGCTGGACGGCCTGGGCCTGCGTGACGACCTGCATCCTCTCAGCGGGCGGTGTTGCTGTACTCGTGCTCAGGAGTGGGGAAGGCGCCCTCGCGCACGTCCTGGTCGAAGGCCCGGACGGCGGCCTCCATCGCCGGCCCGATCTGCGCGTACTGCTTGACGAAGCGGGCCACGTGGCCGGTGGTCAGGCCGAGGAGGTCGTGGATCACCAGCACCTGGGCGTCGCATCGCCGGCCGGCGCCGATCCCGATGGTGGGGATGGTGAGGGCTTTCGTCACCCGCTCGCCGAGCGCGCTGGGCACGCCTTCCAGGACCACGGCGAACGCGCCGGCGGCCTCCAGCGCCTGGGCGTCCGACAGGATCCGCTCCGCCGCCTCGTCGCTGCGCCCCTGCACCCGGTAGCCGCCGAACTGGTTGACGAAGGTCGGGGTCAGACCCAGGTGGCCCATGACCGGGATGCCCATGCCGGTCATCTCCCTGGTGTAGTCGATCACCCGGCCGCCGCCCTCCATCTTGACCGCTTGCACCCGCGCCTCCTGGAGGAATCGCCCGGCGTTGCGGACCGCGTCCTCGAGGCCGGCGTGATAGGTCATGAAGGGAAGGTCGCCCACCACCAGGGCGCCGGGCGCGCCTCGGACCACCGCGCTCCCGTGCCGGATCATGTCCTCCATGGTCACGCTCAGCGTGTCCGGGTAGCCGAGCATGGTCATGCCCAGGCTGTCTCCGACCAGGATCACCGGTATCTGAGCCTGGTCCAGCCAGCGGGCAGTCGTGTAGTCGTAGGCGGTGAGCATGGTGAAGCGGCGATGCTCCGCCTTCCACTTGCGCAGGTCCGAGACGGTGATGCTCATTTCTCCTCCTTGTTCGAGAGCGCTGCGGTTCGGTCCGCCATCAGGCGGTAGATCTCCTGCAGCTCGGGATCGCCGCTGAGCGCCCGCAGGTGGCGCGCGATCGTGCCCCGGTCCCCGCGCGCGGCGGGACCGGTCAGAGCCTGGGCGGGGTCGTCGACGGCCAGGCTGTTGCCGGCGCTTCCCAGCAGGAGACGGGTCAGCCCGCGGTAGGCGGTCTTGCGCTCGACTCCCGCCTCCTCCATCAGCGCGGTGGCCTCCGCCAGCAGGGTGATCGCGTAGTTGGCGACCAGCACCGCGGCGGCGTGGTAAACGGGGCGGTTGACGCCGGAGAGGTCGAAGGGCTCGCCTCTGAGGTCGCGGGCCACCTGCTCCAGCCGCCGGCGCAGCGGCGGATCGGCGTCGATGCCGATCAGCGTTCCGGGCAGGTTGCGGACGGCTTCGGGGGCCTTGCGGAAGGTCTGAAGGGGATGGAAGACCCCGGTCTCTACGCCACGCGCCTGGAGCGGGGCCAGGACCGAGCGATCCTGGGCGCCGCTCAGGTGAACGGCCTGCTTGCCGCCCCACTCCATCTCCGCCGCGGCCAGTCCGGCCGCGACCTGGGCGACGGCGTCGTCCGGGACGGCCAGGATGACGAGCTCTGCCAGCGCGGCGGCCGCGGCGGGAGTCGAGACCGGGCGGGCCGTCACCTCGTAGGCCAGCGCTCGGGCATGCTCCGGATGGCGCCCGGCCACGGCGGCGACGTAGTAGCCGCTCGCCGTCAGGGCACGGGCCAGCGTCGAGCCGGCCCGGCCGGGTCCCACGATGGCGATGGTCGGTCTGTCCATAAGTCGCGGGGCATGGCCTCCGCGCTCGCTTTCTATTCTAGCTGGGAGCGGACCGCGATTCCGGCGTCTGTCCCGGGGCCTGCCTCAGGCCGGGGTCGGCTCCAGGCGGCCCGGCGGCAGCTCCGGCCCCCGCTCGTCCTTGGGCTGCGGCTGCAGCACCGGCGGGCGGGGCGCCTCCACCTTGGGTTCGATGGTGGGTACCGGCATCCGGCCGTCGGGAGAGTTCAGGATGGCGTCCATCTGCCAGCCCTCGATCGTCTCTTCCTTCTTCAGGTACTCGGCCAGCGAGACCATCTTGTCCTTGCGCTCGGTCAGGATCTTGCGGGCCCGCTGATAGGCGGCGTCGACCAATCGGTGCACCTCCTGGTCGATCTCCCCGGCGACCTCTTCGCTGTAGTTCCGCTGCTCGCCGAGGTCGCGGCCCAAAAAGACCAGCTCCTCCTTGTGGCCGAAGGTGAGCGGGCCCAGCTTTTCCGACATGCCCCACTCGGTGACCATGCGGCGGGCCAGCTTGGTCGCCTTGCCGATGTCGTCGGAGGCGCCCGAGGTCATGTCCCCGCTCAGCATCAGCTCCTCGGCCACCCGGCCCCCCAGCATCACCGCCATCGTGTCCTGCAGCTCGCTGCGTGAGACCAGGTAGCGGTCCTCCGTGGGCAGCTGGAGGGTCCAGCCGAGGGCCATGCCGCGGGAGATGATCGAAACCTTGTGCACCGGGTCGGCGTTAGGCAGCGACTTGGCCACCAGGGCGTGCCCGATCTCGTGATAGGCGATGACGCTCTTCTCCTTTTCGGTGATCATGCGCGACTTGCGCTCCGGTCCCGCGATCACCCGCGCGATCGCCTCCTCCAGCTCCGGCTGGGCGATCGCCTTCTTGTCGCTGCGCGCGGCCAGGATGGCGGCTTCGTTGATCAGGTTGCTGAGGTCGGCGCCGCTGAAGCCGGGCGTCTGGCGGGCCAGGACTTCGAGGTCGACCGTCCCGTCGAAGGGCTTGTTCCGCGCGTGGACCTCGAGGATGGCGCGGCGGCCGCGGATGTCGGGGCGGTCCAGGGTCACGTGCCGGTCGAAGCGGCCGGGACGCAGGAGAGCCGGGTCGAGCACGTCCGGCCGGTTGGTGGCCGCGATCACGATCACGTGGGTGTTGGTCTCGAAGCCGTCCATCTCGACCAGCAGCTGGTTCAGGGTCTGCTCGCGTTCGTCGTGGCCGCCGCCCAGGCCGGCGCCGCGCTGGCGGCCGACGGCGTCGATCTCATCCACGAAGACGATGCAGGGCGAGTTCTTCTTGGCCTGGTCGAAGAGGTCGCGGACCCGCGACGCGCCCACACCCACGAACATCTCCACGAACTCCGAGCCCGAGATGCTGAAGAAGGGTACCCCGGCTTCACCCGCGACCGCCTTGGAGAGGAGGGTCTTGCCGGTGCCCGGAGGACCGACCATCAGGACTCCCTTGGGGATCCGCGCGCCGAGCGCGGTGAACTTGTCGGGGAACTTGAGGAACTCGACGATCTCGGTCAGCTCCTGCTTGGCCTCCTCCACCCCGGCGACGTCGTTGAAGGTGACCGCCGGCTTGTCGCCGGTGAGCAGCCGGGCGCGGCTTCGCCCGAAGGAGATGGCCTGGTTGTTGCCGCTCTGCGTCTGGCGCATCATGTACCAGACGAATCCGCCCAGCACCACGAAGAGCAGGATGTTGGGCAGGATCAGGTTGAGGAGGACGTTCGACGAGCTCGGCGGCTCGACCGTGAGCGGCACCTTGTCATCGGTCAGCTTGGTCTCGATCTGGTAGCCCTCGCGGAAGGTGGTCTTGTGGTCGCCCGAGGCATCGGTCCAATCGACCTCGGTGCCGCTGCTCTTGATGGTCGCGGACTTGATGGTGCCCGTGTCGGCGGCGCCGATGAGGTCGCTCAGCGATCGCTGGGTGGGAGTGGTGCCCAGGTTGATGCTGCGGTAGCTGGCCCAGATCACCGCGAGCAGAACAGCGAGCAGCACAAAATAGATGATGTTTCGCCGCTGCCCTCTCATGGCAGCGCCCATTGTAGCATCGGGTCTTTTGCGAACCCCGTGACCATCACGAAGTTGTCACGGCCGCATCGCCAGGACGTGAAGTCACGATTTCGAGATGAAGCTGGCGCCTGGTTGCGGAGGTCACCCGGTGGCCCTCGGCGACCGTCACCCCCGGGATCCAGACGATGCCGCGCTCGTCACGGACGATCGGTAGCGCGTCCCTGAGGTGACGCGGCACGCGAGCGTCCACCAGGATGTCCTGGAGCCTCTTGGAGTGTGGAAAGCCGAGCGGCTGAACCCGGTCGCCGGCGCGCCGTGAGTCGATCCGCAGCGGCGGTGCCAGGGTGTCGCCGTCGACGTGACCGGCGGGGTCGCGGGCACGGAAGGTGGCAGGCTCGCATGCGCAGGGCCGGGCTGACAGCTCTAGCCCGGATGGCGATGCCTCGGTGGGCTGCGCGGCTGCCGCACCTGGACGGAGGCGAAGCGCCTCCACCTCGGCGAAGGCGAGCTCGGGCCGCAGCCTGTGCAGCAGGCGGCGCTGGAGGGCCACGGGGATGGCCTGGAATGCCTGCCGGTCCTCGAGCAGCGATGAATCGAGCCGGCCCGCCTGCTCCTCGAGCAGGTGGTCCTCTTCCGCCAGGATCTCCGCGGTCCGGGCCAGGAGCCGGCGTGCAGCTGGATCGAAGTCGTCGAGCGCGGGCATCACCAGCTGGCGGAGGCGGTTGCGCCGATAGCGGATGTCGGCATTGGACGGATCACGGCGCGGCTCGAGCTGGTGCTCCCGCAGGTAGTCCTCGATCTCGGATCGGGAGACGGTGAGCAGGGGACGCGCCAGGTCGCCGCTGCGCGGCCGCATCGCGGCCAGCCCGTGCGAGCCGCTGCCGCGCAGGAGATGGAGCAGCAGGGTCTCAGCCTGGTCATCCCGGGTGTGACCCAGGGCGATGACCGCGCTCCCGGTCTCGTGCGCCGCCTGGCGCAGGAAGGCGTAGCGGGCCCGGCGCGCGGCATCCTCGCTCTGTTCCGTCGGCTCGCCCGCGCCGCCGACCAGGCAGGGCAATCCCCAGCCAGCCGCGACCTCCGCCGTGAAGCGCGCGTCCTCCTGGCTGTCGGCCCGCCAGCCGTGGTCGAAGTGCGCCACGGCCAGGTGAAGTCCCATCTCTGGAACCAGCTCCCGCAGGATGGCAAGGAGAGCGAGCGAGTCCGGGCCTCCCGAGACCGCCGCGAGCACCCGTTCTCCGGGGAGGAGGATGGCCTGCCGCCGGACGTCACGCCCGACACGGTCGGCGAGGCTTCTCATGATGGAGGGTCGGTGGACTGCTGATGGCGGGCTGGTGATGTGCCGGAGGCAAGAATTGAACTTGCGACATACCGGGTATGGGCCGGTTGCTCTACCACTGAGCTACTCCGGCATCGCAGACCATGCGCTAGTTTACAGAAGATGTCCGAGACCTTCGCCGCGATGGCGCCTCGGTACGACGTCCTTCGCCCGATCAAGAGCGCCGACCGCGCCCGCCTGCAGGCCATGCTCAGGGCGGCCGGCCTGACGGCTGACGACCTGGTGGTCGAAGTCGGGTGCGGCACCGGACGGCTGACGATGGCCATGGCGTCGATGACGCGCGCCCGTCTGCTCGGCATCGACAACGAGCCGCGCATGCTGGCGGTCGCCCGCGCCAAGAGCGGCGAGGGCCGGCCATCCAGCATCCAGTGGGATGCGGGCAGCGCCTACCGGCTCCCTCTCGGTGACTCCCAGGCCAGCCTGGTGTTGATGTCGATGGTCGTCCACCTGCTCAAGCAGCGCACCCGCGCCTTCCGCGAAGCCGGCCGCATCCTGAAGCCCGGCGGGTGCCTCACCATCTGGACCTTCACCCACCCCTACATCGACAGCTTCTACCTCAACCCCTTCTTCCCCAGCATCCCCCAGATCGATCGGGCGCGCTTCCCCGACCATCGGGTCCTGGAGCGCGAGCTCAGCCGCGCCGGCTTCTCGACGGTGACGACGACGATCGAGGAACAGGTGGGCGAGGTCTCGCTGGCGGAGGTGGTCGACCGGGTGCGCGGACGCTACATCTCGACGCTGACGCTGCTGCCTCCGCTCGAGTACCGCCTCGGCCTGCAGAGCCTCGAGGAGAAGCTGGCCGAAGACCCCGGCGGGAGCCTGACCCAGCGCACGGAGTGGGCCATCGTGACGGGCCGCATGCCAACCGGCCCTGAATGAAAGCGGGAGCCCGCAGGCTCCCGCATGGTGTTTGATGGTTGCGGCGGCCAGATTCGAACTGGCGACCTTCGGGTTATGAGCCCGACGAGCTTCCACTGCTCCACGCCGCCCGGCCATTCTAGGCGTGCCCCAACCGGCTCGTCAAGCCGTCCGGCAGCTCTTCGTCAGGCAGCCCAGGGGGCCGGCCGCTCGCGCTCAGCCGGCCCTTACTTGAAGCGTCCCCCTCGCTTGGCCTCGATGTTCCGCTTGATGTCCAGGAGGCGCTCCTCCGAGCTCTTCAAGAACTTGGAGAGCTTCTCCTCGAACACCGGATCGGCGCCCTCGGGCAGCTCCCGCTTGCCGCGTCCGCCCCGACGGTAAGAGCGTGGCAGCATGGGCGGCGCGCTCAGCCCCGGCGTCGACGGCGCCGCGGCCTGCTTCAAGGAGAGGTCCACCTTGCCGTTGCTCGGGTCGACGTTGAGCACCTTCACCTTGACCTTCTCGTTCATCTTCAGGTGGTTGTTCACATCGCGGACGTACTCGTTGGCGATTTCCGAGATGTGGATGAGCCCGGTGCCTGCTCCTTCGATCTGGACGAACGCGCCGAAATTCGTGATCCCCACTACGGTGCCTTCCACCACCGTTCCTACGGTCAGTGCCACTTAGCCCCCGATGCCTCCTTTTGCCATGCCTAATGCCATACCTGCCTCCACCATTTGATGATCGCTCCCCACGCCGTCTCGCCGCCGTCGACGCTCCCCCTCGCATTCGCGCCGCCCGCGCCGCTCGCCCCGCCCGTGCCCTTCGCCCCGCCCGCAGCCGCTGCCCCGGCCGCCGCCGGCCTGCCCGCGGTCCCGCTCGCGCTCGGGGCGGGCGCCGCGCTCGGACTGGGTTGGACGATGACGTAGACCTGCTCCCCCTGCCGGTAATAGCCCTGCTGGCGGGCGGACTCTTCCATCGCGGCCGCCGAGGCCGCGGTCTTGAGCTCGGTCAGGGTCTGCGCGTTGGAATCGGCCAGCCGGGCATTCTGCGCCCGCAGGGCATCGACCTGCGCGTTCAACCGCAGGTTGAGCAGCATCTCCGATCCAAACGCCCACACTCCCCACAGAACGATGACGCCGACGACGATCCAGATCAACCGGTCAGGCGCGGAAAGATGAACTCTCGCGCGGGACGTTTTTGGCTGGATGCTGCTCAAGACTCGTTGGGGGATGGGTGATGGCCACGGCGACCCGGAAAACGGGTTGCATTATAGGCAAGGCTCCCCGGCTTGGCAAGGCTGCAAGATCGGGTCATCGGGCCTTCGCGGCTTCCCAGTAGCGGTCCGCCTCCTCGATCGACAGCTCGGACATCGACCGCCCCTCGCGGCGGAGCGCCTCTTCCATCAGCCGAAAACGCGCCTCGAAGCGTCCGGTCGTGCCGCGCAGCGCGTCCTCCGGATTGATCCCCATCTTGCGGGCCACGTTGACCATGGTGAACAGCAGGTCGCCGAACTCGCCTTCCCTCTCCTCCGGGGTCCGCGCCTCGCGCAGCTCGCCCAGCTCCTCCCGCACCTTCTCCAGCGCCCCTTCGACCTCCCGCCAGTCGAAGCCCACGTTGGCCGCCCGCTTCTGCAGCGACCAGGCCCACTGCAGCGCAGGGAGCGACCTCTGGACGCCGTCCAGAGCCGACTCCCGCTGGTACTCGCGCGCCTTCAGCGCCTCCCAGTTGCGCACCACCTCGTCAGCGCCATCGACCACCACGTCGCCGAACACGTGCGGGTGGCGCCGGACCAGCTTCTCGCGCACCCTCTCGGCCACGTCGCCCAGGTCGAAGGCTGCCTCGTCGTGGGCGATGGTGGCCTGCATCAGGACCTGCAAAAGGAGGTCGCCCAGCTCCTCCTCCAGCCGCGGCATCGACCCTTCGTCAATCGTCTCCAGCACTTCGTAGGCCTCCTCGAGCAGGGTGGAGCGCAGGCTGAGGTGGGTCTGCTCGCGGTCCCAGGGACACCCGCCGGGCCCGCGCAGCCGGTCCACCACCTCGATCAGCTGGCGCAGGCGCTCTATCCTCTGGTCCACGGAGTCGCATTCTATGGAACCGGCCGGGCGGCGGTGGTGTATCCGAAGACGATGCCCCGGGCACCCTTGGTCGCGGCCGCGGCCGCCCTGATCTTCCTCTGCGGCTGCGGCCCCACGGCCCAGTCGGGGGATCGCACCGCCGCGGCGCCCGCCACCCCTGTGGCCGGGGCCACACCGGCGCCGATCGTCGGAGCCTCTCCCACGCGGCCGCCCGGAGCCCGCGTCGTCTCCTCCGGCTGCGGCAGCGCGCCCATCTACAACGGGGCGATTCCTTCCTGGGCCAGCGAGAACGCCCCGGCCAATCTCAACTACGTGATCGCCACCCCCGACCTGGCGATGGGCTACCTCTT
>VBIC01000191.1:438-2284 GCA_005881425.1 Chloroflexota bacterium | reverse complement strand
CGACGGAGCAGGCCGTACAGGAACTGCCGGAACGCACCGATGTCGCTCGCCATGGCGTGAAAGGCACGAATGCTGTCCAGGACGACGATCCCCGGCCTCACCTGCCGCAAATGACGGTCGATGGTTTCCAGGATCCCATCGAGTCCGCCCTCGCCGAGCTGCTGGCCCAGATCCTCGTACACCAGCCGACCTTCCCGAAGCGCAGCCTGGTCGAAGAAGCTCAAACCCTCGCCGTAGCGCAGGATCTTGTCCAGCGGCTCGGAGAGCGTGGACAGGTAGAGCGCGGGCTTCTCGACTGTCGCGTTGCGAAACGCGATCTGCTGGCTCAGGATGGTCTTCCCGCTGCCCGGGATGCCGACGATGAGGTTGATCGCATTCTTGAGCAGGCCGCCGTCCAGGATCTCGTCGAGGCGTTCGCTTCCAGTGGGGATTCGGTCGTTCACCGCCGGACGCGGAGCTTGCGCTGCCGGCCCACGAGCGCGCTGGTACCGAGCAGGTCCCTGACGGTGGAGACGAGCGCGAGCGGCTCGAGGGGCTTGCGCATGAACGCGGCTGCGCCCGACCTCAGGGCTTCGTCCGCGCTGTCGATCGCGGACACCGCGACGATCTGCGCCTTCTGCCCGTCCGCGAACTCCTTGAGCAGCCGGAAGCCCGCTCCCCCGGAGATCAGCAGGTCGATGAGGACTATGTCGGGCGACCGCTCCTCGAAGTGAAGCGCCGCCTGGGTCGCGTCGAGGGCGACCACGACGTCGAATCCCTCGGTGCGGAGGAAGTACTCGACCAGGTTTGCCGCATAGGCGTCCCGTTCGGCGATCAGGACGAGCGGACGGTCTTCGGCGCTGGGTTCTGGGGACGCAGGGAGGCGTCCCACGCGCACGTTCTCCGACAGCAGCCGGTGGGCGTCGGCGGCGCTCATGCCCGATTCGATCTGGGCCTTGATGTAGCGAAGCTTCTCCACCTGTCCGCGGGTGTAAAGGCGCTGCGAGCCTTCGCTCCGGCGCGGCGTGATCAGCGAGTAGCGATCCTCCCAGGCCCGGAGGGTCGAGGCGGGGATTTCGAGCATCCGCGCCACGGCGCCGATCGAGTAGATGGGCTGGTCCTGGTCTGATGCCACGGCCAACCAATACTATAGCCAATGCCCAGCTCTTGCGTAAGTGTCCAAGTCGTGGTACGGTTCTGAGTAACAAGTGCGGAGGCATTGCGAGAGGTGCCTCCGCAACCGATCGCCGGCAGATTGCGCCGGTGCTGGAGGGAGACTCACCGGGGTGAGGAAAGGAGAGACGGGGCGTGCGGTCGGTGATCATCGTCGACGACGACGCGGCGACGGCCGAGATGTACCGGCTCGGCCTCGAGGCGGCCGGTTATTCCGTGGTGGTGGCGCCGGACGCTGAGGGCTTGTTTCGGGCGATCGACCGGGCGACTCCGGACATCATCGTCCTCGATTGGCAGCTGCCTGGCATGCGCGGCGACGAGATCCTGCAGCACATCCGCATCGACCACCGGACGCGGGCGCTTCCGGTCTTCATGCTCAGCAACCACCTGGGCGACCAGGATGGAGCCATCGACCGGGTCTTCCTCGCCGGCGCGCTCGCCTGGCTCGAAAAGGCGAAGACGCCACCGTCCCTGCTCGCCGAAAGGGTGACCGAGGCCCTCGGGCCGGAAGCCGGCTCGTAAGCGCTAGGAGAAGCGGCGGATGAACATGAACATCGCCGGCACCCAGGCCTCGTCGGCGGCCTGACGGCGTCGCCGGCGTCGGCGGAGGAATCCCCAGACCGCGAGCTCGCCCGCCCGCGTCGGGTTGGCCTTGTCATCCAGCGCCAGCTCGCGGGACAGGCCGTCGTCGCCA
>VBIC01000191.1:0-372 GCA_005881425.1 Chloroflexota bacterium | reverse complement strand
AACCTTTGTCTGTGATGCGGGCGGAGCTCGCCCTGGGTGCACGAAACGCGGTGCGCACATGCCTCAACATCGGCGGCAGGGACCGCGTCTGCATCGTCCGCGACCGGCCGCGGGCCGAGATCGCGGACGCCATCGAGGAGGAGGCTCGGGCGACGGGCGCCACCGTCCGCGCATGGACGATCGAGGACAAGGTCCAGCGCCCTGCGACCACCATTCCACGCGTGTTCGCGGACGAGATCATGGCGTTCCGCCCGACCGCCTCCTTTTTCATCGCGACCGGCCTGAAAGGAGAGATCGGCTTCCGGCTGCCGCTGCTCCGTCTACTGGCGGACGAGCTGCGCTGCCGCCACGGTCACATGATCGGGATCAACG
>VBIC01000194.1 GCA_005881425.1 Chloroflexota bacterium | reverse complement strand
CAACCCGAGCCACCATGGAGGAGACGCTCTCTGGTCCGCGTCTTCGCACCGGTCGCCCGCTCTCGGCCCGCGAGATCAAACGGTTTATCGAAGCCGGACGTCGCTGAGTGCTGGTCACGGACGCCAGCGTTTGGGTCAGGGCCCTTGTGGACGAAAGCCCGGGCGGAGCCGTCCGGAGCCGCCTTGAGCAGGAGACTCGCGTCGAGGCGCCCGCGCTCATCGATCTTGAGTTCCTGAGTGCAATTCGGGGCCTGCTAATGAGAAGGAATATCTCGCGAGACAAGGCTGAATATGCAATCGGGCGATTCCTCGATGCGCCAATTCAGCGCTTTAGTCACGAGTTGCTCGTGTGGCGAGGGTGGCAACTCCGCGACAACCTGACTCCGTACGACGCTGCGTACGTCGCCCTCGCCGAGAGGCTCGGCTCGACGCTCTTCACCCTGGACCGGCGTCTCACCCAGGCTCCCGGAATCCGCTGTCCGGTCGAGCTGGCCGGCGGGCCGTAGCGGCGCTCTCTACCAGAGCTCGCCGTCGGCCAGGACCATGTAGAGGATCGGCCCGATTCCCCAGACCACGCTGATCACGCCCCAGCCCACCTTCTGCAGCGTGCTCAGGTCGCTGCGGCCCGTGATGTTGATCAGGGCCAGGATGAAGGCCAGCGGGTGGAGGAAGATCGCCAGCAGGATCTCGAGGATGAGCTTGCACACGACCCACCGGTCATTTAACCATCACCCT
>VBIC01000116.1:19396-39247 GCA_005881425.1 Chloroflexota bacterium | reverse complement strand
CCACCAGGCCAGGACGTCGTCGCGTCCGCTGAGCCACATGTCGTAGGGCGGCATGGACTGGGTCGCGTCCTCCCGGAGGAGCGACGTGAGGGCGGATAGGTCGTAGCGCTCGAAGGCGGCGACGTAGCGCTCGAGCATGGCGCGGTCGCTCTCGCTGAGTCGCGGCGCCGCCTCGGACGCGCTCAGGTTGCTCCTGGCCAGAGTCGCCCGCGCCCGCTGCAGGGCGCTGTTGACCGACGCCACCGAGGTGTCGAGCAGCTGGGCGACCTCGGAGGCCTCCCAGCGCAGGACTTCGCGGAGGATCAGGACCGCCCGCTGCCGCGGCGGCAGATGCTGAAGCGCGGCCACCAGCGCCAGCCGGATCGACTCCCGCTCGACGGTCACGTCCGCCGGGTCGCGCTCGGACGCCACCAGCTGCTCCGGGATGGGCTCCAGCCAGGTGGCCTCGGAGCGGGTGTGCAGGTTCTTCTCCAGCGGCTCCTGGGCCGGCCCGAGGTCCATGGGACGGATCCGCCGCTCCTTGCTCTTGAGCGTGTCGAGGCACACGTTGGTGGCGATCCGGTAGAGCCAGGAGCGGACCGCCGCCCGTCCCTCGAAGCTGTCGCGGCTGCGCCAGGCTCGGACGAAGGTGTCCTGCACCGCGTCCTCGGCGTCGAAAGGCGAGCCGAGCATGCGGTAGCAGTAGGCGGTCAGCTCAGCCCGGTGCTGCTCCAGCTCGCCGAAGGCGGGTGCGACCGCGAGTGTGGACTGTTGCACATCGACGATTGTAAACGGGGACAGCCTGCGGGCCGCCTAAGGAACGGGGACGGTGGCGTAGACCTGCTGCTGGTAGGGAGGGGAGAGGTCGCCGCCCGGGACGGCGCCGGCCTGCAGCCTTGGCGAGGTCGAGACGAAGAGGAGGTGGGCGAATGTGCCCTGCCGGGTCGTGGTCATGGCGCCGCCGAAGTAGTCGCCGATGAAGCTGGTCGACGCGCCCAGGCCGCCTGGGAAGGCGGGGTTCACGTTCGGATCCCAGCTTTCCCGGGTCACGCGACGGTTGCCGCCCAGCCTCACGCCGTTCGGATCGAAGAACTGGATGGTGACGTCGATGCAGGTGTCGAGCGCGCCCACGTCGGCCGCGATCGGATCGTCCGCCGGGCAGGCGAGACGGCGGTCGTAGAAGGCTAGGGCGACGATGCCGCTGCCGGCCGACATGATCTTGGCCTGGGTGGTCTGCCCCGCGCCCGCGGGATCGTCGACCTGCCCCAGCGAGGTCCAGGTCGTCCCGGCGTCCGAGGACTCCGCCAGCCACTGGCTGCGCGCGGGGGTCCCGCCACCATAACGCTCGTAGGCCAGGAACAGATGGCCGTTGAGGGGATCCGCGGTCAGTGTGTAAGGCGTGCCGTCGCGGTAGGAGTCGGGAAGCGACTGGCCGCTCTGGTCGGCGATGGTGCTGAAGATCGAGGGGGTCGCGCGGCTGAAGCTGGCCCCATTGTCATGTGACACCATCACGCCGAAGGCGCTGGTGCCATAGCTCTGCTTGGGCGGGAGCAGGTCGAAGCTGTAATAGAGGTTGCCCTCCGGGCCGGTCAGGACGTAGGGATCGCCAGGGAAGTGAGGTGAGACCCCGCTCGCGACCGAGGCCGGCGACGTGAAGGTCGCGCCGTAATCGGTCGAGAGGGCGAATACGTCCTCGCCGCTGAAGGAGGCGCCATCGAGCCGGATCCAGGCGGCGTACACCGATCCTGGGTGATTGCCGTAGAGGTCGGCCGCCACCCACTGCTTGTCCGCGGAGACGCCGAGCCCGCCGCTGGCGTAGGTCGCCAGCGTCACCGGCGGCTCCCACGTCCGCCCCACCTCGTCCTTGCCCTTGAGCGAGCGCGACAGGTAGACGGCGTCGTTCAGGTGGGTCGGCTCGGTCTGGCCCACGCTCCAGTTGTGCGAGCCGCTGCGCTCGATCACGAAGTTGAAAGCCAGCACCAGCGCGTAGAGATTTCCCTCCGAGTCGAAGGCCAGCGTCGGATCGGTGGTCGCGGCCCAGCTGTCGTAGCCGGGGAGGAGCCCGTTGCTCCAGGTCCTGCCGCCGTCCTCGGAGTCGTACCACTCGAGGTTGAAGACGTAGTCATGGGGCGAGAAGAAGACCTTCGAGAGGCCGACCAGATGATCCGGATTGGTGGGGTCGACGGCCAGGTCGCTCTCGCTCTTGTCGTTGCCGGTTGAGGACCAGCGCTGGGCGCAGACGTTGGGGTCGCGCAGCCAGTCCGCGCTGGCCGGGCAGGCCCGGGTGACCGGCTGCACCGAGGCCTGGACGTTGGCGGCGCCGGCGCTGCTGGCGGCGTAGCTCGTTGCAGCAGCCGCGGCGTTGGCGCTCGCGACGACGCCGGTCGAGAGCGCGATCGTGAGGGAGGGGAGTAGGGCGAGCAGGGAGGTGTGGCGGGTTGGCATGGTCAGTCGGGCGGTTGAGTCGCGGCCAGCTCCGCGCCCATGGCGTGGTAGCCGCCGTCGACGTGGACGATCTCCCCGGTGGTCGCCGGCAGCCAGTCGGACAGCAGCACGCAGGCGGTGCGCGCGACAGGCGTCCGGTCCGTGGTCTTCCAGCCGAGGGGCGAGCGCCTGGCCCAGCTGTCACGGAAGTACTCGAAGCCCGGGATGCCCTTGGCGGCCATGGTGTCGAGCGGGCCCGCGGCCAGCGCATTGACCCTGACCCGGTGGGGGCCGAGATCGCGGGCCAGATAGCGGGTGACCGACTCCAGAGCCGCCTTGCAGACTCCCATCCAGTCGTAGACCGGCCAGGCCTGGGTCGAGTTGTCGAAGTCCAGGGTCACGATGCTGCCGCCGTGCTCGCGCATCAGCGGGAGGAAGGCCTGGGCCATCGCCTTGAGCGAGTAGGCGCTGGTCTTGAAGGCCATCTCCACGCTCTCCCAGGGGGCGCTGAGGAAGTTGCCGCCCAGGGCGTCCGGCGGGGCGTAGGCGATGGCGTGGACGAAGCCGTCGAGCCGGTCCCACCGCTCCTGCAGGGTTCGGGCAACCGACTCGACCTGGCCGGGATCGTTGACGTCCATCTCCAGCAGGTCGGGGACCGGGTTCATGCGCCGGGCGCTGCGCTCGGTGAGGCTCATAGCCCTGCCGAAGCTGGTGAGCACGATCTCGGCGCCCTCGCGCTGGGCGAGGTCGGCGATGGCGAAGGCGATGCTGGCCGGCGTGAGGACGCCGCTGACGAGTACCTTCTTGCCCTCCAGGATCATCGCGAAGATACTAGCGTTTGGCGCTGTAGGATGCGAGCGGAAGTTCGCCGGCCTGGCGGAGGTAAGGCGGGCTTTGAGGAGGGTGGCATGACGACGGCGGAGACCTGGGACGTCATCATCAAGGTCGCAGGCGTAGGGCTGACCGTCGTTGGCATCGTGGGCGCCTACGTCAAGTACGGCACCGAGCAGCGTCAGAACCGCCAGACCAGGCGGGAGCAGCAGCAGAAGGACAGGGAGACGCGGCGCGAGCAGCAGGAGGAGGACCGGCGGGTAGCGGAGGAGGAGCTGGCCTGGCGCAAGACCCAGTTCATCTTCCAGCTGGCTCAGGACTTCGACCGGGAGGCGACCTTCCAGCGGGCGGTGCAGATGCTGCTGGTCGGCGCCCAGATGCCGGCGGGGAGCAATCTCGCCCGGATCCTGGCTCCGGTCAGTCCCAGCGGGTTGTCCCCAGACGAGAAGCGAGCCCGCTACGACGTGGACCGCTATCTCGATTTCTTCGACCGGATCTACTACTTCACCTGCGTGACCATGACCCTGAGCATTACCGACATCAAGTGTTTCGAGTGGTACGTGGAGCAGGTCAGCAACACTCCGGAGCTCGAGGCATACGCCAAAAGCCAGGGATACGAGAACGTGCTCGAACTGGCCCAGAAAATCAAAAGGTGATGGGTGGCTTGAGGGATTTGAACCCTCGACCTGTGGATCCACAATCCACCGCTCTAACCAGCTGAGCTAAAGCCACCGCAGCGACCACCGATTATAGGAAACGCTATGGGGCGGCCGTTCGAATTCGACCTGAATCGCGTTATACACTGTGGGCGCTTTGAAGACGCCCGACGAGGCACTCCTCCGGCGGGCCCGGGCTCTCGACCCCGGGGCGCTGGCCGAGATCTACGAACGCTATCTCGACGGCATCTACCGCTACGTCTACGCCCGGGTCGGCCACCAGGCCGACGCCGAAGATCTAACCGAGCAGGTGTTCTTGAAGATGGTCGATGCGATCCCCGGCTACCGCTCGCGGGGGATCCCGTTCGCGTCCTGGCTCTATCGAATCGCGCACAACCTGGTGGTCGACCGCTACCGGCGAGCGGCCCGGCAGACACTGGAGCTGCACGAGGCGGTCGAGGACAGAGGCCCCTACGCCGACCCGCATGGGCGGGTCGAGTTCTCGGAGCAGCGCCGGCGGCTGATCGAGGCGGTCCAGCAGCTGACGCCGGACCAGCAGCAGGTGATCAGGCTGCGTTTCATCGACAACCTGGAGGTCGGTCAGGTGGCGGGCCTGCTGCGGCGCCGGCCGGGCGCGATCCACGCCCTCCAGCATCGCGCGCTGAACAGCCTTCTGCGCCTGCTTCGGGCGCAGCAGCCGGCGGAGGAGCGCGTCGGGGGAGGGCGCCGTGGCTGAGATGGAGCGCGCGCTGGACGAGTGCCTGAGTGCGCTCAACGACGGGCGCGCACTGCAGGACGTTCTCCGTCGCCACGCCGGACGTCGCGTCGACCTGATTTCCCTGCTTCAGCTATCGCTCGACCTAGGCCAGCTGCGCCCGCCCGCTCCACAGATCACCTTCCGCCTGCGAGCCCGCAACCGCATGCTGGCGAGGGCGCAGCGCGGCCGCTCCCTGCCCCGGAGGTCCGTCAATCTGGCCCGCCGGCTGAGGCCGGTCCTGGTCGGCGCCGCCGGAGTGGCCGCCGCGGTGGCGCTCTCCGCCGGCGGGCTGACCACGGCAGCTGCCGGGACCCTGCCCGGCGAACCGCTCTACCAGGTGAAGACCGCGGTCGAAGGCATCGAGCTCCGGCTCACGCCCGACTCCCAGGCCAGGGCGCAGCTTCGCCTCGAGTTCGCGCAGCGCCGTCTCCACGAGGCGCAGCGGCTGGCCCAACTCGGACGCGGGACGGAGGCGGTTCGACTCGCGGACATGTACGCCACCACGGTCAGTGCCGACGCCTCGGACCGCGACGTCGAGGCCGGGCGTAAGGCCGCCGACGAAGAGCTCCGCCGGCTGGCCGGTACCCTGAGCGCCTCCGGGGACCGGCAGGCAGCCTCGACCGTCGATCGGGCGCGCAGCCACCTCGACCAGGCCATGGCCAACCGGCAAGCGCATCATGGGCAGGCCGCCGGAGCCACGGGCGGCCATGCCGCACAGGACGGCGGCGGGGCCCAGCCTGAGGGCGCGGCCGAGCCTTAGCCGACGCGGTCCAGGCTCAGCGGCGCCGCTCCAGGAAGAACTCGCGCAGCAGCTGGGCTGCCGGCTCGGCCAGGAGCCCGGAGCTGACCTGGACCCGGTGGTTGTTCGCCGGATGGCGCAGGACGTCGTAGACGGAGTCCACGGCCCCCTTCCTGGGGTCCGGCGTGGCATAGATCAGCCGCGCGATCCGGGCCAGGACCATCGCCCCGGCGCACATGGGGCAGGGCTCGAGCGTGACGTAGAGCGCCATCCCCTCGAGCCGCCAGGAACCGGTTGAGCGGGCAGCCTCCTGCAGGGCAAGCATCTCGGCGTGCGCGGTCGCGTCGGGCATCGACTCGATCCGGTTGTGAGCCTGGGCGACGACGGACCCGTCCCGCACCAGGACCGCGCCGACGGGCACCTCGCCCACGGCCGCAGCCTGTCGGGCCTGGGCCAGGGCCAGCTCCATGTAGTGCTGATCATCGATCGTATGGGCGGTCATCGGGCCAGGCTCATTCGCCGGCGCCAGGGGCTGACGATCAGCGCGGCCAGGGCCAGCATCCCGGCATCGCAGAGCAACGGCACCCACACCGGTCCGCCCCAGGGAACGGGCAGCAAGAAGTAGACGTCGGGAGTGAAGAGCGAGGGCGGCCACTGGGCCAGCAGCTCCAGGCCCAGGTAATAGGTCGAGTCCCAGATGCCGAAGGCGAGCAGCAGGGCGGCGGCCCGCTCCCACCAGTCGCGTCCCGCCAGTGCGGCGACCGTCGCCAGCATGACCAGGGTCGCCACCTCCCGGGTCGCCTCCACGCCCCAGGGGAAGGCCTGGAGGATGGCTGAGGACACCGAGCCGCTGGCGTGCACGTCGCCCAGCGCATAGCGGATGTAAAAGACGACGACGGCCTCCAGGTAGCCCATGGCGGCGGCGTAGACGGCCAGGACGATGGCTCGGGGGACGAGGCTCCAGGTCATGGCGATGGCGGATGGTGTCTGCGGTGGCGGAGGGGGCGAGATTCGAACTCGCGGTGGCGTTGCCGCCACACAGCTTTTCGAGAGCTGCACCTTAAACCACTCGGACACCCCTCCGACGCGCCATTTTAGAGGCCGAAACCGTCAGAGGGCGGGAACGGCGGTGCCGACGGCGCGCCGGCGGGCGCGATGCCGCGCCACCTTGGCCCGGTTGCCGCAGGTCGCCATGTCGCACCACTTGCGGCGGGCGGTGCGCGACCGGTCGGCGAAAACCCAGCTGCACTCACGGTTGTCGCAGATGCGCAGCCGGCCTGGTTCACCCTGGATCAGCTCCCGGGCCAGGCTCTCAGCCAGGCGGGCCATCGCCCCATCGACGGGATCGCCCTGATGGCGATGCTCGAGGGAGACGCCGTCCGGTCCCGGGACCAGCTCATAGACGTAGTGGGTACGCATCGCCCGATTCAGCTCCGACAGGTCGCCCAGGCTGGGCGGCCGGCTGTCCACGGTCGTTTCCAGGATGGCGCGCATCGCCTGCCGCAGCCGGCGGAGGCGGGCCAGCACGTGATCGCCCTCGGCCGGGGAGAGCCGGTAGCGCTCCACCAGCGCATCCCGGGTGGCGGCGTGGAGCAGGTCGTGCCGCACCAGCCAGTCGAGGGCGTCGCCGGGGGTCCGCAGGTGATCGTGGGTCGGGCCTCTGGGGGTGTCGCCGTCCGCGTGTTTGTGGGAGCCCGAGAAGTGGAGCGTGTTGACAAAATCGAGCCCGTCCTCGAGCCGGGCGAGGTGGCCCTGCTGGACCGGGAGGAGGACCTTACCGGACTGCGACGGATCCGTGATCATGTAACCGGTTTCTACCCCTTGACAGGTTAGCTCAAACGGACTATGATGTCAATGTAACTGGTCAGCCGTGACAGACAGGTTACGGCCAGGGGTACGAACAAGGAGACGCACATGAACGATTACCAGTCGCTTTACACCTGGGCGATGGAGCGGCAGACGAGCCTCCGCGAGGAAGCTGAGATCCGCCGCATGGTGCGGCAGGCCCGTCGCAAGGGCCTGCCGGCCGCGCTTTCGCTTCCGCGTCTTCACGTCCTTCGCCGCGCACCGCAACCGGAGGAGGAGCGGCCCACCAGCAAGAGCGCGTGATCGCGGCGGTGAGCCGGGTCTTCGCTCCGGAGCTCAGGCGTCCCACGGCAACAACGTCCGCCTTCACCTGGCTGGCGCTGGGAACCGTCTACCTGGTCTGGGGGTCGACATACCTGGGCATCAGGCTCTCCCTCGACGGCGTCCCGCCCTTCTTCATGGGCGCGGTGCGCTTCATCCTGGCCGGCGCCCTGCTGGCAGCCTGGGTCGTGGCTCGGGGGGAGTGGCGGGCGATTGCGGTCCGCCCCGCGGAATGGCTGGGAGCTGCCGGCATCGGGACGGCGCTCCTGCTCGGCGGCAACGGCGGGGTCATCCTGGCCGAGCAGTTCATCCCTTCCGGTGTGGCCGCGCTCTGCGTCGCGACCGCGCCGATGTGGATGGCGCTCATCGACCGGCTGGCCTTCGGCCAGCGATTGAGCCGGCTGGGCATCGCCGGCCTGCTGGTCGGCTTTTGCGGTGTGGTGCTCCTGGTCGGGCTGCCGGGAAGCGACCGCCTCGACTGGCGAGGCCTCGGCCTCTGCCTCCTGGCGCCCATCTGCTGGGCCACCGGCTCCGTGTTTTCCCGCCACGTGCCCCTGCCCCGGCATGCCCTTGCCGGAAGCGCCATCGAGATGGTGAGCGCCGGCGGCCTCTTTCTGGCCGCCTCTCTGCTCCTCTCCGAGCCGGCCCGCGTCCACCCGGCCGCCGTTCCGGTGCATGCGCTGGCGGCAATGGCCTACCTGGTCGTCTTCGGATCCATCGTGGGCTTCAGCGCTTACGCCTGGCTGCTGCGCAACGCGCCGCTCCCCCTGGTTTCGACCTACGCCTACGTCAACCCGGTGGTGGCCGTGATCCTCGGCGCCCTGGTCCTGCGCGAGCCGCTCAGCCTGCGGACCCTGCTGGCGGGAGGCGTGATCGTGGCCGGGGTAGTCATGATCCTGACGGCACGGGTTCGCCGTCAGCGGAAGGCTGAGCCGGTTCGACCAGCTGCACGCGCTCACGCGTGAAGGAGCGATGCAGCCGGGCCACGCTGTCCAGCGTGTCGATCTCCCGCGCCGTCTTGTCGCTGCGTATCCTCTTGATGCGCGGGAAGCGGAGGGCGTAGCCGGAGTTGTGCCGGCCCGATTCCATGATGGCGTCGAAGGCGACCTCGAGCACGACTTCGGGCTGGACCAGGCGGAAGCGCCCGTAGTCCTTGAGGGTGATCGACTTGAAGTACTCGGTCATGCTCGCGATCTCGGCGTCGGTCAGCCCGGAGTAGGCCTTACCGATGTTGACCAGGCGGCCGGAGCCCTCGTCGTAGACGGCGAAGGTGTAGTCGGATAGGACCTGGCGCCGTTTGCCGTGGCCCCACTCGACGCCGGTGACGACCACGTCCAGGGTGGCAAGCGCCTTCTTCAATTTCAGCCAGCCCAGGCCGCGACGTCCGGGCGTGTAGGGCGTGTTCGGGCCCTTGACCATCAGGCCTTCGTTGTTGCGGGCGCGGGCGGCGTTGAAGACCTCGTCGAGCTCCTGGGCGGAGCGGGCGCGGATCAGGTGGGCGAGCATGAATGGCGGGGGCAGCTCGAGCCCCTCCAGCAGGCGCCGCCGTTCGCGCAGCGGCTCTTGCAGGAGGGTCTGCCCATCCAGGTAGAGGAGGTCGAAGGCCACGAAGCTGACCGGGACCTCCCCCAGCAGCTGGGCGCTGACGACCTTGCGGCCGAGCCGGTGCTGGAGCTCGAAGAAAGGGCGGACTGAGCCGTCTTTGAAGGCCAGCAGCTCCCCGTCCAGCAGGACGTCGTGGGGCACCCGCTGCCCCGCCTCGACCACCTCGGGGAAGGCGCTGGTCACCTCGTTCAGGTCGCGTGAATAGAGGATGACGCGAGAGCCCTCCTTATGAAGCTGGCCCCGGATGCCGTCGTACTTGTCCTCCACCCAGGCCTCACCGCCGACCCGGCGCATGATCGCCTCCGCGTCCTCCTCGGGAGAGGCGAGCATGAACTGGAGCGGATGCATCAGGTGCAGCTGCGCCTGGCGGAGCGCCCCGCGGCGGGCGAGGAGGGCCACCTCCCCCAGGTCTCCGGTCAGCATGCTGGCCCAGGCCACGTCCTGGGCCGGGGCTCCGGCCGCGCGGGCGATCCCTTCTTCGACCAGCCCCGCGCGAAGCCCGATCCGCAGGTCGCCGGTCAGGATCTTGCCGATGTACTTGGCCTCGAGCGGGGTGAGCCGGTCGAGCAGCTCGATCAGGGCCTCGGTCTTCTTCCTCACGGTCCGCTCGGCGTAGATCCGGGCGAAGACGGCCTCGACGTCGCGGAGGCCGGTCGGTCGAGGATGGGTGTGGCCGGCAAGGACCTCCTCGATCACATCACCCACGTCGCTGTGCCGTAGGTAAGCCTCGCCCAGGGCGTCGTCGTCGACCCCGGCGACGGCGCAGACCGCATTGCGGATGACCGCGTAGCCGAGGTTCAGCTTGCGCTGGTCGCGGTCCGCGAAGGGCCTGGCGGTGAAGAAGATCGCCGCCAGCGGCAGGCTGGGCAGGTCCAGGCCGGCGAAGTACTCTCCCAGCAGGCGAGTCTTCTCCAGCTTGCTGGGGGTGCCCCGGATCGCCTCGCCCGTCTGAGCGAAGCGTTCCATCGGCCCGGCCTGCGGGTCCGCCATCGTCCGATGCTATCGCGACGATCCGGCGGCGATCCGGTTAATGCGGGTAAACCCTAATTGCAAATGACTCGCAATAAGCCCTATACTCGGCCTGGGCGCGGCGGGCGCGCGCCCGGGAGGTGAATTCGATGGCGGCACAGCCCCAGCTCCAGGACATCGGGGAGCGGCTGGAGCGGACCTCCGTGGCGACCCGCCTGGCGGGGGTCTTCGGCCTGGTCCTGGCGCTCAACCTGCTCGGATGGGGACTGCTCCTCTACGCTGCCCCCCGCTATCCGACTCTCCTCGGCCTGGGAGCTCTCGCCTACTCATTCGGCTTGCGCCATGCCTTCGACGCCGACCATATCGCCGCCATCGACAACACGACCCGCAAGCTGCTCCAGCAGGGACGCCGCCCGATGGGCGTGGGACTCTTCTTCTCCCTGGGGCACTCCACCGTCGTCTTCGTCATGGCGGTGGCTCTGGCCCTGGCCGCGGTGCTGATCAGCACCAACCTGAGCAGCTTCAAGACCGTGGGCGGCGTGATCGGCACCTCGGTCTCCGGGATCTTCCTCTACGTCATCGCCATCATCAACCTGGTGATCCTGGTCGAGATCGTCCGCATCTTCCGCGAGATGCGGGGCGGGCGCTACGACGAGCAGCGCCTGGAGGACCAGCTACAGAACCGCGGGCTCATGTTCCGCTTCTTCGGTCCGCTCTTCAAGTTCGTCACTCGAAGCTGGCACATGTACCCGGTCGGCTTTCTCTTCGGGCTCGGCTTCGATACCGCGACCGAGGTCTCCCTCCTGGCCATCTCGGCAGGCGCGGCCTCAAAGGGCCTGCCCATCTATGCCATCATGGCCCTTCCCATCCTCTTCGCCGCCGGGATGTCGCTGATGGACAGCGCCGACGGCGCCTTCATGGCTAAAGCCTATGGCTGGGCCTTCTCCAACCCCGTGCGCAAGGTCTACTACAACCTGACCATCACCGGCCTCTCGGTGATGGTGGCCCTCTTCATCGGCACGGTGGAGCTGGTCTCCGTGCTCAGCTCGCAGCTCCACTGGACGGGCGGCCTCTGGCCCGTTCTTGAGCGCATCGACTTCAACACCATGGGCTTCATCATCGTGGGCATGTTCGTGGTGGTCTGGGCCGGCTCGCTCATCGTCTGGAAGACGCAGCGCATCGAGCAGCGCTGGAGCCGGATGCTCAGCGGCTGATCGCAAAGACCCGGGTCGCGGCCGGGGTCAGGGGGTCACCGGCGGATTGAAGGGACCGCCGATAACCTGAGCAGTGGTCTGCACCACGGTTCCCGACGCTGCCCTGGGCTGAAGCCAGTCCAGCAGAGCCTGGAAGTTGGCCCCGGTGATGGAGTAGGCGTCGCAGCCGCTGCAGACGTGGTGGAAGGTGAGCTGGACCCAGCCGCCACCGTGCTGCTCGGCGGCGGTGACGTAGCCCTCGATGGTGGCCACGGTTGTTCCCTGCTTGGGATCGGGAGGCGTCCTCAACGCATAAGGATCGGCCGGCGGGATGGTCTCGGCGAAGACCCTGGTGTCGTTGACGCCCGAGACGCCCCGTCCGCTGTTGTAGCCGCAGGCCTGCACCACCGCCTCACTGCCGGAGTCGAAGGAGCCGAAGGGATAGGCGAAAGACTCAGGCTGGAACCCGTGGCTGATCAGGTTGTCCCGGTCCTGGCAGACCTGGTAGCGGGCGTCCGCCGTCTTCAGCTTCTTGATGTTCTGGTGGGTCAGGGTATGGCCGGCGAGCTCGTTGCCGGCCGTGTACAGGTCCTGGAGCTGGGTCCAGGACATGTGCGTGGAGTCGCCGATGAACCCGGTGTTGACGTAGAAGGTGGCGTGCATGCCATGCGTGGAAAGCATGCTCAGCGCCTGATAGGCGTCGGCATTGCCGTCGTCGAACTGGATCGTGACCACGGTCTGGGTGGCGGCCTCAGCCGGCAGAGGAAGGCCCAGGCAGCCCAGGGCCAGCGCGGCCGCGGCGAGGCCAGCCAGGTTCCTCACCGTGTCATCTTAGGCGCAGCCGCTGCTGAAGGCAATCGGGAAACCGGCCTATCAGTTATCGCCAGTCCGCTTCTGACGGGCTGAGCATCCTTAATCTATCTTCCCTTGACATCGCCTGCGCCAGATGGTTAAACCGGGGAGAATTCCGCGTCGATCCTGAAGGGAGGGAAGCATGCACAATACGCGACTTCGCCGACTCCACGTCCTGGGTCTCACGGCCGGCGCCGTCATGGTGCTGGCGGCGTGTGGAGGGGGTCCGGCGTCCAGCAGCTCGGGGGGCAGCCCGGCGACCGCCCAGTCGGCGGCCGACGCCGGCGGGCTGAACGCCCTGGTCACCGCGGCCAAGAAGGAGGGCAAGCTGAACGTGATCGCGCTGCCGCCTGACTGGGCCAACTACGGTGCGATCATCAGCGGGTTCACCGCCAAGTACGGGATCCCGATCGACTCGGCCAACCCCAACGGCAGCAGCCAGGACGAGGTCAACGCGGTCCAGCAGCTGGCCGGCACCAGCCGGGCGCCTGACGTCCTGGACGTCGGGATGGCGGTCGCCCTCGCCAACACCAACCTGTTCGCTCCCTACAAGGTTACGAGCTGGGGCGACATCCTCGACAGCCAGAAGGAGGCCACCGGGCTCTGGTTCCAGGATTACGGCGGCTACATGTCGATCGGCTACGACTCCAGCAAGGTCCCGACCATCACCTCGATCCAGGACCTGCTCAAGCCGGAGTTCAAGGGCAAGGTCGCGCTCAACGGCGATCCGACCAAGGCCAACGCGGCGCTCAACGGGGTCATGATGGCCTCCCTGGCCAACGGCGGCTCGCTGGACGACATCAGCAAGGGCGTCGACTTCTTCCACCAGCTGAAGCAGAAGGGCAACTTCGTCCCGGTGCAGGCGACCACCGCCACCGTCAAGAACGGGAGCACGCCGGTGGTCTTCGACTGGGACTACCTGTCGGCCGCGCACGGAACCGACGTCCCCACCTGGAAGGTCTTCGTTCCCTCCAACGCGATTCTGGGCGGCTACTACGCGCAGGCCATCAACAAGCAGGCTCCGCATCCGGCGGCCGCGCGGCTCTGGATGGAGTATCTCTACTCGGATGAAGGCCAGAACCTCTGGCTCAAGGGGCTGGCGCGCCCGGTGCGCATGGACGCGATGCAGAAGAAAGGCACCCTGGACAAGGCGGCCGCCGCCAAGCTTCCCCCCGTCAACGGCAAGCCGGTGTTCCTGAGCGCCGACCAGGCCACCAACGCCAAGAACTACCTCGCCGACCACTGGGCCCAGGCCATCGGTTGACCCTCGCAGTCGACCCCAGCATCAAGCTTGAAACGGCGCGCCGCCCCCTGGGGGGCGGCCGCCGGCTCAATGCAGACTGGCTGGGTGCCGTTCCCTTCCTGGCTTACGTGGGCCTCTTCCTCCTCCTTCCGACGGCGATCGTGGCGATCGGAGCGTTCGTGGGCCCGAACGGCGTCACGCTCGCGAACCTGACGGCGATGAACCAGGCGTATATCGTGCGCTCCTTCATCAACAGCGTCGTCCTCGCCGCGGTCAGCGCCCTGGTCGGGGCGGTCTTCGGGGCGATGCTCGCCTATGCCGTCGCCACCGGCAACCCGCGGAGCGTCCTGCGCCGGCTGGTCACGTCCGCGTGCGGCGTGCTGGCCCAGTTCGGCGGGGTCACTCTGGCCTTCGCGTTCCTGGCCACGATCGGAGGCGCGGGCCTGATCAGGGTTTGGCTGCTGGACCGCGGCATCGACATCTACGCCAACGGCGAGTGGCTCTACCAGCTGAGAGGGCTCGTACTCGTCTACGCGTACTTCCAGATCCCGCTCATGGTGCTGGTCTTCCTGCCCGCGCTCGACGGCATCCGGCCCCAGTGGCGGGAAGCCACCGAGACCCTGGGCGGTGGGACCTGGCACTACTGGCGTTACGTCGCGGGCCCGCTCCTGCTGCCCGCCTTCACCGGCGCCACGCTGCTGCTGTTCGCGAATGCCTTCTCTGCCTACGCCACCGCGGCCGCGCTGATCAACCAGGGCAGCATCATCGCTTCCCTGCTCATCGCCAACACCCTCACCAGCGAGGTCGGGCTGCACAACCCGGGAATCGCGAGCGCCGAGGCGCTGGTCATGGTGGTGATCGTCGCCATCGTCATGGTGCTCTACGCGCAGCTACAGCGACGGACGGCAGGGTGGCTGCGATGAGGACGATGGCGCCGCCGTGAACCGCGCCCGCCGCATCCGGCTGCAGCTGTTCCGCGGCGTCACCTTCGTCATCATGGGCGCCTTCTTCCTGGTCCCGATCGCCGGCATGTTCGAGTTCTCGACCCGGGGCCGGGGACTCAACGCTCCACGCACTCTGGAGGCCTGGACCAGCATCGTCACCTATCCCGACCTGGTGGCGGCGATCGTCGCCTCGCTCGAGCTGGCCCTGATCACCTCGGTCGGCATGCTCCTCCTCCTGGTTCCGACCATGATCTGGGTTCGCTTGCGCCTTCCCGAGCTGGCGCGGACCATCGAGTTCATCTGCCTGCTGCCGCTGACCATCCCGGCGATCGTGCTGGTGGCGGGCCTGGTGCCGATCTACAAGTGGATCGCGATCAACCTCGTCGACTCCATCCTCACCCTGGCCTTCGCCTATCTGGTCCTGGTCCTGCCCTATGCCTACCGCACGCTGTATGCGGGCCTCTCCGCCATAGACGTGAAGACACTCTCCGAGGCGGCGCGCAGCCTGGGCGCGGGCTGGCCGGCCGTCATGTGGCGGATCATCGTGCCCAACATGTCGGTCGCGCTGCTCAACGCTTGCCTGCTCTCGGTCGCGGTCGTGCTGGGCGAGTACACCATCGCCAACCTGCTCAACTACGTCAACGTCCAGGTCGCGATCCAGCTGCTGGGTCGGGCCAACGCGGGGGTCTCGATCGCGGTCGCCGTCGCTTCTCTCCTGTTCGCCTTTCTGCTCCTGGTCGTCCTCTCCTTCGTCGGCCGGCCTCGGGCTCGGGTCGCACGGGCGGAGGGCTGAGTTGGCAGCCACCTCCAGCCCGAGCGCGACTGCCCGGAGCACCCGTGGCGGGGTAGAGGTCCGGCTGGAGGACCTGCGCCGGCGCTACGCGGGCGTGACCGCGCTCGACGGCCTGAGCCTGACCCTGGCGCCCGGAGAGCTGGTCGCGCTGCTCGGGCCCTCGGGATGCGGCAAGACCACGGCGCTGAGGCTGGTCGCGGGCCTCGAGGAGGCCGACGGCGGGCGGGTCACGATCGGAGGCGCCGACGTCACCCGCCGGCCGGCCAACAAGCGCGACGTCGGGATGGTCTTCCAGGCCTACTCGCTCTTCCCTCACATGACGGCGTGGGAGAACGTGGCCTTCGGGCTCCAGATGCGCAAGGTCCGCCCGGCCGACCGCCGGCGCCGGGCGATGGAGACCCTGGAGCTGGTAGGCCTCCAGGGTTTCGCCAACCGCTACGCGCACCAGCTCTCGGGCGGCCAGCAGCAACGGGTCGCGCTGGCTCGGGCCCTGGCAATCCAGCCCAAGGTGCTGCTGCTCGACGAGCCGCTCTCGGCGCTCGACGCCAAGGTCCGGGCCCGGCTGCGGGACGAGATCAGAAGGGTGCAGCTGGAGGTCGGGATCACCGCGCTCTTCGTCACCCACGACCAGGAGGAGGCGCTGGCCATCGCCGACCGGGTCGGGGTCATGCGCTCCGGCCGGCTGGAGCAGCTGGGCCCTCCGACGACGATCTACGCGCGACCGGCGACCCCCTTCGTGGCCGAGTTCGTCGGTCTCACCAACCGGCTGTCCGGATTGGTGCGCGATGGGAGCGTGGAGGTGCGGGGGACGCGCCTGCCTCTGGTTCAGCCCGACGCCCCGGATGGACCGGCGGTGGCGCTGGTCCGTCCCGAAGCGGTCACCCTCTCTCGCGATGGCGAGGCGGCGTCCGGCCCTCTGGTCGGCATCGTGATCGCCACCGCTTTCCTCGGGGCGCTGAGCCGGGTCACGGTCGACCTGGGCGACGTCACAGTCCTGGCCCAGCTGCCGACCTCGGAGGCCGGCGCTCATGCCGCCGGGACACGCGTACGCCTGGCGCTCCGCCCCGACCCCGTCCTGATCTCCCGCGAGGACTGACGATCAGGCCAGGCTGACGCCGTCGGTGGGGGAGAGGTCGAGGCCCAGGACTCCGGCGATGGTGGGCGCCCAGTCCGCGAGGTGCGGTCGCCGTCGGGCGAGCGTGCCCGCGATCGCCGACACGTGGGGGTGCCCGCCGCCCACCAGCGCCACCGTCCGCGCCGTGGCCGGGCCACCGTGATAGCCGCGAAAGCGCAGGCGCCAGGCGGAGAAGATCCGGCCTGGCTGCGCATCGACGACGATCATCTCCCTGGAGCCCTGGCTCCAACCGGCCACGCCGTCCACCCGGCTGACCGCCGCGCCGGCAGCGCCTGGGCTGACGCCGGAGCGCAGACGGAGGAGAGCGGCGCCGCCGTCGCCCAGGATGTCGTCGGCCACCGCCCGCACGCCCGGATCCGCCGTCAGGTCGATCGGAGGAATATCGGTGCGGTCCTCCATGTCGTGGTCGGAGACGATCATCACCACGGTATCGGCCCAGTCCGGTCGCAGGGCGTCGAGGACCTCGCCCACGACGGCGTCGGTCGCGCGGTAGCAGGCCATCGAGGCCTGCGAGTCCGGCCCGGTGTCGTGGCCCACGGTGTCGGCCTCGTTGAGGTGGCCGAAGAGAAAGGCCAGGGAGCCGTCGCGCGCCGCCTCGAGCAGCGACGGCCGGACCGCGGCGTTGATCGGGTATCCATGGTCGTCGAGGGGAGTGCCCTGTGGGACCTCGCCCTTCGGCGGCCAGATCCAGGTGGCGGCATCGGTGCCCAGCATGGGATGCATCAGGTGGTCGCCCTGGACCGCGGCGGTCCGCAGCCCGGCGCTCCGGCAGGTATCGAACAGTGTCGGGACCAGCACTCGGTTCCAGGTCCCGGCCCAGGCGGGCAGGGTCCCGGACTGGGACCCGGTGGTCCGGACGCCGTGTGCCACCGGGAAGCGCCCGGTGAGCAGGGTGCAGAAACCAGGGTACGTCGAGGAGGGCTTGCCGGTGATCCCGCCCTCCGCCGCGCGGCCGCCGGTTGCGGCCAGCTCCCACATGCGGGGCGTCACGTCGGGCCGGATCCAGCGGTGCGGGAAGCCATCGAGGCCCAGCAGGACGACGCGGGTCACCCCGCATATTGTGACAGCAGTCGGCCGGGCCTCTGAAACGGTCCGCCGCCCCGTCCGTTGTGTAAGTAGTTGCGACCCCGGCAGCCTGCGTGATGGAGACAGACGATGACGGCCAGACCTTCGAGGCCCTCTACCGAGGTCTGCATCCGCTCGTCGTGCGGACGGTCTATCTCGTCGTCTTCGATGCCGGGGTCGCGCAGGAGATCACGAATGAAGCGTTTCTGCGGTTGTGGCAGCACCGGCGCAAGCTCGGTGAGCAGGTGAACGGCCGGGCCTGGGTGATGCGCGTTGCCTTCAACCTTGCCATCGATCACCGCCGCAGCCTCCTCGCCAGGCTTCGTCACCGAGAACCCGCCGCCGTGGACCGCGATCCGGGATCGCTCGCCATCACCCGCCTGGAGATCGAGCAGATGCGCAGCGCCCTCCTGGGCCTCCGCCCGCGCGATCGAGCCATCCTCGCCTTGCGCTACGACCAGGGACTCAGCTTTCCCGAGATCGCCCAGGTCCTGGGCCGTCCCGAGGCCACCGCGAGGACGTGGGCCCACCGGGCGCTGGAACGGCTGCGCAGGCGGTTCACGAGGCTCGACGGAGCACCTTCGACACTGCATGAGGAGCCGTCATGACGGACCGAGACGAGCTGGCTGAACGGCTGACGCGCTTCTACCAGGACGTGCGGGCCGAAGTTCCGGCGATGCCGCCGGGGTGGCGGCCCGAGTCCAGAAGGCGTCCCGCCGCGCTGCTATCGGCCGGCGCCAGCGTGGCGCTGGTGATGCTGGCGGTCTCCGTCGCGATCGCCATCAGGACGGTCCGTGAGGACGTTCATCACGGTCCGCCCGCACCTGCGAGCCATGCCGGGACTGTCGCCGGGCCTCTGGTTCGGGACCTGGGGTCGTTCGCCGGGGGCGGCGCCTGGGTCCTGAACGGGACCGGTCTCTACCGCACCGACGATTGGGGCGCCCACTGGCAGACGGTCAGTCCATCCGTCCCCAACCCCGGCGCCGCCCTGCTCGCGGCAACCTTTACCGATTCACGCCACGGCTGGGCCGCGGCCGCGGTGCCCGAGGGTAACCTCCGCGTCACCGTCTACCGGACGGCCGACGGCGGACGGACCTGGACGACGAGCCTGGTCCCCGCCACCTTCTCCGACGGATTCGGCGAGTCGCACCTCAGCTTCTCCGATGCGGCGCACGGGTGGTTGGTCGTCGATCTGCCGCACGGCGGAGCGGCCGGCATGGCCGCGGTCTTCGCCACCGCCGACGGGGGCGGCTCCTGGACTCGGCTCGCCAACGCGCCCACGGTTTCAGGCGTGCGCTTCCAGGGGCTCAGCGCCGGCTGGGGCGTCGACGTCGCGGGACGCCTCTACCGAACGACCGACGGAGGACGTACCTGGGAGGATGCGCCGCTCCCCGTACCCGTGGATCTCCCCGCGTTCTTCGGCAGCGAGGGGGTCGCCCTGGGCAGCGGGCCCTCCGGTCTGGTGGTGATGGTCAGCCACGACTCGGGGTCGACCTGGTCGGCGCGGCCCGGCCCGGCCGGCATCGACGCCAGCCATTACGGTTCTCCCCTGATGATCCCTTTCGCCGTGATCAACCCGCGACAGTGGGTGATCTTTCCGGGTCCCGCCTTCTACCAGTCCGCCGACGCGGGCGGGACCTGGCAGGCGCTTCGACCGAACAGGGGGTGGCCGGTGGCCGCCGCGGCGCTCTTCACCTCACCCTCCGACGGATGGATCGTCGTGACCCAGGGCACCTGCCAGGGCGTCAAGTCCGACTGCGTGCAGGAGTCGATGCTGCTGGCGACGCACGACGGTGGCCACACCCTGAGCCAGGTGACCGCCCCGGGGACCGCTGGATGACCGGCCGTTAAGCTTTTCGCCGCTGCCGTCACCAGGTGATTTGTCCTTGACAGCTGCCCCCGCTTGATGGAAATTCGTCGCAGGTAACCGGCTTTTCGTCAGGGGTGGCATCCAGGGGGGACCTGCCGGGTGCGTTTGAAAGGGGAGGCATCAATGAAGCGATCTTCAGCTTTGGTGACGGCCGTGGCGACCCTCTCGTTGTTTTGCGTCCCCCGCCTATGCCTTGCCCGGCGGCTCCGGGATCAGCGAGAGCAAGGGCTTCGACAGCTGCCAGGATCCGACGGCCAGTCAGATGCAGGCCTTCTGGAACGGGACGCCCTACTGGTGGCTCGGCACTTACATCGGTGGCGTCCTGATGCTCTGCTCGCAGCCCAACCTGAGCGCGAGCTGGCTCAACACTGTGAACGGGCAGGGTTGGGGTTTCGAGTTCATCTGGGTCGGTCCGCAGCCGCCCTGCACCGGCTACCGGGTCCGATTCAGTAACGACCCGACCACCGCCTACAACCAGGGGAAGCAGGAGGCGGCCAATGCCTGGAACATGCTTACAGGCACGCTCGGGGTGACCAATGGCGCCCTGGACACGGCGCTGGTCTACGACCTGGAGAGCGCCCCGTCGTCCTGTCAGACGGCCACCAACAAGTTCATTTCGGGCTGGGACTACCAGCTCCACCTGACGCCCGCCCAGAAAGCCGGCGTCTA